>UROR01000116.1 GCA_900549535.1 uncultured Collinsella sp. | reverse complement strand
TTTTTTTTTTTGTTTTCCCCTTTTTTTATCGCCGATTGTTGTTTTTTCCCGGCGGCAACGCTGTAAAAAACACTACTGATAACCTTGTCCCGCCTCTCGCTGGTCGATTTATTAGAGGTGGTGTATGGCTCAACAACTTTCGCTGTTTGGTTCGCCGGAACCGGAGGAGACTCAGGCGGAGTCCGCCTCTGTTGTTGCTGCTCCGGCCAAGCCCGAGCCTACTCCTGAGCCCGTCACCGCCTACGCAAGTGTGGTTCTCGACATCCCTACACGCGCGTTATCTGAGCCATTTGCCTATGGCATTCCGCAGTCGCTTGCCAGCGAAGCTCAGATCGGCTCTACGGTCCTGGTTCACTTTGGTAACCGCGCGGCCGCCGGCTATATCGTTGACATCGCGCCTGAGCTGGACGACCTGCAGGGCAACTGCGCCCTCGATCCTGCGCGCATTAAGCCCATCGAGGCCATCCTCAGCAAGCCGCTCTTTAGCGCCGAAGCTGCCCGTATTGCACGTTGGATGAGCCGCGAATACGTCGCGACGCTTTCCGAGTGCCTGCGCCTGTTCTTGCCCCCGGGCGGTAGTCCACGCGTGATCAAGGGTGACGACGGCGTGTGGACCGTTGAGCTCCCCGCCGTCAAACCCATCCAAAACCGTTGGGTCATGCTCACGTCTGAGGGCTTTGATTACACGCCGCCCAAAACGGCGGTCCGCCAGCGTCAGCTTATCGAGGCTCTCCAGTGCGGCCCGGTCACGACGCGCGACCTCAACCTGCTCTACAACAGCATGTCGGCGACCATCAAGGCACTCGAAAAACGCGGCGTCGTGGTGGTGGAGGAGCGCCGTGCGTGGCGTGGCTGCGGCGAGCAGACCACACTGTCTTCGGCAAGCGGCAAGGCGCCGGTGGCACTTACCAACGGGCAGCAGCAGGCGCTCGCGCAGATCGAACGCGCCCGCCTCGATGCCCATGGTGACGTGGTGCTGGTTGATGGCGTCACCGGTTCCGGCAAAACCGAGGTCTACCTCTCCGCTATCGAGCGCGTCCTCGCTGCCGGCCGTTCGGCCTGCGTGCTCGTGCCCGAGATCTCGCTGACGGCCCAGATCGTCGGCCGCTTCCGCTCGCGCTTTGGCGAGACGGTCGCTGTGTTCCATTCGCGTCTTTCTGCCGGCGAGCGCCTGGACCAGTGGGATATGGTCGCCAGCGGTGCTGCCCGCGTGGTCGTGGGCGCCCGCTCGGCGCTCTTCTGCCCGCTCAGCGACTTGGGTCTCATCATTATCGACGAGGACCACGAGACCAGTTACAAGCAGGGCTCCAGTCCGCGCTACCACGCGCGCGAGGTGGCGGCCGAGATGGCGCGGCGCTACCGCTGCCCGCTCGTGTTGGGCTCCGCCACGCCTTCTGCCGAGGCCCTCGACCGCTGCCGCCGTGGCACGTATAACGGCGCCACTTGGACGCGCGTCGAGATGCCCGAGCGCCCGGGACACGCCGTCCTACCCACGGTTCGCATCGCCGACTTGCGTCGAGAGTTCTCGCATGGCAGCCGCTCCATGTTCTCAAAACCGTTGATGGAAGGCTTGGAACGTGTCGTTGAGCGCCGCGAGAAGGCTGTGCTGCTGCACAACCGCCGCGGCTTTGCGCCCTTCCTCATGTGCCGCGAGTGCGGTTGCGTCCCCACCTGCAACCACTGCTCCACGGCGCTTACGTACCACGAGCGCACGCACACGCTGCAGTGCCACACCTGTGGATCGTCTTGGCGTGTGCAGCCGTACCCAGCACCCACGAGTCGCTGCCCCAAGTGCGGAAGCCGCTACCTGGCAAAAATGGGCCTGGGCACGCAGCAGATCGAAGACGCGCTACACCAGATGCTGCCCGAGGACGTCGCCATTATTCGCATGGATGCCGATTCCACGCGCGGCAAGGACGCGCACAAAAAGCTGCTCGAACAGTTCGATGCCGCCGATTGCGCCGTGCTGCTAGGCACGCAGATGATCGCCAAGGGCCTCGACTTTCCCGAGGTCACGCTCGTGGGTGTTGTCAATGCCGACTTTGCCCTCAAGCTGCCCGATTTTAGAGCGGGGGAGCGCGCCTACGATCTGCTGGAGCAGGTTGCGGGCCGCGCCGGTCGCGGCGATCGCCCGGGCGAGGTTATCATCCAGACCTACCTGCCCGAGGACCCGGTCATTCGCGCCGTCGCCGAGCACGACCGTTCGATCTTTACCGATTACGACTTGGACCAGCGTCGCGATGTGCTCTATCCGCCGTTCGTGCGATTGGTCAACATCTTAGTGTGGTCGGCGAACGCAGATGAAGCGCAGGACTACATCGGGCGCATCGCGAAGCTCCTCAAGCGCCGCTGGCATGCCGCCGCGCCCGACTTTTTGCGGGCGGGGAGTGCCGTGCCGCACGTGTTGGGCCCGGCTTCGTGTGTAATCGAGAGAGCCAAGGACCGTTACCGCTTCCATCTGCTTGTAAAGTCGCCGGTAGGGTACCATGTCTCTGATGATATCGACGCCTGCCTCAAAGAGGTGGGCTCCGTGCGCGGCGTGAGCGTGAGCGTTGACGTCGACGCCTATGATTTGATGTAACAACCCGAAAGGATGGCCATGGAAGCCAACGGAATCGTACTGTCGCCCGACCCTCGTCTGCGCCAGGAGTGCGCTGTCATCGAGGAAATCACCCCGGCGATTGAGGCGCTTGCCGAAAAGATGAAGAAGATGATGTTCGAGAACGGCGGTTGCGGCCTGGCCGCCCCGCAGATCGGCGAGCTTATTCAGCTTGTCACCATCGACTGCGATTACAGCGACAAGAACGACTACGACCCGTACGTGCTCATCAACCCTGTGATTGTTGAGCAGAGCGACCATCTGGTTCCGTTTAGCGAGGGCTGCCTGTCCATTCCGGGCATTAGCTGCGAGATTGAGCGTCCCGACCATGTCGTCGTCGAGGCGTATGACCTGGATGCCAACCTGATTCGTTACGAGGCCTCGGGCGACCTGTTCTGCGTGTGCCTGCAGCACGAGATCGATCACCTGCACGGCAACACCATGTTCGAGCGACTCAAACCGATGCAGCGTATCAAGGCCGTCAAGGAGTACCAGGACGCCCTGGCCCGCGGCGCTCGACCGGGCGAGACGGAGTAGGTCCCACCGTCCCCCTTCCGCCGCAGGCTTAGGTTTTGCTCCATGCTCAAACAGTCCTGCTCGCGCGAAGAGAACATAAAGAGCTCTTCGGCTCGTCCGGAACTGCGCGAGGAGCAATAACCTAAGCCACCGCCGGAAGCCGACAGCGAGTTCCAGCTCCACTTCGCCCGGGTGCCGTTGGGCCAGGGAGGGGCGTCTTCGCTGATAGGTGCTTTGTTGGAAGAGCTGCTTTTATTGCGGCTCTTTCTTTGGTTTTGGGTATATTTGTTCTTGTTGAAATGTTATTGCGGATGGGCTGGGTACTTGGCTTTCCGCTGTTATTTGTAGCCGTCTCGGCTTTGGTTGAGGGGAGACGTTCTTTATGCGTATTGTGTTTATGGGTACGCCTGATTTTGCTGTGCCTTCGCTGACTTCGCTTGTTGAGGCTGGGAACGAGATTGCGCTTGTTATTACTCGTCCTGATGCTGTTCGTGGGCGTGGTAAGAAGCTTGAGCCTTCTCCTGTTAAGGCCAAGGCGCTTGAGCTGGGGCTGCCGGTTATTGAGGCCAATCGTATGACGCCTGAGGCTGTTGAGGCGCTCCAGGCTGCTCAGGCTGATATTTTCTGTGTGGCTGCTTACGGCTGCATTTTGCCTGATAAGGTGCTTCATATGGCACCGCTCGGTATTGTGAATGTTCATGCGTCCTTGCTGCCGCGTTGGCGTGGTGCTGCTCCTATTCAGCGTGCCATTCTTGCTGGTGATGAGGTTGCCGGCGTTTCCATTATGCGCATTGGGCATGGCGTGGATACGGGCGCTTATTGCGCGCAGGCCTCGACCTCGGTTGCCGGTAAGCATGCCGAGGCTCTGACCATGGAACTTGGTGAGCTTGGTGGCAAGTTGCTTGCCGATACGCTTCCCTCGCTTGCCGACGGCTCGGCTGTTTGGGCTGAGCAGGATGAGTCACTCGTCACTCATGCTGCCAAGATTTCCAAGCAGGAGATGCGTCTGGATCAGCAGATGGCAGCGCTCGATTGCGTGCGTCATGTGCTCGCTTCGTCCGATACCGCGCCTGCCCGTTGTGTGATTGCCGGCAAATCGGTTCGCGTGCTCGATGCTGTGCCGGCTGATGTGTCGCTTGGCGAGGGCGCTGTTGCCGTCAAGAGCAAGCGTGTTTACCTGGGCCTTTCCGATGGCGTGGTTGAACTGCTTGAGGTTAAGCCCGATGGCAAGCGTGCCATGGCTGCTTCTGCCTGGGCTGCCGGTCTGCAGGGTGCCGATCTTAGGTGGGGTCTACTGTCATGAGCAAGTTGTCTCCCGCTCGCAAGCTTGCGCTCGATGTGTTGATGGAGGCCGATCGCCGCGGTATGTACGCACGTGACGTATTGTCTTCCCGTGCTTCCGCCAAGGCCATTGATCAGCGCGATTCCGCTTTTGCCGCGCGTTTGGCGCTCGGTGTTGCCGCCACGCAGGGCATTTTGAATGAGTTGCTCGATCAGTTTTTGGATAAGCCCAAAAAAGTCGCGCCGCGCGTGCGCATGGCGCTTCGCATCTCGGCCTTCGAGATGCTCTATCTGCATACGCCGGGCCGCGTTGCCGTGAGCCAGGGTGTTGAGCTGGTACGCAGCGGTGCTAAGTCTGCCGCGGGCCTGGCTAACGCGGTGCTGCACAAGGTTGCGGACAACGTGGAGGACTTTGCCACGGCATCCGACGTGGACGAGTCCGAGCGCCGGTTGGTTCGCCTTTCGCGTTTGATGGGTCTTCCTCGCTGGTTGTGCGCTCGTATTATGGCGTCGTTTGACACGTCCGAGGGTGCGCTCAACTTTGCCGGCAATCTGGCGCCTGCGCCGCTTGCGCTGCATGAGGATGCGTTTGCGACCAAACCCGACCCGTATATCTCGCAGCTCGTTGCGCCTGTCTTCCCGGGCTGCCATGCTCCGGTCGATGCGCAGGTCACGGTTGCGTCGGGCGTGTGTGCGCGTGCTGCCGCGGTTGCCTCTGCCCGCAACGCCCAGCGTATCGCTACTGCCGCGCCACGTCCCGGTCGTTGCCGGGAGCTTGGCGCCGGTCGCGGCACCAAGACCTATGTGATGATGTGCCAGGCCAAGCGTGCTGGGTATGAGCATCAGCATACCGCGCTCGATCTGCACGATCGTAAGTGCGATCAGAATCTCGCGCGCCTGCATAAGGCGGGTATCTCGGGTGTTCGTACGGTGTCGGGCGATGCCTGCGAGCTCAATGAAGTGCTCACGTCCTTCGATGCCATGCTCGGCGAGCCTGCGCTGTTCGACACGGTGTTTATCGATGCGCCGTGCTCGGGAACGGGCACCATGCGCCGCCACCCCGAGATTCCGTGGCGTCTGACTGAGAACGATGTGATGACCGAGCTACCCAAGCTGCAACTGACGATGCTCAAGGAGGCGGCTGCGCGCGTGGCTGCCGGCGGTGAGCTCATCTACGCCACCTGCTCGGTCTTTGACGAGGAGAACACGCAGGTCGTGGATGCCTTTCTGGCTTCTCCCGAGGGCGAGGGCTTTATCGTGGCGCCGCTCTCTGGGGCGCAGATTCTGCAGCTCCCCGAATACGACCACGCCAAGAGCCTCGTCACCCTGCGCCAAAACGACCGTGGCCTCTTCCAAAGCGTCCCCGTAAACGCAGACTCCTACGACGGCCACTTCTGCGCCCGTCTGGTCCACAACTAACTACCAAGTTGCGGTGAAATAGGGATTGAATAGCGGCTTCTACCCGCCAAACAGTTCTTATTTCACCGCAACTCAGGAGGTCATGCATGCGGAGATCGCAATAGCGGTAAAGAGTGGTAATAATAGCTCGGTTTCATACTTGCTGCTATCAAAAGTAGGGCGGATTACGGGGCTAGATCGTTGATGCCTGACCACAGCAAAAATGGCCTAAATAAAACCGCAGGTAGATGGCTTGTTGAAATTTGCAAATTACCGGAATGGATAGAGGTTGTCAATTCAGCCCCG
The DNA here is from genome assembly GCA_900549535.1 of uncultured Collinsella sp. Classification (GTDB taxonomy): domain Bacteria; phylum Actinomycetota; class Coriobacteriia; order Coriobacteriales; family Coriobacteriaceae; genus Collinsella. The sequence goes on along the minus strand of UROR01000116.1, from coordinate 184 downwards.
TAATCCGGCAGAGTTTTGAAATGTTACAAACTTAGCATCAGCCCGAAATCCGATCTAAAGAAAAGTTGCGGTGAAATAGTTCCTGTTTGGCCGTTGGATGGGCTGATCGGGGGTGCGGACGATTTCTTGGACCGCGCCTAGGCGTATCCAAGCTTCCTGCGGTACTCCATCGGGCTCAGCCACC
>UROR01000115.1 GCA_900549535.1 uncultured Collinsella sp. | reverse complement strand
AATGTCTCAATCTGTAACAGGTAGACGAGGAAATGGGTTCTTACTGTTACAGATCGAGATTTTACCCTTAGGGGGATTTGAATGTCTCGATCTGTAACATCTGGACGGGCAAAAGGTCTCTATCTGTTACAGATTGAGACAAAGGTCGGGGACTAAGACGTCTTGTCTCGATCTGTAACAGTTAGACGAGAATTCGGGCCATAGATGTTACGGATCGAGATAATCGCGTCGCGAAAGCAAAAACCTCCGCAGGGGTGCTTTCCTTGCGGAGGTTTTTCTTACTCGTTGAGTAGCCTTACGGCTTCAGCGGCCATGTTCTCGACCGTCATGCCGTTCTGCGCGAGCAGCTCGTTGGGGTCGTAGCGGTCGGGGAAGCCCTTGGCGATGCCGAAGGTGCGCGTGCGCACTGGCGTGCAGGCCAAGTAGCACGCGACGCGCTCGCCCCAGCCGCCGTCCAAGATGCCGTCCTCGAGGGTGACGACAACGCGATGCTCGGCGGCAAGGCTGTCGAGGAACTCGCGGTCGAGCTCGGTTGCAAAGCGCGGGTTGACGAGCGTGGCCTCGATGCCGTACTCGGCGGTCAGACGGTTTGCCACGCGCTCGCCCAGCTCAAAGAAATCGCCGAGCGCGAGCACTGCTACGTCGCGACCCTGGCGCACCACGTTGTAGCGAACGGCGCTGTAGTCGGTGTCTTCGGCAGGCGCAAGGTCGGGACGGCTCACCAGGCCAATACCAGGCACACGAATCGCCACGGGATGCTCGCGGTGGTCGAGCGACCAGCTCAGCATGGACAGATATTCCTCCATGCAGGCCGGCGCCAAGTAGTGCATGTTGGGAAGACCGCCCAGCATGGAAATATCAAAGAACGAAAGGTGCGTCTCGGACGTGGTGCCAAAGATCGACGCACCAAACACCAAAATGGTTGCCGGGGCGTCGTTGAGGCACAGATCGTGCCACAGCTCGTCGTAGGCGCGCTGCAAAAACGTGCCGTACACACCAAAGACTGGCTTGGCGCCCGAGCGCGCAAGCGCGGTGGCAAAGGTCACGGAGTGCTCCTCGGCAATGCCCACATCGACGAACTGTTTGCCGGCGGCAGCGCGAAGCTCGGGTGTAAAGCCCATGATGTAGGGTGTGGCGGCCGTGATGCCCACGACCTGCGGATCGCGCTCGATGGCGGCGCTGAGCGCCTCGCCCGTAATGTCGGCATAGGTGCGCGGCGCAGGCTCGCTCGGATGGCCCGGGCAAAGCTTGCGCCCAGTCGCCATGTCAAACGGACCCACGTGGTGCCAGCGTTCGGGGTCGCTCTGGGCCGGCTCAAAGCCCTTGCCCTTGGCGGTGGAGACGTGCAGCACGATGGGATGATCGATATTGCGCAGTTCCTGCAGCGTGTCGACCAGGGCCAACACGTCGTTGCCGGCGTCCAAATAACGGTAGTCGAGTCCCATCGCGCGGAAAACGTTGCGCTCACAGGTGCCGTTGCTGGTGCGCAGCTCGGCCAGATTGCGATAGAGGCCACCGTGGTTCTCGGCGATGGACTGGTCGTTATCGTTGACGATGATGATCAGGTTGCTGTCGAGTTCGGCGGCATTGTTGAAGCCCTCAAACGCCAAGCCGCCCGAAAGCGAGCCGTCGCCAATGATGGTGATGACGTTGTACGCATCGCCCGCCAGGTCACGAGCGTGCGCCAAGCCGCAGCCCAGGCTCACCGATGTGGAGGTGTGGCCCATGGCGAACAGGTCGTGTTCGGACTCGTCGGGATTGGCAAAGCCAGAAGCCTCGCCAAAACGTTCCGGATCGATATAGGTATACGCGCGCCCGGTCAGCGCCTTGTGGGCGTAGGTCTGGTGCGAAACGTCAAAGACAATCTTGTCGATGGGGGAGTTAAACACGCGATGGAGCGCGACCGTGAGCTCAACGACGCCTAGGTTGGGGGCAACGTGTCCGCCGACAGCGGCGGAGCTTTCGAGGATGGCGTGGCGAATCTCGCCGCAGAGCAGCGGAAGCTCGGCGCGGTCGAGAGCCTTGACGTCCTCGGGCGTTGTCGTTTGCGTAAGCAGCATCGTTGTGGGTTACTCCATGCGAATCGAGCGCCGGCGCTCCCTCGGCCGACACAATTGCACAAGACAGTCTCGCACATTTTGGCGTTTGATATGTGACGGCGGCGCGGTAATTCGCCAACTGGTGGGGCAAAACGTTTTGTCCGATGCCATACTGATACATTCGATGATGATTTTTTCAATACGTGCAGGCCGTGGCTTGCCGCCGTGAGCCGCTGGAAGGAGGCAGCATGTCCGATGCCGTTCGTGCCGAGACAGTCGCGCACGAGGTCGACGATGCCGCCCGCCAGCTCGCCCAGGCGGGCCGCTTGGACCTGACGCGCGAGTTTATCCAGCATGGCGACGTGACGGTCTATGCACATGTGACCTCGGTGGCGCGGGCGAGCCTGTCCTTTGCCGAGCGCCTGGGCCGCGTCGGTGTCTCGGTCGACCGCGCCTCGTTGCTGCGCGGGGCCCTGCTGCACGATTACTTTCTCTATGACTGGCACGATCCCGACCCAAGCCATCGGCTGCATGGCTTTCGCCACCCGTTTTTTGCCCTAGCACGTGCGGAGGAAGATTTTGAGCTGACGCAGCGCGAGCGGAACATCATCGTACGGCATATGTTTCCGCTGGTGCCGGTGCCGCCGACGTGTCGCGAGGCGTGGATTGTGTGCTTGGCCGATAAATGGTGTGCGCTGCGCGAGACGGTTGCCGGTCGTCTGCCGCGCAAAGGCGGCACGAATGATTTGAACGAGGGCTTGAGTGACAGCTCGAGCGAAGATTCGAGCGACAAGAGGAGAGAGTAGACGGTGGGGACCGCGATCGATATGGCTTTTGACGGCGCGACGCTTGCCGCCTGCCCGCTCTCGGCGCTGGTGCTCTCGTTTGCCTTGTATGGCTTTTGCGGCTGGGCATGGGAGTCGACGGTTTGCGCCATGCTCAACCACGGACGCTTTGCCAATAGCGGCTTTTTGCTAGGGCCGTGCTGTCCCATCTATGGCGCGGGCGGCATTGCCTGTTGGCTGCTGCTGCGCGGGATTCCGGATGCCTCGAGCCAGTTTGTCGCTGCGGCGCTCGTGTGCAGCGTGATTGAATATAGCGTGGGTGTGTTGCTCGAAAAAACAACGGGCGCTCGCTTTTGGGACTATTCGCATCTGCCCTTTAACCTGCACGGACGCATTTGTCTGTACTGGGCCTGTGCGTTTGGCCTGGGCGCGCTGTTCATTTGCCGCCTGGTGGAGCCGGCGCTGCTGGGGCTGCTTGGCCATCTGCCGGTGCTGATTGTGCGGCTGGTGGCCTTTGCCGTTGCCGTTGCGATGATGGTCGATGCGATGTGCTCGCTGGCCAGCTGGCGCCGTCTGTCCGACCAGCTCGAGCGGGTGCGCGCCGACCTAGCCGACCGCATCAACGAATCGCTCGCCGACGCCTCGGACTCTATGCTCGAACGCATTCCCGATTCGGCGATCGACTCGGTGGCGCAGACGCATATCCGTAGCCGTGCCGTGAACGCGTGGCTGGCAGAGCTGGGCGATGCGGCGCTCGATGCCCTGCGCGAGAAAGCCTCGATGCCGACGTTTATCTCGGACGGCGCCCGCGGCCTGGCGCTTGCAGCCCGCCGCGTTGCCGATGCCGCGCCGAGCGTGCCTCGTCCGTCGCTCACTCGTCGCCGCGCCGGCAAGCGTGCGGGCCGTCCGGTCCCGAGTGTGTCGCTCAGCCGTCGTGACCTGCGCTTCTTCAACGCCTTCCCGCGTCTGCGTATCAACCACTACGAGGGCGTCATCCGAGCAACCAACCTCCGCGATCGCGCTCGCGAGCTGTTTCGACGCTAGCCGGGGCGGAGCGACGTCGGCCTTTCGGTCCTCGCGTTTCCCGTTCGTTTCGCAGCCGTTGCCGTGACGTTTCCAAGATTGCGGCACCGTTTCCATTCGACAACGCAGCGTTTAACAACGCCGTATCTGGTCTACACCAGTTGCCCCTCGGCCGCATCATGAGCGCCGACAACGTTCATGCGACCAAGGGGGAGCGAATGTACGATACGGGATCGACAACGTTTATGCTCATCTGCACCATGCTCGTGTTTTTAATGACACCGGGCCTGGCGTTTTTCTACGGCGGCCTGTCTAGGCGCAAAAATGTCATCAACACCATGCTCATGTGCTTTGGCATCATTGGCCTGGTGGGCGTGCTGTGGGTCGTGGCCGGCTGGTCGCTGGCCTACGGCGGTGACGGTTCCAGTCCGTTTATTGGTGGCTTTGACCAGCTGCTGTGCCTGCCGGTGCTCAATCATGTGTTGCAGGCGGCCGAGGGTACCGCGACGGATGGTGCCGTCTACCCGGAGATCATCAACATCGCCTTCCAGATGGCATTTGCCATGATCACGGCCGCCATCGTCACGGGTAGCCTTGCCGGGCGCGTTAAGTTTGGCGCCATGACGGCCTTCCTGGGCATTTGGCTGCTCGTGGTCTATGCGCCGCTCGCCCACATGGTCTGGGGCGGCGAGGGCTCCTTTATCGGTGACATCATCGGCGCGCTCGACTTTGCCGGCGGCGACGTGGTGCACATCTCGTCCGGTCTGACGGGCCTGATTCTCTGCCTGATGCTCGGCCGTCGTCGCGGTTTTGGCATGGTGAGCTATCGACCGCATAACGTGCCGTTTGTGGCGCTGGGCGCCGGTCTGCTTTGGTTTGGCTGGTTTGGATTTAACGGCGGCAGCGAGTTCAAGGCCGACGCTGCGGCGGCGCTTGCCATCCTCAACACCGTGACGGCCAGCGCGGCGGGTATGGTCTCGTGGCTTGCCATCGAGCGCGTGCACACCGGTCGTCCCACGCTGGTGGGTGCCAGCACCGGTTTGGTCGCTGGCCTCGTGGTGGTCACGCCGGGCGCAGGCTTTGTCGAGCTGTGGGCGGCGCTGGTCATGGGCCTGATTGTCTCGCCCGTCTGCTATTTTGCCATTAGCCATCTCAAGACCAAGTTCGGCTACGACGACGCGCTCGACGCGTTTGGCTGCCATGGCATCGGCGGCATCCTGGGCGGCGTGCTCACGGGCCTGTTCTGCGTGCCGGAGCTTTCGTGGACCGGCAAGGGTGGTCTGTTCTACACAGGCGACGTGTCACTGCTGGTCTCGCAGATTCTGGGTATTGTGGTGACGGTCGTTATTGTGCTGGTGCTCGACTTGGTGATCGCTGCGGTAGTCAAGGCGCTCTTCCACGGCAGCCTGCGCGTGGACGAAGCCGACGAGGCGCTGGGCCTGGATGCCAGTCAGCACGGCGAAAGCGCTTACCCCTCTTTCTCGGGACTCGATTAGCAGTTTCCCCAAGCACCGCACCTCGGCCTTCAATCGTCGCTTGCGTACCTTAAGTACGCGGCACTCCTCTTTCAGGCCGATCTGCGGCACTTGGGAAACCTGCTAAGACCTGTTAGTTGCACTTTTTTGATTTGCAAGGCTGGTCTGTGGCACCTGGAAAACCCGTGCCACATGAATGAGCGGTTCATTTCTTTAATTAGGAGAGGAATTCACTATGAAGAAAATTACGGCGATCGTTCGTGCCGAGAAGCTTGAGGTTCTTAAGGACGCGCTGTTTGCTGCCGATGTTCGCGGTATGACCATCAACCAGGTGCAGGGCTGCGGTGCGCAACATGGCTGGAAGGAATACGTGCGCGGCAACGAGTTGCTCGTCAACACGATCCCTAAGGTGCAGTTCACCCTTATCTGCGCCGATGAACATGTCGACGGTATTGTCGACATCATCTGCAACGCCGCGCGCACCGGCGCCGTCGGTGACGGCAAGATCTGGGTCGAACCGGTCGAGGAAGTCATCCGCATCCGCACCGGCGAACACGGCCCCGCCGCGGTGTAGCGCTATCTTTCGTCTGATAGGCGCGTCTCTCTTGGGGCGCGCCCACTCTCGTCTACAATATCGTGCAGACGAAGGAGAGGCATGCCCATGATCAAGATGTTCGCGAGTGACTTAGACGGAACGCTGCTTAACGCCCTGCACGAGGCCGACGGAACCATTCGCCGCGCCATTCGCGAGCTGACCGAGGCCGGGTTGCATGTGGTTCCCGCGACTGGCCGCTCGACGCTGCCGATCGGCGAACATGGCTTTACGGGTTTGGCGCTCGACGCCTGCTGCTCCAACGGATCCATCGTTCGCGACAGCCATGGCGAGGTGCTCAAGACCTGGACTATCGACCCGCAGATTACCGAGGAGCTGCTCAAGACGTTCCCGGGCATTTGCTTTGATTGCTCCACGCCCGACGGCATGTTTTCGAGCGGATCGTTCGAGATGCACCAGGCGG
>UROR01000114.1 GCA_900549535.1 uncultured Collinsella sp. | reverse complement strand
GCACGCGGCGCACGTGGACTCGTCGCCGTGCATCAGCACGCCGTGGTCGTGCAGCACGGCCACGACCGCAGGCAAAAACGCATCGGCCACAGCACGGTCGACCAGCAGCGACTCGGCGGCATTGCACACGCCTACGCGCTGGGTCTTGGCATTAACGATAATGTTGAGTGCCTTATCAAAGTCGGCGGATTCATGCACGTAGATATGGCAATTGCCCGTGCCCGTCTCGATCACCGGCACAAGCGATTCACGCACGCAGCGCTGGATCAGGCCTGCACCGCCACGCGGAATGAGCACATCGACGATGCCGCGAAGCTTCATGAGCTCGCCGGTTGCCTCGCGGTCGGTAGACTCAATCATCGAGACGGCCTCTCGCGGGAAACCCTGCGCCTCGAGGGCATCGGCCAGTAGCTCGGCAATCATGGCACACGAGTGATAGGCCAGCGAGCCGCCGCGCAGAATACAGGCGTTGCCGGTGCGGATGCAGATGCCCGCGGCGTCGGCCGTCACGTTGGGGCGTGCCTCGTAGACCATGGCGACCAGGCCCAACGGCACGCTCACGCGGGTGAGGTCCACGCCGCTTGCGAGCACGCGGTGGTCGAGCACGCGGCCCACAGGATCGGGCAGCTCGGCGAGCTTTTCCAGGCCGGCGGCCATGCCCTCGACGCGCTCGGGCGTCAGCAGCAGACGATCGAGCAGTCCGGCCGAGGTACCCGTATCGCGCGCGGCGGACATATCGAGCTCGTTGGCGGCAACGATGGAGTCGATACCGTTGCGCAGCGCTGCGGCCATGGCGCGCACGGCCTCCTGGCGCTGTTCATCGCTCGCCGTGGCAAGCGAGGCCGACGCTGCCTTGGCGGCAACGGCAAGATCGTGGACATACGTGGCTATATCGACCGACATGGGCGGCCCTTTCTCCTAGAAGTTTGCCCACCATGGTAGCCGATTTGCGCATGCCCTCGCACGCGGCGGTAGAATTGGTCAACACGAAACACCGCAACGAACGGAAGTACCGCATGGCCCTCATCACTTCGTACCACGTCCCCGGCCTTTACGTCGAGGACCACAGCATCGACGTCCCCCTCGACTGGCGCGGCCTGGAGCCGATGCTCCTGGCCGTCGGCAGCACCATGCGCCGCGGCGCTATGCCGGCGCCCATCGCCGGCGCGCCCGAGAGCATCAAGCTCTTCTACCGCGTGGTTTGCGCGCCCGACCGCATCAACGACGATCTGCCGCTGCTCCTGTTTTTGCAGGGCGGCCCCGGCGGCGAGAGCCCGCGTCCGCTGTCGCCCACAAGCGATGGCTGGATCGAGGAGGCCGTCAAGCATTTCCGCGTCGTGCTGCCCGACCAGCGCGGTACCGGGCGCAGCAGCTGTGTAGACGCGCGCACGATTGCCGCGCTGGGCGAGCGCGCCGAGGTGGCAGGCTCCGATGCGGCCTGCTCGCAGGCGGACTTCCTCAAGCGTCACCTCGCCAGCTCCATCGTGCGCGATTTTGAGTACCTGCGTCTGGTGGGCTTTGGCGGCAAGCCCTGGGTCACACTCGGCCAGAGCTACGGCGGCTTTTTGACATTGAGCTATCTGTCGCTCTTCCCCGAAGGCATGGCGGCAAGCTTTACCTGCGGCGGAATTCCGCACGTGCCGGCGAGCGCCAGCGAGGTCTACGCGCACACCTTCCCGCGCATGGCCGCCAAGACGCAGCAGTATTACGACCGCTACCCCGCTGACGTCGAGCGCGTGGCGGCCCTTGCCGACGCGCTTGAGGAGCAAAAGCCCGTGCTGCCCGACGGCTCGCCGATGACGGTCGAGCGCCTACAGCTCATGGGCAGCGACTTTGGCATGAAGCCGAGCTTTGAGCGCATGCATTGGATTATCGATCACGCTTTTGTTGACGGCGACGGCACGCTGACCTGCGGCGCCTCGGTATCCGACAGCTTTTTGATGCGCGCCTTCGAGCGCACCAACACGCGCACGAATCCGCTGTACTGGACGCTGCAGGAGTTCATATACGCCGACGGTGACACCATGCCCATTGGCTGGGCCGCGGCTGAAGAGAAGGCACACCGCGCCGAGTTCGACACCCTCGCGCGCCCGCTCATGTTTACCGGCGAGGCCATGTTCCCGTGGATGTTCGAGCAGATGCCCGAGCTCAAGCCCTTCAAGCCCGCCATGGACCTGCTGATGGAAGACACCAGCTGGGACAAGATCTACGACCCGCAGCGACTGGCGTGCAACGAGGTGCCCCTGCAGGCCGCGGTGTATTTCGACGACATGTACGTCGATTCGGGCATGCAGCTCGATACGCTCAGCCGCGTGGGCAACTCGCATGCCTGGGTGACCAACGAGTTCGAGCACGACGGTCTACACGGTAGCGTGGTGTTCAAGCACCTCTTCAACGAAGCCCTCGACCGCGGTGATCTGCGCCGGATCTTCTAGCAAAGGAGTGTCCCAGCCTGCCGGCACAAAAGGAACGTCCCCAAGTGCCGGCAACGACAATGCCGCTGGTAGAGGACAGAAAGCGAAAACGCCCCTAAGCGAGCAAGGTGACGTGAGAGAGGAGGGCATTGACCTTTTGGTCATGCCCGACGATTGAACGTCAGATTGCCGCTTAGGGGCGTTTGCAGCGTCAATTGGTTAGGCGAACACTATCAAGTTGTCCCTATGGATCGCGGGTTTCTCGGCCAGGTTAGCGAGCAGGCGGTTGCTGGCGATCTGGTCCTGGCGGCGGCCGGCGGCAAGCTCCAGCACGTCCGAATCGGCCTCGGCGATACCGCGGGCGACGACCATACCGCTCGGATCGCACACATCGAGCACATCGCCCTCGGCAAACTGGCCATCGACCTCGCGAATACCCACCGCAAGCAGGGAAGAGCCACGGCTGACCAGCGCCTTCGCAGCACCATCATCGACCGTCACCGAGCCATGTGCCTTGTCGCCCAGCGCGATCCACAGCTTGCGGGGTGCGATGTCCAGACGCTCCGCCGGCGGATCGAACAGCGTGCCCACGCTCTCGCCGCGGGCGAGACGCACGAGCGCATCGGGCTCCTCGCCCGCGCAAATCACGCTCTGAATGCCCGCCGTCATCAGGATGCGGCTCGCGCGGATCTTGGTAATCATGCCGCCCGTGCCCACCGATGTGGAAGAATCGCCCGCCGAGGCAATAATCTTGGCATCGATCTTATGCACGACAGGAACAAACTCGGCCGTGGGGTCTTCATGCGGATTGGCAGTATAGAGACCATCGATGTCCGAGAGCGTCACGCACAGATCGGCAGAAACCAGGCAGCTCACAAGCGCCGCCAGCGTGTCGTTGTCGCCAAACTTGATCTCATCGACGGTGACGGTATCGTTCTCGTTGACGACCGGCACCACACCCAGCTCCACAAGGCGAAGCAGGGCGTCGCGCGCGTGCAGGTAGGACGTGCGGCGCGCCGTGTCGTGACGCGTGAGCAGCACGAGCGAGGTGAGCAGGTCGCGCGCATGGAACTCCTCGTCGTAGGCCGACGAGATGATGCACTGACCGGCCGAGGCGCAGGCCTGCAGGCTCGGCAGGTCACCGACCGGCTTGCGGTCGAAGCCCAACACGGGATAGCCACAGGCGATAGCGCCCGAGCTCACCACAACCAGACGCCAGCCGAGCTTGCGCAGCGCTGCGGCCTGATCGGCAAGTCCGCCGATAAAGGCGCGGTTGACCTTGCCATCGGCACCCACCACCGTGGAGGAACCGATCTTTACCACCATCGTTTTATAAGAAGTCGTCATACGTCAAACCAATCAACTGTTCAGCGAACGGCCGAGCCGGCGGCCAGGGAAGCGTGACTCGCCCCTACCGCCCAAGGAATTAGTGAGCCCAGGGAAAGGCAGAGGCCGCGGCCATGTTCTTGCGCACGAGCTCGTCGCGCACCTGAGCCAGGCCCTGCTCCATACCCACCACATAGGTCTGCGGGTACAGGAAGCGCTTGAAAGCTGCGTCCAGATGGTCGAGCGCCCAAGCACAGCGCTCGCGCGCGTCCTGGATGCTCTCACGCGGAGCCACCGCACTGCCATCGCGCACGATCGGCACCAGCAGCTCGCGATACTCAAGTTCGGACACGTCGGTCACCAGGGCGGCATCGTTCACGGCCACAAGGGTATTGCCGCGCGCGGCGCCCTCCCCTGCCAGATGGTCCTCGTCATAAATCATGTCGCAGACCGGGCCGCCAAAGCCGTCGTAATAACGGCGCACGCGTTGCACACCCGGGATCGTGCGCTTGTAGGGCTGCTCGGAGAGCTTGACCACCGGTGTCCACGGATCTGCCTCGCTCGCACGACGGGCCGAAAGCTTGTACACGCCGCCCAGCGCAGGCTGATCGTAGCAGGTCGCGAGTTTGGTACCCACGCCAAAGCTGTCGATGGGCGCGCCCTGGTCGAGCAGGGACTGAATCGTGTACTCATCCAGATCGTTAGAAACCGAAATCCCCACATAGGGCAGGCCCTCGGCATCAAAACGGCCGCGAACATACTTGGAGAGCTTGGCGAGGTCGCCGGAGTCGATGCGAATGGCCGACAGGCGCTCGCCCACCGCTTCCATCTCCTTGGCAACCGTAATGGCATGTTCACAGCCCTCGCGCACGTCATAGGTGTCGATGAGCAGCGTGCAGTTCTTGGGGCTCGACTTGGCAAAGGCGCGGAAGGCCTCGAGCTCGGAATCGAAGCTCATCACCCAGCTGTGCGCATGCGTGCCAAAGACGGGAATACCGTAGCGGCGGCCGGCGAGTACATTGGACGTAGAGGAGCAGCCGTCAACGTAGCTCGCGCGCGCGACGGCCAAGCCGCCATCGGGACCCTGAGCGCGGCGCAGGCCAAACTCGGCAACGGGACAGCCGTCCGCCGCCAGCACCACGCGCGCCGTCTTGGTGGCGACAAGCGTCTGGAACCCAACGATGTTGAGCAGCGCCGTCTCGAGCAGCTGGCACTCCAGCGCGGGGCCGGTGACGCGAACCATGGGCTCGCGCGGAAAGACGAGCTCGCCCTCGGGCACGGCGTCGATGTTTACATGCGCACGAAAATCGCGCAGGTAGTCGAGGAATCCAGGCTTGAACATCGCGCCGCCGGCCGGGGCCTGGAGCGAGGCGAGGTAGTCGATATCCTCGGGCGTAAAGCGCAGATTCTCGACAAGCTCGGGCAGCTCGGCGGTGCCGCACATGACGGCATACGCGCTGCCGAAGGGATGGTCGCGGTAAAACGCCGTAAAGCAACCCTGCTCATTGGCCTTGCCGCTCTCCCACAGGCCCTGGGCCATAGTGAGTTCGTACAGATCAGTGAGCATTGCAATGTCGGTGGGATGCGAGATGTCGGTCAAAGCCATGGGGCGACCTTTCGGATGCGTTGTGCAGAGGTTGAGGGTTGGCGAGGCGGGCGTGCGGGCATGGAGCCCAGCGCGAACAGGCTAAAGCAGGCCCATGCTGGTCAGGATCGTGTAGCCCATAAAGATGACAAACGCGATGAGGGCAAGGACAATGATGATTTTTTGAGCCGGCGCCATGCCAGGGATCTCGTTCTCGCCCGTAGGCTCCTTGGAGGTAACCATGCGCTGGGCAAAGCTCATCTCGTCACGGCTCGGCTTGGGATCGACGGACTTGGGACGAGCGGCCCTTTTAGGCTGAGGTTTAGGTGCGGCGGGCGCGGGCTTCGCGGCGGCGGGCTTGGGCTCGGATGCGCCCTTCGCAGCAGCCTCCTCGGCCTTCGCACGCTCGGCACGCAGGGCGACCAGCTCCTCACGCTCGCGGCGTGCCTCTTCCTGGGCCTCGCGACGAGCTTTCTCGGCGCGGAGCTCTTCCAACTCGGCGCGTTCCTCGGCAGACAGTGGTTGGGACTCAAGCTCGGCCATGGTACAGCCCTTTCTTTTTAAAAAAAGCCGCCGACACAATGTCAGCGGCTTATCAAATCCAAGGGTGGAGACGAAGGGAGTCGAACCCTCGGCCTCTGCCATGCGACGGCAGCGCTCTCCCAACTGAGCTACGTCCCCAGGACAAGTTGATATTTTACCTACGGCTCGCCAACTGTCAACGCCCAATACCCAGTCTTTTTGGGACGGGGCTTTTTTGCCTTGATTATCAACTTCATCCGAACACCTCCCACATTCATCCGCACATGTGCGGATGAATGTGGGAACCCGATACCCTGAGGGCCGGACCGGCCGGCCCCGGGAGATCGGAGGACGGCATGTCCGGAAAGAGGAAGAAGGGTTCCGAGAAGGCGGCCCAGAGGGCCTACGGAAGGCTCACCAGGCACGAGCGGGACACGGTCCAGAGGATGCTGGAGCGCAGGGCGTCGTGCAGGGAGATCGCCAGGGAGCTGGGCAGGTCGCCCTCGACGGTGAGCGCCGAGGTGTTAGCGCTAATCTAAAATTGACCACT
>UROR01000113.1 GCA_900549535.1 uncultured Collinsella sp. | reverse complement strand
CCGGTCTCGAGCTCGTAGCCGCGTGTGGCGATGGAAAGAGCCATCTGTGCGTTTTGCTCGACCAGAAGCACCGTGGTGCCGGCCTTATGCAAATCCTCGACAATCTGGAAGATCTGCTCAATCAGAATCGGCGCCAGGCCCATGGAAGGTTCGTCGAGCATGAGCAGCTTGGGGTTGCTCATAAGGGCGCGGCCCATAACGAGCATCTGCTGCTCGCCGCCCGAAAGGGTGCCGGCGACCTGGCGACGGCGCTCCTTCAGGCGCGGGAACTGCTCGTAGACGCGCTCAAGGCCCGGAGCCACCGTGGACTTGGGCTGCGTGTAGGCGCCCATCTCCAGGTTCTCCTCGACCGTCATCTGCAAAAAGGCGCGACGGCCCTCGGGCACCTGGGCCAGGCCCTTGCCGACCAGCTTGTCGGCAGGCGTATGGCTAATGTCCTCGCCCATAAACTTGATGGAGCCGGTCTTGGAACGCAGCAGGCCCGAAACGGTTTTAAGCGTCGTGGACTTACCGGCACCGTTGGCACCGATCAAAGCCACGATCTCGCCCTCGTTGACGTTAAAGGAGATGTCCTTGATGGCGTGGATGGCACCGTACCAGACGTTGATGTTGTAGACGGAAAGCATCGGTTCTGCCATTTAGTTCTCCCCCTTATCCTGCTTGCCCAGATACGCCTCAATAACGGCGTCGTTGTTCTGGATTTCCTCTGCCGTGCCCTTGGCGATGACCTTACCAAAGTTGAGCACGCAGATGCCCTCGCAGATGTTCATAACGAGCGACATATCATGCTCGATAAGCATGATGGCAATGCCAAAGGTGTCGCGAATCTTGACGATGTTCTCCATGAGTTCCGCGGTCTCGGACGGGTTCATACCGGCGGCAGGCTCGTCGAGCAGCAGCAGCTTGGGGTTAGTGGCAAGCGCGCGGACGATCTCCAGACGACGCTGGGCGCCATAAGGCAGCGAGCCAGCCTGCTCGTTTGCCAGGTGCTCCATGTCAAAAATGGACAGCAACTCCATGGCGCGCTCGTGGGCGGCCTTCTCGTGCTTCCAGTACGTCGGCAGGCGTAGCACGCCCTCAAAACCGGAGTAGCGCTCCTGGTTGTGCAGACCGACCTTGACGTTGTCCTCCACCGTCATGGTGTTGAACAGGCGAATGTTCTGGAAGGTACGGGCAATACCCATGCGGTTGACCTGATAGACCGACTTGCCCGAGGTGTCCTCGCCATCGAGCAGGATGGTGCCGTGCGTGGGCTGGTACACCTTGGTGAGCAGGTTGAAGACCGTGGTCTTGCCGGCACCGTTGGGTCCGATCAGACCGGCGATCTCAGTCTTGCCGATGGTTAGGCTAAAGTCGTCGACTGCCTTAAGGCCGCCAAACTCAATGCCCAGGTGGATGCACTCGAGCGCCGGACGCTCGCCCAGGTCGCGGTCGGGGACAATGGCGCCAGAAGGATACGGGACCATCTTGCCCTTGTTGAACTCAAACTTACTGGGCATCGGCTGCCACCTCCTTCTTGGGAGCAAAGCGATCCTTAATGCGTGCGAAGAACGCCTTGAGCTGCGGGTTGTTGGTAAAGATCATGACCAGGATCAGCACGATGGCGTAGATGAGCATGCGGTAGTCCGAGAACTGACGGAGCAGCTCAGGAAGCACCGTGAGCAACGCCGCCGCGATGACGGAGCCGCGCATATTGCCCAGACCGCCCAGGACCACGAACACCAGGATGAGGATGGACGTGTTGAAGTCGAACTTGGTGGCGGAAAGCTGCGAGAAGTTACCGCCGAAGAGGGCTCCGGCAGCGCCGGCGAGAGCGGCGGAAACCACGAAGGCGATCATGCGGTACTCGGTGACGGAGATGCCCACGGACTCGGCAGCGATCTTGTTGTCGCGCACGGCCATAATGGCACGGCCGGTACGGCTGCGAACCAGGTTGAGCACGATCACGAGTGCGACCATGACCAGGATGGCACCGGCGAGGAAGGTCGAGTACGTCGACACGCCCGATGCGCCCTGCGCGCCCTTGATGATGGCGGTGCCGTCCTCGAGCAGGTGCAGGTCGTCGATCGTGGAGTTACCCGTGATGTTAAAGATCACGTGCAGGCCGCGGGAGTCGACGCCCACGATAAGGCAGGTGACGATCTCTTTGATGATCTCGCCAAAGGCCAGCGTCACGATGGCCAGGTAGTCGCCGCTCAGGCGAAGGACCGGGATGCCGATCAAGAAACCCAGAATGGCGGCGGCGATAGCACCGACCACGATGCTGATGATAAGGCGCATCGGATCGGAGGGAACGGCGTTCTCGAGGGCGACCGCGGTGACTATGCCCGTATAAGCACCGACGCTCATAAAGCCCGCGTGGCCCAGCGACAGGTCGCCCGCGATACCGACGACGAGGTTAAGCGAGATGGCCATGACGATGTAGGCCGTGATGGGAACCAGCTGACCGGCGATCATGCGCGGGATCATGTGGTTGGACTGCATAAAGAACACGATGGCAAAGGCCACGATGCACATGGCGTACGTGACAAAGTCGTGACGCGTCTGCTTGTCTTTAAGGAACTTCATAACGCTCACCTACACCTTCTCGGGGACGTACTTGCCCAAGAGGCCGGCAGGCTTGACGAGCAGGACGATAATCAGAACACCAAAGACGATGGAGTTGGCAAGGCTCGTGGAAATGTAAGCCTGCGCCATCGCCTCGATGATGCCGATGAGAATGCCACCGACAAAAGCGCCGGGGATGGAGCCGATGCCACCGAAGACGGCGGCGTCGAAGGCCTTGATGCCAGGCATAGCGCCCGTCGTGGGCTGCAGCACCGGCGAGTAGGAGCACAGAAGCACGCCGGCGATAGCGGCAAGGGCAGAGCCGATGGCAAACGTCATCGAAATAGTGCGGTTGACGTTGATGCCCATGAGCTGAGCGGCGGCCTTGTCCTCGGACACGGCGCGCATGGCTTTGCCCATCTTGGTCTTACCTGTAAAGAACATCAGGCCGGCCATGATAACCAGGCAAGCGACGATGGTGACGAGCGAGACGGCGCTTACGTTGAACTTGGCCAAGAACTCCGGCACCTGGAAGGTGACGAGCGAAGTGAAGTTCTTGGGCGTGGCGCCCCACAGAAGCTGTGCGGCATTCTGCAGGAAGTAAGACACGCCGATGGCCGTGATCAGAACGGCCAGCGGGCCTGCTTGGCGCAGCGGCTTATAGGCCAGACCCTCGATGAGAACACCGAGAACCGTGCAGACCACGCAAGAGAGAACTACAGATGCCCAGCCCGGGAGGCCGAGATACGACGTGGCACAGAACGAGACATAGGCACCGACCATGATAACGTCGCCGTGAGCGAAGTTCAGCATCTTGGCGATACCGTAGACCATGGTGTAGCCCAACGCGATGATGGCGTAGACGCTGCCCATGGACAGGCCGTGGACCAGGTATTGGATAAAGACCGTCATGTTCCACATCCCCCTTTCGAATAGGTTTCCAGTTAATGTATGAAACAGGGACGTTACATCGTCCCTAGATACCAAGCAAGCAGGGAAGGCCAAAACCTCCCCTGCTTGGGATCAAAACCGCTCTATGTAAGGCGGCCTATTAGGCCTGTACGTACTTGCCGTCGGTGATGACGTACGCCGTGGGGTCCTTCTGGACCTGGCCCTTGTCGTTCCAGGAAAGCTTGCCGGTCAGACCGTCAACGGTGATCTTGAGCATGGCCTCGGGCAGCTTCTCGGCGACCTCGGTCGGGTCGGCGTCGACGCCCAGGCCGGCCTCCTTGAGAGCCTCGACCACAGCGTGCACGCCGTCGTAGGCGTCGGCGGCAAACTGGTCGGGGGTATCACCATAAGCGTCCTTATAGGCGTTGACGAAGTCGGCGTTCTTCTCGTCGTCGGCAGAGAACGGGGTCATGAGCAGCAGGCCCTCGGCAAGGGAGGTGTCGAAGCCCTCCACACCCAGGATGCCGTCCATGCCGTCGCAGCCCATCATCTTGACGTCGTAGCCCATGTCCTTGGCGTTCTTGAGCAGGACAGACGCCGGCGTGTAGTAGATCGGCGCGAAGATCATGGTGGCGCCGGCCTGCTTGGCCTTGGTGAGCTGGTTGGTGAAGCTCGTGGAAGAGTCGTCCTTAAAGGTTTCCTCGTCAACGATCTCGAGCTTGGACTCAGCGGCCTGGGCCTTAAAGGCATCCGCGATGCCCGAAGAATAGGCGTCGCCGGAGTTATAGAAGAGCACGAATTTCTCGTCCGCATACTTCTGAGCCAGGAACTTGGCAGCGTTGACGCCCTGGTTGGGGTCGGTAAAGCAAACCTGGAAGACGCAATCCTTGCCCTTGGTGACGTCCTCGGAGGACGCGGACGGGGTGATCATGAACGTCTCGGGGTCCTTGCCGCACTCGGCGGCAACGGCAACCGATGCACCCGTGGTGGTCGGGCCGACGAGGGCCTGCATACCCCAGTCCAGAAGATTATTAAAGGCGTTGACGGCCTTCTCGCCGTCGGCCTGATCGTCCTCGGCCTTGCTGGCAAGCGGAAGTTCCTTGGTGGAGAAATCCTTGCAGCCAAGCTCGACGGCCTGAGTAACGGACTTGCCATAGGAGGCATTTGCACCGGTCAGCGGGCCGATGGTACCGATCTTAAACGAAGCGTCGCTCGAAGCGGAACCGCTATCGCCGCCGTTGGAGGAGCAGCCAGCTAGAATGGACATCGCCCCCAGACCTGCTGCGCTCGCGATAACGCTCCTGCGATTCATAACAGGGTTCAATGACTTACCGGTGAGGCTCGACATGCGGCTCTCCTCTCAAATCTCGTCGGGTTTCGGTTACCCGACAGGCCATCCTTCGCCGTGTTCGGCGTTCGCAAAATAGTAGACGCTTTAGTTAAGAAAAGTGGCGATTATTTCAACTTTTCTTTGGACTCAGATATTTATCCATATTTCTGCGTATTTTTACCGCTTTATGCAGGTCTGCCACTTTATTGTGTAAAAGTAATGTTTCCATTCTGTTACAAGCGTCCTCGCCCTGAATAAAAGAGCCTCGCCAGTTCCGTTTTATACGCTCTTAGGCGGCGATGTACTTGCCGTCCTGAATCACATAGGCCGTAGCGGGCTTCTCGACCTGGCCCTCATCGTTCCAGGTGAGCTCGCCGGTCAGGCCATCGATCTTGATCTTGCGCATGGCCTTGGCAAGGTCGGCGGCAATGTCGGCACCGTCGGCCGTCGTGTCGATGCCAGCCTTGTCGATAGCCTCAGCGATCGCGTGGACACAGTCGTAGGCGTCGGCGGCAAACTGGTTGGGGGTCTCGTCGTACTCCTCCTTGTATGACTTGACGAAGTCGGCGTTCTTCTCGTCATCGGCGGAGAACGGCGTCATGAGCAGCACGCCCTCGGCAAGCGAGGTGTCGAAGCCCTCGACGGAGAGCAGACCGTCCATGCCGTCGGTGCCCATGAGCGTCATGTCATAGCCCATGTCTTTGGCGTTCTTGAGCAGGACGGACGCCGGCGTGTAGTAGATCGGCGCAAAGATGAGCGTGGCGCCGGCCTCCTTGGCCTTGGTCAGCTGGTTGGTAAAGCTCGTGGAAGAATCGTCCTTAAAGGTCTCGGTATCGACGATATCGAGCTTGGACTCCTTGGCCTGCTCGGCGAATGCATCGGCGACGCCCGAGCTGTACGTATCGCCGGAGTTGTAGAACAGGGCGATCTTGGCGTCCGCGTACTTCTCGGCCAAGAACTTCGCGGCGCTCGTGCCCATGGTGGGATCGGTGAAGCAGACCTGGAAGACCGTGGTCTTGTCCTTGGTGACGTCGAGCGACGAGGCAGAAGGCGTGACCATGAGCATGTCGTCGGCAATCTCGCCCGAGACGGCGACGGCGGCACCGGTGGTGACGGGGCCGACGAGTGCCTGCATGCCCCAGTCGCACAGGGTATTGAAGGCGTTGATGGCCTTCTCGCCGTCGGCGACGTCGTCCTCGGACTTAAGCGAGAGCTTGAGGTCCTTGGTCGAGAAATCCTTGGCAGCGAGCTTGGCGCCCTTCTCGGCCGAGACGCCATAGGTTGCCGCGGCACCGGTCAGAGGGCCGATGACACCGATCTTGAAAGTCTTGCCGTCATCGGCGGAGCCGCCATCCGAGCCACCCGAGGAGCAGCCGGCAAGCGCGACGGTGCTGCCGAGCGCCGCGGCGCCGGCCAAAAAGGTTCTACGGCTGAGCGCATTGTTGATGTTGAACATAAGGTCCCCCTTTCGCTGGCCGCCATGCGGCCGTGTTGCGGTACAGGGCAAACCTTATGGTGCAAACGTTGACAGTTTGTTACGGAAGTCCGTTTGTAGCGAGCGTGTTTCCAATGTTTCCGCAGCGTTTCGGGGGTGCCGTTTTGTGCGGCTCCTGTTGCCTGGCGAGCACGCGCCCCCGGTTCACGCTAGAATGCACTCAA
>UROR01000112.1 GCA_900549535.1 uncultured Collinsella sp. | reverse complement strand
GTCGTGCTTCGACCTGAGATCTATACTCATGGAAAACCTCCCATTTCCCGATGTCCAAGAAATGGGAGGCAGTTCACTGTCCCCTTTGTGGTGGTTTTCTAAGTCGTTAGCTTAGTAGCATGCGGTCGTTGGCGAGCTCGCCGCCCGAGACCTCCTCAAACTTCTGAAGCAGGTCGGCCACGGTGAGCGACTTTTTCTCGTCGCCCGCCACGTCGTAGATCACGTGGCCCTCGTGCATCATGATCAGACGGTTACCCAGACGGATGGCGTCGTTCATGTTGTGCGTGACCATGAGCGTGGTCAGGCGGTTCTCGTCGACGATCTCCTCGGTCAGGTTGAGCACCTTAGAGGCCGTCTTGGGGTCGAGGGCCGCCGTGTGCTCGTCGAGCAGTAGCAGGCGCGGCCTGGTGAGCGTGGCCATCAGCAGGGTGAGTGTCTGGCGCTGGCCGCCCGAGAGCAGGCCGACCTTGGCGTTGAGACGCGTGTCAAGACCAAGGTCCAGGCGCTTGAGCAGCGCAACGTACTCATCTTTCTCGGCCTTGGTGACGCCCCACGAAAGGCCGCGACGCTGGCCACGGCGCTTGGCGAGGGCCAGGTTCTCGGCGATCTGCATGTCGGCAGCGGTACCGCGCATGGGATCCTGAAACACGCGGCCCAGGTACTTGGCGCGCTGCGACTCGCTCAGGCGCGAGATGTCGGCGCCGTCGAGCTCGATAACGCCCGAATCGAGCGGGTACACGCCGGCGATCATGTTGAGCAGCGTGGACTTGCCGGCGCCATTGCCGCCGATCACGGTTACAAAGTCGCCGTCATTCAGGGTGAGGTCGACGCCGGTGAGCGCGCGCTTCTCGGTGACGGTGCCCTTGTTAAAGGTCTTCTTGACGTGCGAGAGCTTAAGCATCTGCCTCATCCCCCTTCGGGTAGGAGCTGCGGAGCTTATAGCGCTCCCAAACCACGGGCACGCACAGGGCCACAGCGACAATTACGGCGGAGAGCAGCTTCATGTCGTTGGCGTCCATGCCCAACTGCAGCACGATGGCGCGGATAAGGAAGTACACCACGGAGCCAAAGACGGCGGAGGCAAGACGGACGCTAAACTGTGTGAGTCCGCCGGGCAGCAGGCGACCGAGCACCTCGCCGATAACAATGGCGGCAAGACCGATAACGATGGCACCGGTGCCCATGCCAATGTCGGCATACTTTTGGCTCTGGCAGATGAGCGCGCCCGAAAGGCCGATGAGGGCGTTGGAGAGCACGAGGGCGATCATCTTGGTGGAGTTGGTGTTGACGCCCAGAGCGCGGATCATGTACTCGTTATTGCCGGTGGCGCGTAGCGCCGAGCCGATCTCGGTGCCAAAGAACCAATACAGGATGGCAACGATAGCCACGGCGAGCAGGATGCCCAAGATGATGGCAACGGTGGACTGCGGCAGACCGGTCATATTGCTGACGGCCGAGAACACGGTGCCCTTGGCAAGAATGGGCGTATTGGACTTGCCCATGATGCGCAGGTTGATGGACCACAGGCTGATCTGGGTGAGGATTCCGGCGAGGATCGCGGGAATCTCGAAGACGGTGGTCAGAATGCCCGTGACGGCGCCCGCGATGGCGCCGGCGCACATACCGGCCAGCACGGCGAACAGCGGGTCGACGTTGTTATTGACGATGAGCACAGCGCAGACGCAGCCGCCGAGGGCAAAGCTGCCGTCGCAGGTCATATCGGGGATGTCGAGCAGGCGGAACGTGATAAACACGCCAAGCACCATAATGCCCCAGAGGACGCCCTGCGAAACGGCGCCCTGCAATGCAATGAGCATGCTTCATACCTCCTAGGATAGGGTGGACACGTGATTCACCATAATAGCGGTAACAATGCATAGAAGAGTTACGGACAGACGTTTTGTTTTACCTGAAACAAGCAGGGCGGACGCCGGTCTACAGCGCCCGCCCCTGTGGCTCAGATATTGAATAACGCGGCTAAAGCGCGAGCACGGGCTCTAGACGCATGCCGCGTATGGTATTACGCGTCCAGGGCGGAAAGGTCGATGCCCAGGGCCTCGGCCATTTCGTCGTTCTTGACGACGACCAGGTCCTTGCTCGAGAGGTGCTTGATCGGCATATCCTCGGGCTTGGCCTCGCCCTTCAGGATCTTAACGGCCATCTCGCCCGCGGCGTAGCCCAGGTCCTCATAGTTGATGGAGAGGGTGAACAGGCCGCCGGCCATGCACATACCCTCCTCGCCAGTCACGAAGGGAAGCTTGTTTTCCTTGCAGATCTGGCCGACCTGCGAGGCACCCGCGGCGATGGTGTTGTCGGTGGGGGAGTACAGCGCGTCGACCTTGCCCACGGCAGACTCGACGACGGACTGAATCTCGTTGGAGCTCGAGACGGTGAAGTCAGTGTACTCGAGGCCCAGCTTGTCGAGCTCCTTCTTGGCGGCCTTGATCTGGACGTCGGAGTTGGACTCGGCGGTGCAGTAGAGCAGGCCGACCTTTTTAACGTCGGGCAGGACCTTCTGCATCATCTCGAGCTGCTCGGCGACCGGGGTGAGGTCGGAAGCGCCCGTGACGTTGGTGCCGGGCTTGTCGTTGTCCTGGACCAGGCCGGAGGCGGCGTAGTCGGTGATGGCGCAGCCCACGATGGGGATATCGGCCGTGGCGCCGGCGGCAGCCTGCGCGGCGGGCGTGGCGATGGCATAAATCAGGTTGACGTTGTCGCCCACAAACTTGTCGGCAATGGACTTACACGTGGACTGGTCGTTCTGGGCGTTCTTCTGGTCGATCTTGACCTTAAGGCCGCTCTCCTTGATGGCCTTGACAAAGCCGTCGTTGGCGGCATCGAGTGCGGAGTGCTCGGTGAGCTGCAGAACGCCGATGGTGTAGTCGGAACCGGCGGCAGCAGAGCCGGAACCAGAGTTGCCGCCGCATCCGGCGAGCGGGGCGAGCGCGAGCAGGCCAGCGGAGACCAGAAGGCTCCTGCGGCTGATGGTGATGTCCTTCATATCATTACCCCCAGTATAAAAATGGCTGGAAACACTGCACTGGGACAAAGTGCAAGTGGAACTATAGTAGCGCTGATGTCCATTTTTACAACAGCCTGGCGGGTTTTTTAATACAGAATCGGATGGGCGGTACGGGTAGTCGAATGGGCGGCGGAGGGTCTTATGCGGCGGAGGAGGCGTCGTCCTCGTCTAGGGCGGCGAAGAGCTTCTTGCCGTCGAGGAGACGTGTGGTGACGTTTCTCATTCGGCCAATCTCTACGGTACGCAACGTGTCATCGGCGCCTCGGGCGTCATAGACCGTTCCCAGCAAATAAGAGATGCCGTCTCGTTGCTTGATGGCAAAGGGACGGAGTGTCATCCGTGCTGCTTCGGTTTCGCCACGCGTCGTGACGCTCGAAATATCAAAACTCACCGTGGTTCCGTGGTCGATGGCCTGCTCGACGAGCTCGCACGTGTCGATACGCTTGATGGGCGTGCGTGTTGCCTTGGTAGCCTTGCTGCCTGCGCTCGGAACGGGTTCGGGTGTATCGAGGTAGCCGCGAACGTCGGCACTCGCCATGGCAACTAAGTGCTGCGCCATGCTCTTGCGGATAGCGATAGGCGTGGAGCGGTTGCGCATGACCATGCCGTGGAGCCGGATGATCTCTTCGTCGGTGAGCGGACGGGTAAGAAGTTTGTAGCCCACGCCGCGTTTGTACTCAATTTCGTATCCGGCATGGCGAAGCGCGGAGATGGCGGTGTAGATGCTGCGCCGCGCCGCCGAGATGGGCATGCGGGCGGGGTCGTCGGGATGGGCGAGGCGCCGGATCAACTCATCGGAAAGCATGGCCTTGTCCTCGCCGGTGTTTTCGCTTAATAGTTGCAGGATGCGAACGGCGCGATAGGCTGCCATCGAGGCGGCGCCTCTAGTCGTGGTGTCGTAGGTTTCAACAGCGGCTTCGGTCATCGTGCCCACGTCCTTTCCGTTTTGGGTGGCGACGGTATGGAGCCTAGGACGCGGGGCTTTCCCAGGGGCGCAGGGCGCTCTGGGCGGTCGGTAGTCGTCGGCAAACGGCGGGTTGAGTTTTCAACAGCCCTACTCAACTGACCAAAAACTTGCCAAAAGCTTGACGGATGCTGTTGAAAAAAGCGTCTCTCGACCGATGTCGAGAGACGCTTGTGCGATGAGCGTTGGCGTGTGGCGACGCGAGCTAGCGTCCGACGATTAGAAGTCGGCGTTGCCCACGGTGCGCGGGTGCGGCAGGACGTCGCGGATGTTGCCCACGCCGGTCAGATACATGACCAAGCGCTCGAAGCCCAGACCGTAGCCGGCGTGCTTGCAGGAACCGTAGCGGCGCAGGTCAAGGTAGTACTTGTACTGCTCGGGATTCATGCCCAGGTCCTTGATGCGGGCCTCGAGCAGATCCAGGCGCTCCTCGCGCTGGGAGCCGCCGATAATCTCGCCGATACCGGGAACCAGGCAGTCGGCGGCGGCGACGGTCTTGCCGTCCTCGTTCATGCGCATGTAGAATGCCTTGATCTCAGCCGGGTAGTCGGTCACGAAGGTCGGGCGCTTAAAGTGCTCCTCGGTCAGGAAGCGTTCGTGCTCGGTTTGCAGGTCGATGCCCCAGCTCACGGGATAGTCAAACTTGTGACCGGCGGCGACGGCCTGCTCCAGGATTTCGACGGCCTCGGTGTAGGTAACGCGGGCAAAATCGGAGTTGGCGACATGGTCCAGGCGCTCGAGCAGACCCTTGTCCACAAACTTGTTGAGCATATTGAGCTCGTCGGGGCAGGTGGCCATAACGTCCTTAAGGACGTACTTGAGCATGGCCTCGGCGTTGTCCATGTAGTCGTTAAGGTCGGCAAAGGCCATCTCGGGCTCGATCATCCAAAACTCGGCGGCGTGGCGCGTGGTGTTGGAGTTCTCGGCACGGAAGGTGGGGCCAAAGGTGTACACGTCACCAAAGGCCATGGCAAAGTTCTCGGCATTGAGCTGGCCGGACACGGTGAGGCTTGCATGCTTGCCAAAGAAGTCCTGGCTCCAGTCGACCTCGCCGGACTCGGTGAGGGGCGGATTTTTGGGGTCGAGCGTGGTCACGCGGAACATCTCGCCGGCGCCCTCGCAGTCACTCGTGGTGATGATGGGGGTGTTGACGTAGACAAAGCCCTGCTCCTGGAAGAAGCGGTGGATGGCGGCAGCCGCGACAGAGCGAATGCGGAACACGGCGCGGAACAGGTTGGTGCGCGGGCGCAGGTGCTGCTGGGTGCGCAGGAACTCGACGGTTGCGCGCTTCTTCTGCAGCGGGTAATCCGGGGCGCTCGTGCCCTCGACCTCGATGGAAGTGGCAGAAAGCTCGAAAGGCTGGGGCGCATCGGGGGTCAGCTTGACGGTGCCGGTGCAAATGAGTGCGGCCGAGACGTTTTGATGGGCGATCTCGTCGTAGTTGTCGAGTGCCTCGCGGTTCATGACGACCTGCAGGTCGCGGAAGCAGCTGCCGTCGTTGAGCGTAACAAAGCCAAAGTTCTTCATGTCGCGGACGGACTTGACCCAGCCGGCGACGGTGACGGTTTGGCCGCCGAGCGACTCGGCATCGGCATAGAGCTGCGCGATTTTGGTGCGGTTCACGTATCCTCCCATAACGGTTGAATGATAGTTATCCATACAGTTCGATATTCTAGCAGCTCGGCTCATTTGAGCTATACAGATAAAGCATTGGCGGGATGGTTTTTCAAACGAAAAGCGCCCGCGGCCAAATGGTCGCGGGCGCTTGACGAGGTGCCTTTTGGCTGTGTGGCGTGGGGCCTGGCTACTTGGTCTTGGCAACCAGCAGCGGGTCGCCCAGCTTGACGAGCGGGTTGCCGCCGATAAGCGTTCCAGACTCGCCGACATGGTCGATGCTCTTAAGACGATCGAGCTCGGAGACGATGACGGTCACGATGTCCTCGTGACCAGCGGCCTTAATGGCCTCGCGGTCGAAGCTGATGAGCGGCTGGCCTGCCTTGACCACATCACCCATCTCGACAAAGCGGGCAAAACCCTTGCCGTTCATTTCCACGGTGCCCAGGCCGACATGGATGAACACGCGCAGGCCGTCCTCGGTAATCATGCCGATGGAGTGGTTGGTGACAGTGGTGGCACCGATGCGGCCGTTGGCGGGCGCATAGATGGTGCCGGTAATGGGCTCGATGCCATAGCCCTGGCCAAGCATGCCCGAGGCGATCGTCTCGTCGGGAACCTCGTCCAGGTTGACGAGCACGCCGTTGACGGGGGCATAGATGACGCCTTCGCGGGTAGCGAAGCTTGCTGCGGGCGGAACGGACGCCTCGCCGGTCGAGGTGAAGGTGGACTTAAGCGAATCGAGCAGACCCATAGTTGCCTCCAACTTAAATAGGCGCATATCGCGCGTTTGGTTTGCCGGAAACGTTTCATATCTGTTTCGCGGCTTGGTCAACACCCCCTATTCTACG
>UROR01000111.1 GCA_900549535.1 uncultured Collinsella sp. | reverse complement strand
CATTGTGGCATCCCGAGCCCGCGGAAA
Organism: uncultured Collinsella sp.; assembly: GCA_900549535.1. GTDB lineage: Bacteria > Actinomycetota > Coriobacteriia > Coriobacteriales > Coriobacteriaceae > Collinsella. Next base: position 6,546 of record UROR01000111.1, on the reverse strand, counting down.
GAAGCTGCGCCGCGGGGGAGGCGACCCAAATGGCTTTCTCATATCGTCTTGTTTTGCTTCGGTGGATGGCAACGCGCGGTAATCATGAGGAGTAAGGACGTCTACTGCCTTGCCGATTACTCAAAATTATTGGGGGAGGGGTTAATAACTATATCCTCTATGCCAAAGGACATAAAGAGGTGTCAATTTTGTTGACAGGCGAATGACGATTGGCTGCGAGTCAGCTACCAGCGTAAATAATCGATAAAGAAATGTCGTAAATTGGTGCCAAATGCCCAGATAACGCCGCGTCTATTTTAATTAACTGCTTTGAGCAAACAGTAAAATGCTACTATCTAACTTGCACGTAAGAAAGCAGATTAACGGTTAAGGCTAAGAAGTGGCAGGTATGTCGGAAGCAACTAGGACTCGCACGCATGCGCCCGAGGTTAGGCAGCGCGCCGTCGAGATCCTTCAAGAGGGGGTCGGTCATCGCGCCCTCGCCGCGGAGCTTGGCATTCCCCAGGCCACGGCTCGTCAGTGGGCCCGCGCGTATGCCGTAGGCGGTGCCGACGCCGTTCTCAACGCCGGTTCGCATCATCACACCTATTCGTACGAAGTTAAGCTCGCCGTGGTCAAGGACCGCTTGGAAAACGGCTTAACGGTTCGCGAGGCCATGATCAAGCACAAGATTCCCAGCGAGTCTTCGGTCAAGGCTTGGTGCCGCCAGTATCGCGAGAGCGGTGAGTCCGCGCTGGTTGATAAGCCGCGCGGTCGCAAGCCGCGCGTTAAAAAGGCGGAATAGCGAACGGGATGGTGCGCCCACAGGGGCGCATTTTTCTTGCCGCGCCAACTTTTTGGACCGTCGTGAGCCTACTGGAACATCCTCCAAAGTGGTTAATAAACCGCGCGCAGTGGCCCGTGCGCCCGCCGCCGCGATAGGGGGAGCGTCGCCTCTCTGCTCCAAAGCGGACAGACTCGTTACCCCGTACGCCTAAAACTCCCCAGTTGACCGAAAACCCGCCGCCGCTACTCCTCAACTGAGCTATAACGTTAAACAATTGCAGCGTTTTTGCATGGGGGAGTGATGGTATGACGCTACTGTATTTCCTTACCCTGTTTCCGCTGGTACCGGCGCTGGGCATGCTGCTCGCGCGCGGTGACCGCGCCCGCGATGCGGTAGGGCTTGTAGGCTCTGGCATCATTATGGCGGTGACGGTTGTAGTCGCCGTCATGTTTTTTGGCACGGGCCCGCAGAGCTTCGAGGTTGCCCCCGGCACCTCGCATGTGCTCTCGATCATCAGCTCCGTCATCGACGTGATCCTGTGCGCCGTCATCCTGTACAACGCGCGTAAATATAAGAGCACGCTCACCACGGTGCTCGGCGTGGTGCAGCTGGTGGGTTCGGTTGCCTTCGCTGCCATGACGCTGCCCGCGGCCGAGGTTGTCACCGCCACGCCGCTCTACCTGGATTACATGAGTGTGATCATGGTGCTTGCCGTCGGCATTGTCGGCAGCCTTATCTGCGTGTACGCCCTGGGCTACATGAAGGACTTCCAGGCCCACGACGAGCACGAGGCAGCGCTGCGCGGGCAGGCGGCGCCCGACCGACGCCCGCAGTTCCTGGCGCTTATGTTCCTGTTCCTCTCGGCCATGTTCGTCATCGTGACAAGCGACAACCTTGAGTGGCTGTTCTGTGGCTGGGAAATCACCACCGTGTGCTCGTTCCTCATGATTGGCTACACGCGCACGCCCGAGGCCATAAAAAACGCTTTCACCCAGATCATCCTCAACATGCTGGGCGGCATCGCGTTTTTGGCCGGACTCATGTACCTGCACGTTAACGGCATGCCGCTGACCATCTCGGGCATGATCGAGCTTTCCGGCGCCGGAACCGCGCAATCCGCGCTGCTGGTGATGCCGGTCCTGTTGCTGTCGCTTGCCGCGCTCACCAAGGCCGCACAGATGCCGTTCCACACTTGGCTATTGGGTGCCATGGTTGCCCCCACGCCCACGAGTGCCCTGCTGCACTCGTCAACCATGGTCAAAGCCGGCGTGTTCCTGATGGTCAAGCTCAGCCCGCTCTATGCCATCTATCCCGTGACCGGCTTTATGGTCACGAGCGTGGGTGCCATCACGTTTTTGCTCGCTGCCCTCATGGCCATCTCGCAGAGCAACGCCAAACGCGTCCTCGCGTACTCCACCATTTCCAACTTGGGCCTCATCAGTGCTTGCTTGGGTGTCGGCGCGCCCGAGGCCGTATGGGCCGCCATCTTCCTGATCCTGTTCCACACGGTGGCCAAGTCGCTGCTGTTCCTGTGCGTGGGCACGGCCGAGCATCATATCGGCAGCCGCAATATCGAGGACATGGACGGTATGTTCAGCCGCATGCCGCACCTTACGCGTCTGATGATGCTGGGCATCATGGGCATGTTCGTGGCACCGTTTGGCATGCTCGTGTCCAAGTGGGGCGCCCTGGTGGCGTTCGCGCAGACCGGCAACGTGCTCATGATCATGGTGCTTGCCTTTGGCTCGGCCGCGACGTTCTTCTTCTGGGGCAAGTGGCTTGCCAAGCTTTCGGGCGTCGACCCCACGGCTCAAAACGTTGAGGTCAATGTCCATAAGACCGAATGGATGGCCCTCAACACCATCGCCGCGCTGCTGATTCTTTGCTGCGTGGCGTTCCCGCTCATCTCGAGCGGCCTGGTGTCGCCTTACTTGGCCATGGTGTTTGGCCGCGTGCCGTACGTTATTGGCAAGGACTCCATGTATCTGATGGTGGTTATCGTGGCGTTTATCGCCGTGGTGCTGCTGACTTCATTCCGCGTGAGCAACAAACCGCACGTCAACGTGTACCTTTCGGGTGTGGGGACCGACAAATATCGCCATTTCCGTGGCTCGATGGGACACGAGGTGAAGGCCGAAAAGCGCAATTGGTACTCGGAGGACGCCCTTGGCGAGAAGCGTATTGGCCCCGCGGGTAGCGTCGTGTGTTGCAGCATTATCTTGTTTGCGCTGCTGTGTTGCGCGTGGATTGGGCCCGAGCGGCTTGCCATGAGCGCGCCCTCGGTGCTGCGCGGCAAGTATTTCGAAGGCTCGGGCGTCGTGGGCATTTTTATTGGCACCGTGGCGTTTGCTTTGCTGGCGCCGCTTGTGGGCGGCCTGATCGACGGCCTTGACCGTAAGCTTTCGGCTCGCATGCAGGGCCGCGTGGGTCCGCGTCTGCTGCAGCCCTTCTACGACGTTGCCAAACTGCTGCGCAAGGCCCCTGCCAGCGTAAACACCATGGACGATACCTATATGGCATGTGCGCTCATCTTTACCGTGGTAGGCGGCGGCATCTTTGTGTCGGGTTCCAACACGCTGCTGTGCGCTTTTATGGTGACGCTCGCCGCGATCTTTGTGGTGCTGGCGTCCGCCTCGACGCAAAGCCCGTTTGCGCAGGTCGGCGCCGATCGCGAGCTGCTGCAGGTTATGAGCTACGAGCCCGCCGTTCTGCTGATGAGCGTGGGCCTGTACCTTGCCACCGACAGCTTCGATTCCATTGCCGTGACGGGGCAGTCAGCCCCCATCATCGTGTACAGCGCGCCCATTTTCCTTGCGCTGCTCGCGGTGCTTACCATCAAGCTACGCAAGTCGCCGTTCGACCTTTCGTACTCGCATCACGCGCATCAGGAGATTGTCCAGGGCGTCGCCACCGAGATGAGCGGCAGCACGCTGGCCAAGATGACCCTTATGCACTGGTGCGAGACCGTGCTGTTTTTGATGTGGGTGGGCATGTTCTTTGTCTGGGACAACCCGGTGAGCTGGGCCGTAGCCCTGGTCGTGATGGCCGCGACGTATTTTGTCGAGGTACTGATCGATAACACCTTCGCCCGTAGCACCTGGCGCAGCTGCTTTAAGCTCGGCTGGGGCGTGGCGCTGGTGTTTGGCCTGCTCAACCTTATGCCCATCCTCGTCGACGTGTTTATTTAGGAGGCGGCATCCATGGATCATAAAATGTCGCGCTCACCGTGGGTTATTCATTACGACGGCTCGAGCTGCAACGGATGCGATATCGAGGTGCTGGCCTCGCTTACCCCACTGTTCGATGCGGAGCGCTTTGGCGTGGTCAACACCGGCAACCCCAAACATGCGGACATCTTTTTGGTGACGGGCTCTGTCAATGCCCAGAACCTGCCCGTCGTGCGTCAGATTTACAACCAGATGCTCGAGCCCAAGTGCGTGGTGGCGTGCGGCATCTGCGCGTGCTCGGGCGGCGTGTTCCGCGATGCCTACAACGTGATCGGCGGCGTGGACCGCGCGATTCCCGTGGACGTGTACGCGCCCGGGTGCGCCATTCGCCCCGAGACGGTGATCGATGCCATCGTGGAGGCGTGCGGCATCTTGGACCAGAAGGAGGCCGTGATGCGCGCCGGCGGCGATCCGCTCACCGTGGGCGGCGCCGCCACCTGGGACGGTGGCGTTGAGCTGGGCGAGGACGGGTTTGTGGCCGCGGCTGAGGCCGGCGACGCGCCCGCCGCTGGCGACGCACCTGCTGGGACGCCCGCCGCGTCCGTCGCTGCAAAGGAGGCCGAGTAATGCAAGAGGCAATCTATACCATCGTTGGGATCGACGAGCTCCTGTCGCATGTCCAGGCGCTTAAGGGCGTCGGTGCGCGCTTTGTGCAAATGCACGCCGAGCGTAACGTCGACGACGGCTCGTATCGCTTGGTCTATACGTTTATCAACGTTCGTGCTGCTCAGGAGCATATTGCGCAGGGCGGCAGCTATGCGATCGAGAACCTGGTGGTCGAAGGCATCGACCAGTACCAGGAGATTCCGTCCATCAGCTCGTATTATCCGGCGGTATTCCCGTTTGAAAACGAAGCGCACGATCTGTTTGGTCTTGCCATCACCGATATGCAGATCGACTTTAAGGGCTTTTTCTACCAGGTCTCGACCGCTGAACCCATGAGCGTTATCACGCCCGAGGTGAAGGCCGCGCGCGAGAAGGCCATGAAGGTCCGCGCGGCTGCCGAGGCCAAGGCGCGCAAGGCCGCTGCCGAGAAGGCCGCCGCGGCTGCGGCTGCTGCAGGGGAGGGCGTTGCGGGCGCCGGCGATGCCGCGGGCGCCGCTGCTCAGCCCGCTGCGGCTGCCGGCTCCGATGCTCAGCACGATGGGGCTGCTGCGAAGGCGGCGCTCAAGGCCGCCGAGATGGAGGCAAAGCTCGCCGCCATGGATCCTGAGAAAGCGGCCAAGGTCCGCGCGGCGCTTGCCGCCAAGGCCGCCCGCGACAAGCAGAAAAAGGAGGCGTAAGGCCCATGGCACATCGCTCCGTTATTCCGTTTGGACCGCAGCACCCGGTGCTGCCCGAGCCGCTTCATCTGGACCTGGTGATTGAGGACGACCGCGTTCTCGAGGCAATTCCGCAGATCGGCTTTGTGCACCGCGGACTCGAGAAGCTCACCGAAAAGCGCGATATGCATCAGTTTGGCTACATCGCCGAGCGCATCTGCGGCATCTGCGCCGTGGGCCACAGCTGCGGCTATGCCAGCGCCTGCGAGCGCATGCTCGATATCGAGGTACCTGACCGCGCGCAGTATATCCGCACCATTCTGCACGAGCTTTCGCGCATTCACTCGCATCTGCTGTGGCTGGGCCTGCTCGCCGATGCCTTTGGCTTCGAGGCGCTGTTCTATCGGTCTTGGACGCTGCGCGAGCAGATTCTCAAGATCTTTGAGAGCACCTGTGGCGGCCGCGTGATTCTGTCGATCAACGAAATCGGCGGCCTTAAGCACGACATTGAGGACTCCGAGCTGGCGGGTATTGTCCAGACGCTCGACGCCATGCGCCCCGACTACGAGGCCCTGGTGCATACGTTTTTGGACGACAACAGCTGCGGCGAGCGCCTGCATGGCGTGGGCGTGATCAGCAAGAAAGACGCGCTGGAGCTTTCAATGGTCGGTCCGTTTGGGCGCGCATCGGGCGTGGATTACGACGTGCGCATGTTTGACGACGGTGCCTATGCGGATCTGGCTGCGTTTGAGCCCATCGTTGCTACCGATGGCGATTGCTATGCCCGCTGCCAGGTGCGCTGTGCCGAGGTCACGCAGGCCATGGACATCATTAAGGAGCTTGTGGGCAAGATTCCACACGATGGGATCGGCGGGCGTACCAAGCTCACACCGGCCGACGGCGCGCGCGGCGAGGTTGTGATTGAGCAGCCGCGCGGCGAGGCGTATTACTATGTGCGCGGCAACGGCACCAAGAACCTGGACCGTTTCCGCGTGCGCACGCCGACGTCGCAGAACCTGGCGGGTCTGACGCATGCGCTGCAGGGCGTGCTCATTGCCAACGTGCCCATGATTATCCTGACCATCGACCCCTGCATTAGCTGCACGGAAAGGTAGGCGCGGCATGAGTTTGCTGACATTTGCCAAGACGGCCTTGGGTTCTATGGTCAAGCAGCCGGTAACGGTGTGCTATCCGCAGGAGAAGCTCGCGGCACCCGAGCGCCTGCGTGGGCACATCGTTAACGACATGGACGTGTGCATTTGCTGCGGCATGTGCGCGCGCCGCTGCCCGG
>UROR01000110.1 GCA_900549535.1 uncultured Collinsella sp. | reverse complement strand
ATGATAAGAGATGGTGTTGAGAACGAAACGATTAGCCATTGATAGCCTCCCATCGTGTGCGGGGCACCCATTACGCCCCACGCTATGAGTCCCATCCTAACGCTTTTGAAACGAAAAGCACGTGAGAACGTCAAATTTGTTAAAGCGTTTCAACAGATGATGAAAAATATTGCGGCAAAGGGACAGCCCCTTTGCCGCATTCGGCTACTTTCGACAGCCCTCTTTCCAAGCCTCGGCCGCAACCTTCCAGCGTAAGCGCAAGTCGCGCTCGCGGTCGATGAACATGATGGCAAACGCGACAAACAGTAGCAAGCTTGCCACGACGATGGCGTGCAGGCCCATGCGCTCAATACACCAGTTGCCCAACACGGCGCCAAACACAAAGGTAAAGATCACGCCAAAGTACAGCAGGCCGTTTTCCAAAAAGCCGCGCTTGTGGGTGATGATGTAGTCGTCCACGTTTTGCAGCGCATTGCGCAGGTTACCGATGCACATGGTCGTGGCAATGCCGTGACCATGTATCTTGCGGAAGCTCTCGACCTGCATGCCGCAGGCAAACGAGGTGAGGCAGTTGGCGAGCAGGTTGTAACCGCCACCGGGGATAAAGCTCACGCCCAGCAAGATGACAGCTTCAAAGAACACCGTCACCTGACGCCAGTGGATCACGCTGCCAAAACGCTCGTGTACCAGGTCGGCAAGCATAATGCCCACAGCAAACGACACCACAGGGAAGAAGTAGCGCCCCGCAAGTGCCCAATTGCCCTCCGAGATGCTCACGCCCACCAGCAAGATGTTGCCCGTCTGCGCGTTGGCGAAAACATGGTCGCGCCCAATGTACGAATAAACGTCCATAAAGCCACCGGCGAGTGCCAAGATGATGCCCAGCTCAATAGACTCCGATATCTGTTTGGCACGCTGCATCGTCGTGCGTCCTCCTTGTTGACGACTCTCTCGTGCGTTGGCGGAAACATAGCCGCCGTTCATACTGTAACCCATTGACAACATGGCATGGGCGCGAGACGGGTTCTCCAACGCGCAGATACACAGTCTGGAAACAAACGGCGGGCGCGGCGCCGACACCCGACGCCCCGTGTACTCCACCAGTCTTTTTAGCGCCGTCCCAAAAAGACTGGTTACAATTACGTGCAGCATACTAACAACGGGAGGAATCGTGGCAAAAAAGCCCCAGGACGCTCAGCATAACCAGCACGGCAAGCATGCCCAGCGCGGCCAGCAGCAAAAGCGTGGCGGCAAGGCCCAGAGCGGCCACGCCACTCATACCCCGGCAGCACCCGCCCGCCCCTGGCGTCCGGGCCGCGACAAGTTCCTCCCCGTCAGCCGCGCCGATATGGATGCGCGCGGCTGGGACCAGTGTGACTTTGTCTACATCTGCGGCGACGCCTACGTGGACCACCCCAGCTTTGGTATGGCCATCATCAGCCGCGTGCTCGATGCGCATGGCTACAAGGTGGGTATCATCTGCCAGCCCGACTGGACCGACCCCGCCAGCATCACCGTGCTCGGCGAGCCGCGCCTGGGCTTTCTCGTCAGCGCCGGCAACATGGACTCCATGGTCAACCACTATTCGGTGACCAAGCACCGCCGCCACACCGACGCCTATACTCCCGGTGGCGAGGAGGGGCGCCGCCCCAATCGTGCCGTCACGGTCTACGGCAACCTCATCCGCCAGACGTTCAAGGACGCTCCCATCATCATCGGCGGCATTGAGGCGAGCCTGCGCCGTCTGGCCCACTACGACTACTGGCAGGACAAGCTCAAGCGCTCGGTGCTGCTCGACTCGGGCGCCGACATCCTCATCTACGGCATGGGCGAGCACGCGATTGTCGAGATCGCCGACGCGCTCGACGCGGGACTGCCCGTCGATCAGATCACCTATATCAACGGCACCGTCTACCGCACGGGCTCACTCGACGAGGTCTACGACTACGACCTGCTGCCCAGCTGGGACGACCTTGCCGCCGATAAGCTCAGCTACGCGCGCAGCTTTAACGTGCAGCAGCAGAATATGGACCCTATCACCGGACATCGCCTGGTAGAGCCCTACCCCAACAGCGTCTATGTGGTGCAGAACCCACCGTCGGCGACGCTCACCACCGACGAGATGGACGAGGTAGCCGAGCTCCCCTACGCACGCGATTGGCATCCCGACTACGACGCGGCAGGCGGCGTGCCGGCCTTTGCCGAGATCAAGTTTTCCATTAGCTCCAACCGCGGCTGTTTTGGCGAGTGCTCGTTTTGCGCCCTCACCTTCCACCAGGGCCGCGTGTTGCAGATGCGCAGCCACGACTCGATCATGCGCGAGGCCGAGCTGCTCACGCGCGATCCCGAGTTTAAGGGCTACATCAACGACGTGGGCGGACCGACGGCTAACTTTAGCCGCCCGGCCTGTGACAAGCAGCTCAAGCACGGCGTGTGCAAGAACAAGCGTTGCCTGTGGCCGAGCGTGTGCAAGAACATGGTGGTCGACGAGAGCGGCTACACGCAGCTGTTGCGCGACCTGCGCCAGTTGCCGGGCGTCAAGAAGGTCTTCGTCCGCAGCGGCATCCGCTTTGACTACACCATGGCCGACGCCTCGGACGAGTTTTTGCGCGAGCTGCTGGAACACCATGTCTCGGGCCAGCTACGCGTAGCGCCCGAGCACGTGAGCGACGCGGTGCTGTCCGTGATGGGCAAACCGAGCCGCGCCGTCTACGATGCGTTCTGCCGCAAATTTGAGCGCTTGAACCGTGAATACGGACTCAAGCAGTACGTAGTGCCATATCTGATCTCGAGCCACCCCGGCTCGACGATGAAGGAAGCCGTGGACCTTGCCGAAGCCGTGCGCGACATGGGCTACATGCCCGAACAGGTGCAGGACTTCTACCCCACGCCGTCCACCATGTCGACCTGCATGTACTACACCGGCGTGGACCCGCGCACCATGGAGCCGATCTATGTGGCGCGCGACCCGCACGAGAAGGCCATGCAGCGCGCGCTCATCCAGTATCGCAAGCCCGAGAACTACAAGCTCGTGCGTGAGGCGTTGGAAAAAGCTGGGCGTCGTGACCTGATCGGCTACACCAAGCACTGCCTGATCCGTCCCGTACCCCCGCGCCCGGGCGAGACGTCTGCCGGCGGCGGGCATGGCACCGGCAAGAAGGGCGGCAAATCGCACGGAGGGGCCGGCAAGGGGCCCAAGGGCAGTAAGGGCCACGGAGGCATGTCACGCGCGCAGAACACCGCGGGGCGTAATCGCGCAGCCCAGGGTCGTCAGGGCGCCAACGGAGGCGGGCGCCGCAACTAGCGCAAGGGTGCGGTCGCCGCGCCCGGCCGGCACGCTTGGCGCAACGAGCGCATAGCCTCCACGAGGATGACGCCGGCGATAGCGACCGTGATTGTCACGTCGAGCGGAGTGTTCACAAACCAGAGCAACGTCATGAGATACGACCCCGCGTTAAAGGCAAAGTGCAGCAGGATGGTGTAGCGGAGTTTTCCGGTCATCACGAACACCCAGCCAAAGACGATGCCGGCGGCGCCCGCGTAGCAGCCCTGTACCCAGTTCATGTGCATAAAACCAAAGACCGCCGCCTGCAGCACAATTGCCGCGGCGACGCCCCAGGTGCTTGGGGCCGCCCAGGGCACCATGGCGCCGCCCTGCGCTTGCACGCGGCGCCGACGCTTCCAGAGCGGACGGCACTGCGGGTTAAACGCTCGGAGCGAAAACTCAAAAATAATGCCACGTACCAGCAGCTCTTCGCAAAATGGGGCACCGAGCACCGTGGTGAGGACGGCAAGATAGCTGGTATCGCCCATGCCTGTTTCCTCGACGAGCTCGCTGTAGTCAGCCGCCGCCTCGGGCAACAGCGACAGCACGGCGTCGGTCACGTAGCCAACGACCACCTGCAGGGCCAGGCCAATCACGATAACGCAGGCAATGCGCCTCCACGCGCCACGCGCTCCCCCGCCGAGCGGGCGCTCGCTTTGCCAGCGAGCCATAAACGAACGCGGCCATAAATAACGCCACCACAGCAGCGCCATAAAAAATGACGCCGTCTGCGCGGCGGCCTGAAACCATTGAATATCGAGGTCGTCAATCGAAAAGCCCATGAACACCGATGCGACGCCAAGAGTGGAGAACAAAACGACGCTCAGGGCAATATCGGCAGCGACGACGCCAAAACAGGCAAGCGCCCAAATCATCGCATTGAGCATGCCAACCTCCTCCCGACAGGTAGTCATTTAAGAACGTCCCCAACGGCTAGTCTGAACTGCCTCCCATTTCTTGGACACGAGAAATGGGAGGCTTTTTATGCGTGTCGACTTGAGAGTGAAACACGACATCGAGGCCAGGAAGGCGGCAATCGGGCTCTTCGAGCGAGGGCACGGCTTCAAGTCGGCGGCGAAGGCTGCCTTCTCCTCGGGCAAGACCTTCGCGACTACGGGGGTCATGTGTTCTGCCATGGCGCTTCCTTTTTGAAACGACGGTAGTGCGGATAGATGCGGGCCACGCGGCTGGGCGACGGGCTGTGAAGGCAACCCGATTGGCCCGCATCTGGAGTTTGTTTCTGCGGCGTTGTATTACTTGGTATTCCTAAGTATTACCCCGCAGATAGAATACCACACCCGACCCCATGGGGACGGAGGAAAACGAATCATTTTGTTGCTGAGTTAGTATTTAGAGCGTGGTGATATCCGAGATATCGAGGGCCTGAGCGTCGGAGACGTCATGTGTGGCGAGCAAGAGCGTGCGGCCGTCGAGCAGGTCGAGCACGACCTTGGTCGTCGCATCGCGCGCGGCGGCATCCAGGCCGGTAAAGGGCTCGTCAAGAATCACCGCGCCGCCCGGGCACAGCAGGGCGCGGGCGATCTCGACGCGACGGCGCTGCCCGCCCGAAAGCTCGGCCACGCGAGCATGCACATCGACCCCCGGCACTAGCAGGCGCAACAGGGCTGCTGCACTCGAGGCATCGACGCGCGCGTCGGCGCACAGCAGACCGCGCACCAAAGCGCGTTGGCGGCGGGCGATTTTTTGCGCCGGGCCAAGGCACGCGTCGACCGGGTATCCGGGATGATCGACGCCGCCGCCTCGACCGAGGCGGTCGCCGAGGTGCTGTCCCCCGTCGTGCGCGGCGACCCCGATATCTATGCCCTGATGGTCTATGACACCGAAGGGCACCTGCTTTTTTGCGCGGGCGAGGACGGGACGCAGCAAAAAAGCACCGTGCGGCGCGACCTGTCGTTCGACCGGGCGCTGTTCGCCTCGGCCGACACGTTCGCCGTGTCTGCGCCCCATGTGCAGACGCTGTTCGAGAACAGCTATCCGTGGGTGGTCACGATCGCCGCGCGGCACGAAAGCGCGCTGCTCGGCAAGACCGTGTATGTGGCGGCGGATCTGCGCTTTTCGTCCGTCGCCCGGTATATCAACAACGTCGGTGTCGGCCTGCACGGCTACTGCTATGTGGTCGACCGCAGCGGCGCGGCGGTGTATCATCCGCAGCAGCGGCTGATCGACCTTGGGCTGACGGAGGCACCGCCGTTCTCCGGTGCGCCGCAGGTCGGCGTGCACACGGTGGGCGGCACGATCTATGCGGCGGCCGATACGGAGGACGGCGTTTGGCGCGTCGTCTGCGTCAGCCTGCTCGACGAGCTGTATGCGCAGCGGCGCGACCAGATCGTGCTGTGCATCCTGATCACGCTGTTGTGCAGCGCGGTGATCGCATCGATCGTGCTGCGGCTGTATGCCCGCATCGTCACCGCACCGGTACATGAGCTGACGCAACAGATGCGTGCCTTCGAGCACAGCGCCGATCTGGCGGTGTGCACCGGCTGCCGCACCGGCGCGGCGGAGATCGCCGCGATATCCGACAGCTTCCTGCACATGGCACAGCAGATCCGCCGCCTGCTGGAGCAGGTGAAGGCGGAGCAGACGGAGCTGCGCAAAACAGAGCTGAAGGCCCTGCAGGCGCAGATCGACCCGCACTTTTTGTACAACACCCTCGATTCCATCCAGTGGATGTGCGAGCGCGGCAACACCGCGGACGCGGTGAAGATGGTGGGCGCACTGGCGAGGCTTTTCCGCATCAGCATCAGCCGCGGGCGGGAGCTGATCACGATCGGTGAGGAGCTTGATCACGCGCGCAGCTACTTGACGATCCAAAGCTACCGCTACCGCGTTCGGTTCACCTACCGCTTCACGGTGGACGAGGGGCTGACCGGCTGCCTGATCAACAAGATCACGCTGCAGCCGCTGATCGAGAACGCGATCATCCACGGCATCGACCAAATGGTGGACGAGGGCGTGATCGAGATCTGCGTGAAAAACGCGCCGGACGGCAGCGGGGACATCATGCTGACGGTGAGCGACAACGGCGTGGGCATGAGCCGCGAGCAGGCGGAGAGCCTGCTGCAAAAGCGCCGCAGCGACAACAGCGGCATCGGGATGAAGAACGTCAACGATCGGTTGCGGATCTATTTCGGCGAGCGGTACGGCCTGACGATCGACAGCGAGCCGGACGAGGGCACGACCGTGACCGTTCGGATCCCCCGGCTGACGAAGGAGGAGGCAGAGGATGCGCACTAAAACGATCGGGCTGCTGTCCGCCGCCGTGCTGCTGCTGTGCCTACTGACCGGCTGCGGCAAGGCGGACGACCGCGTGCGCGTGGCCGTGATCGCCAAGGCGACGAACTCCGACTTTTGGCACGGCGTGCAGAGCGGTGTGGAGGC
>UROR01000109.1 GCA_900549535.1 uncultured Collinsella sp. | reverse complement strand
TACGATCTCTCTCGACAATGAGGAACGCTCTACGATCGCCCTGGCTTCGGCGCTGCATGATATCGGCAAGATGTCGATTGACGATGCGATTCTCAACAAGCCCGGACGCCTTACGTCCGAGGAGTTCGAGATTATGAAGACGCATACCACGATCGGCGCCGACATGCTGCTTGAGCTGGGTAGCCATCACGCCGGCAATGCGCTTATGGAATATGCGTACCAGATTGCGCGTTGGCACCACGAGCGCTGGGACGGCAAGGGTTACCCCGATGGCCTTAAGGGCGACGAAATTCCCATTGCCGCACAGGTGGTTTCGGTGGCCGACGTGTATGATGCGCTGACGAGCGTGCGCGTATACAAAGACGCTATCCCGCACAAGGAGGCGATCCAAATGATCCTGGACGGTAAGTGCGGCACCTTTAACCCGCTGTTGCTCGACTGCCTGCTCGAGGTGCAAGACCGTATTGCCGAGACGTTGGCACGCCCCGCCGACGTTGTCGCGTTTCCCACGATTTAGTTTGAACAAAGGAGTTTTTAATCCATGATTTCCATGCGTGAGGCGTATGAGAAGATCGGCGCTAATTATGATGACGCGTGCGCTCGGCTGATGGGCGAGGAAATGCTTGCCCGCTTTGCCCTCAAGTTTTTGGATGACGAGAGCATGGACAAGCTGGAGGCCGCCATGGCGGCAGGAGACGCCGAAGGTGCGTTTATGGCAGCGCACACGCTCAAGGGCGTGAGCCAGAACCTGGGATTCGATAATCTGTACGAGCCGGCGGTCGTGGTGACCGAAGCGCTGCGCGGTGCCGATGCCGTTGACGGCGCCCGCGAGGGGATGCATGCGCTGCAGCAGCAATATGCGGCGACGATGTCGGCCCTGCGCGAAGCGGCCGAATAAGAGCTTGCGAGCCTTGGGCTGCTTGCCGGCCACATATAGGTGAAAGGGCGCCCCGCCGGACCATGTGGCCGGCGGGGCGCCCTTATCTGTTTTGTGGTTCGCGTGCTAGCGGGCCTGCTTGACCTTGGCTGCCGCCTCGACAAACGACTTCCAGAGGTTAAAGTCGGTTTCGAGCGTCTGCCAGGTGTACTCGGGATGCCATTGCACGCCCAGGCAGAAGGGTTGGCCTTCGACTTCGATGCACTCGGGCACGCCATCGGTTGCCTTGGCGACCAAGCGCGTGCTTTTACCCAGACGATCGATGCAGCAGTGGTGTGCGGAGTTGGTCTGGATAAGCCTGTGCCCGCCAAGCGCGCGCTCCAGCAACGAGCCCGGCACGACCTCGACGGGATGCACGGGGTCGTTGAGCACGTGGGTATGGCGCCACTGCGTGCGGCCCTCGCGCGCGCCCAGGCTTGGCACGTCCGTGCACAGGGTGCCGCCGGTGGCGACATTGAGCAACTGCGTGCCGCGGCAGGTGGTAAAGAGCGGCTTTTTGGCGCGGAGCACCTCGCCGACCAGCTTAAACTCAAAGCTATCGCGGATCTCGCAGCAGAGGGTGGGGTCGTAGGGTCGATCATCGCCCCAACGTTTGGGATTGACATCGGGGCCGCCGGGAATGGCGATGCCGTCGGCGATATCGACGTAATGACGGATGACCTCAATGTCCTCGGTGATGGACATCTGCAGCGGCAGGCCGCCGGCGGCAAGGATGGCATCGACAAAGACGCTCGCAATCTCCTCGTTGGGGGAGAGCGTCTCGCTCAAATAGGGTTTCGCTTCTTCCCAGCGTGGTGCGACCAGGATGAGCGGACGGTCGGCGGGATCGACGTCGACGTGCGGAGTGTAGGACGATGAGGTGCGGGTTCCGATCATGGGCGTAGCTTTCGAATCCGGGTGGACATGGCACAGGGGTGGCGCGGAGCAAACGTTACTGATGAATTTGCCCGCGTGGCAATTGGGTTAGTGACCCTTGATGGAGTTGAGGAAGTCCTGGGCGCGCTTGGTCTGGGGGTGGTCGAAGAACTCGTCGGGCGTGCCGGTTTCCACAATCTGGCCGTCGGCCATAAACACGACGCGGTCGGCCACGCGGCGGGCAAAGTTCATCTCGTGCGTGATGACGATCATCGTCATGCCCTGCTGGGCCAGACGGACCATGACCTCGAGTACCTCGTTGATCATCTCGGGGTCAAGGGCGCTCGTGGGCTCGTCAAAGAGCATGGCCTTGGGTTGCATGGCAAGCGAGCGGGCGATGGCTACGCGCTGCTGTTGGCCGCCCGAAAGCTGTGCGGGCACCTTATCGGCCTGCTCGGCAACGCCCACGCGGCCCAGCAGGTCCATGGCGCGCTCGCGGGCCTCGTCCTTGGAGACACCCAGTACGTCGACCGGTCCCAGCATGACGTTCTGCAGGACGGTCATATGTGCGAACAGGTTGAACTGCTGAAACACCATGCCCAGCTCGGCACGCATGCGGGCAAGATCCTTGCCTTCCTGCGGCAGGGGCTCGCCCTCGATGAGGATCTCGCCCGAGTCGATGGGTTCCAGGCGGTTGATGGTGCGGCACATGGTCGACTTGCCCGAGCCCGAGGGTCCAATCACAACGACGACCTCGCCGCGGTCGACCGAGAGATTGATGTCGTTGAGGACGTGCAGATCGCCATAGTGCTTATCGACGTGTCTGAGCTCGATCAGCGGCTGATTGCCGGTGGAAGAGGTGCTCTGTGCCATGGTGCTCGGCTCCTTATGACTCGAAATGGCAAAGCGTTAGCGGATGATGGTCGCGCCGGTCTTGTGCGAAACATAGACAGCGGCCTTGTTGATCGCGACGTTGATGAGGATGTAGATGACCGCGATTACCAGGTAGACCGACACGAGGGCGTCGTAGTTGGTAATGAGCACGCGGGCGTTTTGCATGAGGTCGGGGTAGCTCACCACATAGGCGACGGTGGTGTCTTTGACTACGACCACAAGCTGCGAAATCAACGACGGAATGATAAACCGAATAGCCTGCGGCAACACGATTTTAAAGGTGATTTTGGCCTTGGAGAGACCGAGCGCCTGGGCGGCCTCGACCTGGCCGCGCGGCACGGCATTGACGCCGGCGCGGAAAATCTCGGCCAGCACGCCGGCTGCAGCGAGCGCGACGGGAAGCGTGAGCATCCAAAACGACGGCAGCGAGATCTTGTACTGGGGCAGCACCAAAAAGAAGAAGTAGATAAACAGCAGGCTCGGCACACCGCGGAAGAAATCGGTGAGCACACGGCAAACCAGCTGGAGCGGCTTAATGTCGCTGGTGCGGCCGAGCATAAGGGCTAGGCCCAGCACCAGCGCGATGGCGCCAGCGGTGAGTGCGACTTTAACGGTGCCCTCAAAGCCGGCAAGCAAGAACTTCCAGGTGGTGAGGTGCGTAAAGAAATACCAATAGTGGACCGAAAGCTGGCCGGTCACATAAAAGCGCTGCAGTACCAGGGCGACGAGCACGGCGACGGCAACGAGCGAGATAGCGGTGCCGATGCGAATCTTGGCGCGCATCTTGGGGCCGGGAGCCTCGTGGAGCGCATCGCGCATGGTAAGTGCAGGGGAGGAATGCTTGCTCATCGGAGGATCCTCACCTTCTTATCGATGTAGTTGCCAATGTGGCTCACCACAAAGGCCGTGCCCAGGTAGCCGAGTGCCGAGATAAAGAACGCGACGACGCCGCCGAGCGAGCGCGTGTTGATGTAGCTCACCACGCCGGTGAGCTCCTGCGGTTTAAGCGGCACCTGGCTGCCGAGCGCGGTGGTGAGCATGACGGCGATAAAGAGGTTGGTCATGGGCAATACGCTCGAGCGCAGCGCCTGCGGAATCACGATCTTGGCGAGGATACGGCTGAAGCTCATGCCGAGCGAACGGGCGGCTTCCACCTGGCCGACGCCGACGGTGTTGATGCCGCTCATAAAGTTCTCGGAACCAAAGGCCGAGCCCAAAAGGACCGTGGCGACGATAACGCAGGTGCGGTAGGGCAGGACGACCTTGAGCGGCGGAAGCGCATAGACGACGATGATAAGCAGCGCGATGCCGGGGATGTTGCGGAAGACCTGGACATACAGGTCGCCAAAGACGCGCAGCGGCTTGAGCGGCTACACACGCATCACGGTGACGGCGTCGGCCAGCACCATGGCGATGGCAAACGACTCAAGCGTCATGCCCCAGGTTGCTAGCAGCGCGTCGATATAGTTCTGGCCATAGAGCGACCAGAGCTCGGAGAGACTCATGCGGACCTCCTGCCGATAAGGAAAGGGGCTCCCGTGTGTACGGAAGCCCCGACAACTCAGTGAGGAAACAGTTTACCGCAATAAAGCGCATCATGCGTTTCCATATGGTTTCGTTGCGGCCGTTACCAGGCTCGCTGCCTAGGCGCCGATCTCGGGCAGCTCGGGAACATTGGTGTCGCCCGTACGGTCGCCGATGCAGATCTGCCACAGCTCGGTCCAGGTACCGTCGTCCTCGATCTTCTTAAGGAAGTCGTTGACAAAGGCGACGCCGTCGGAATCGAGCGGCAGGCCGATGCCGTAGGGCTCCTTGCTGCCGAAGGGCTTGCCGGCGATCTTGTACTTACCGGGCTCGCGGACCAGGGCGCTCTGCTGCATGTTGTTATCGATGACGTAGGCGTCAACGCGGCCCTGCTGGAGTGCCTGGCGGGCCTCCTCGTCGGTCTTGAACTCCTGTTGGCTGGCCTTGGGGGCGAACTCCTCCAGGATGGCGGGGCCGTTGGAGCCGGACTGGACGGCGACGTTCTTGTCGGCCAGGTCGTCGACGCTCTTGATGTCGTCGTTATCGGCGAGCACCAGGATGGCCTGCTGCGTGTAGTAGTAGGGGCCGGCGAAGGAGACGAGCTTCTTGCGCTCGTCAGTGATGGTGTAGGTGGCAAAGACGGCATCGACCTGGCCGTTCTGCAGGACGGACTCGCGCGTGTCCGAGGTCACCTGGGTGATCTCGACCTTGTTCTCGCCCAGGATGTAGTTGGACAGAAGCTGCGCGATGCCGGCATCGAAGCCGCGGGTCTGACCGTCCTTCTCGTTGAGGAGGGAGAAGAGCGTGGAGGTCTGAACGCCACCGATCTTAAAGACGCCGGCGTCCTTGACGGCCGTCGCCCAGGTGCTGGCGGCGATGGCGTCGTCATCGGCCTTGGGGCCGTTGTCGACGAGCTTGTCGAATGCCTTAGCGTCGAGCGTGGTGGAAGCTTCGGTATCCTCGGAGCTCTTGGAAGAGCCGGCGGCGGAACCCTTGTCGGCCTCGGCGCTGGTGTCAGAGCAGCCGGCAAGACCAAGGCCGGCGACGGTTGCGAAGGTGGCGGCAACGAAGCCGCGGCGGTCGAGAACGACCTGCTGGGAGAGGTTCTTGCTCATGGTAGAACACCTTTCTCAATAAAATCCCTAGCGGTTGAGTAGAGTTATACCCTATCGCGCTCAAATGGGTCAACACGAAATAACTCAGAAACATACTTACCTTATGGGTAATTCTACCTACCAAAAAGGGACAGGTTTATTTTGGCAGGTTTTATCTGGGCAAACGTCGATTATTACAGCTGAGATAGCGTTTTGCGGACGGCGTGGCCGCTCGCGGCGGTCGCTATAATGGCGGCAACGCGACACATATATGAGTAAGGAGATCGCGTATGAACGGTTATTCGTTTTTCGCACCGACCAAGGTGCTGTTTGGCGCGGGCAAGTTGGGCGAGCTGGGCACGCAGAAGCTGCCCGGCACCAAAGCGCTCATCGTTACGACCGGCGGCAACTCGGCCAAGCGCTTTGGATACCTGAGACGCGTGGAGGCCGAGCTCGAACGCGCCGGCGTGGCGCATGAGCTGTTCGATCGCATTGAGCCCAATCCCCTGCGCGAGACCGTCAATGCGGGTGGCTGGATGGCGCGCACCCATGGCTGCGACTTTGTCCTGGCGCTCGGCGGCGGCTCGGTCATGGACGGCAGCAAGGGCATCTGCGCGGTGGCGGCCAACCCGCATACCGATGCCGAGGGTAACGAATGCCTTGGTGACATCTGGGATTTTGTGAATGGCGGTACTGCGCTCGGCCTGCCGATCCCCAACGATCCGCTGCCGCTTGTTTGCGTAACCACCACGGCGGGTACCGGCTCCGAGGTCGATGCGGGCGGTGTCCTGTCCTGCGAGGACAATGACGAGAAGCTTCGCCTGGGCGATCCGCGCCTGTTCCCGGTACTTTCGATCGTTGATCCCGAGCTCATGGTGAGCGTCCCGGCGCGTCTGACCGCCTATCAGGGATTCGACGCTCTGTTCCATTGCGTTGAGTGCTACATCTCAAATACCAACACGCCCATGGGTGACATGGTTTGCCGCGAAGGCATCCGCCGAGCCGCCGCGGCGCTGCCTACGTGCATCAATAATGGCGATGACCTGGAGGCGCGCTCGAGCCTTGCGTTTGCCAACACGCTCGGCGGCTATGCCATGGATGCCTCGGGCACCACGGGCTCGCATGGTCTTGAACATGGCATGAGCGCGCATCATCACGACCTGCCGCACGGCGCCGGCCTCATCATGATCGCCCGTGCCTACCACACGTGGATGATCGATCACGGTGTTGCACCAGAGCGCTATATCGACATGGCGCGTCTGATGGGCAATGCCGCCGCGGATGATCCGCACGATTTTGTGATTGAGCTCACGCGCCTGATGGAGGCTTGCCATGTGGCCGACCTCGCCATGAGTGAGTGGGGGATTACGGTCGAAGAGCTGCCGGCCATCGCGCACAACGCTCTGACGACCAACGGCGTCCTGTTCAGCCACGACCCCGTGACGCTGACCGACCCCGACGTCGTCGAAATTCTCAAGCTAAGCTACCGCTAACCACCACAAAGGGGACACTTTGGCGGTTCGTCTCAATCTGTAACATCTGCAGCCGTTTTTGCCGAGTGACTGTTACAGATCGAGATTATCTCCTTAGGAGAATTCGAATG
>UROR01000108.1 GCA_900549535.1 uncultured Collinsella sp. | reverse complement strand
CGAGCAGGCTATACGTAAACGACGTGACACCGCGCACGCATACGGCGCGGGCGCACGCCGGCAGGTTATCGGCCAGGACACCAGCCATAATGTCAGCCGCCTCACAGGGCTCGACCATATCTCGACGGTCCAAACCGTCCGCATAGACACGCAAAAGCTCGAACACACGAGCCTCGGCATCGCTTTTTGGCTCAGGCTGGCAGTTGTCGCCACGGCATCGTTCGGCCGTCGTCCCCGCCACACCCGGCAGCACATCGCGGGCCATGCGCGCGAGCATGCGGACCGTGCCCTTGGTGCGCGAAAGCGGCTGGAGGTCGGCATCGTCGCGACGGGCGATCATGTCCGAGAACAGCATCTGGCGCTGCATGTTGTCGATGAAACTGCGGCCATCGCCCAAAAGCTCCCACAGCGAACGAAGCCACGATGAAGGGGTCTTGTAGTCAACGCCCAGCGAGGCGCCAGCAACCGCAGCATCGTGACGGCACAGGTCGAGCTCGGCAAACGAGGGCGCTAGCAAGACGGCACGCCCGTGGCGGGCAACCAGGTCGGCAAGCAGCGCCGCCTCGGCATCGCTCAAATCCGTGCCGGCATTGGTGGTATAGATTCGAACAGGCATGGTCCTCCACTCAAACCGTTCGCAATAATCAATGCATCCATCCTACCCGCCCGAGCGGACAACATGGCACCAAAAAACCGCCCCCGGAGGGACGGTTCTGTGCAAATCGTTTTTTGCCGTTGGCTTACTCGCCATCCTCCAGCTTGATGAGGATCTTGCGATAGCCACCGTACTCGCCGTTGAGCGCCTTGGACACGCGGCTCACCGTGGTGGACGAAGCGCCGGTGCGGGCCTGAACCTCAACTTTGGGCTCGCCCTCATCCAGATAGCGCGCGACCTGCAGGCGCTGCGATAAATCGCAAATCTCGCGCGGCGTGCAGATATCGGTTAAAAACGCCTGGATATCGTTCTCGTCATCCAAAAGACTAAATGCGTGGACCAGCTGCTTGACATCAGGCTTGTCAAACATGTTCTCGATATTCATCGATCACCGCCAAACCCGCCATAAGGCATCGAAGTTGATACTGACATCGGGCATCGTTCGCCCGTAATATGCAATAAAACTATGCATGGGCTATTTGCCCGTAGCAGTGTAGCACACCACCAAACTAAAGCGACAAGACTCTCTGCCAGCGGCACGTTTTTCAGGACGAACGCCGTTTAGAAACCGAATGCGCACGTAAGCTCCACGAACATTTGAGACAATGGGCGCCCAAACACCGCGGCGCGCCCGCGCAACCATCCAAGTCGCCGCCGCAAGCCGCTTCACGCGACGCCAGCAACCCCGGCGCAAGAAAGGATTCACGCCATGCGCTTTATGCTTAACTGGCTCTTCACCTCGATCGCCATCGCGATCGCCACGTTCCTCGTCCCTGGTATCCAACCCTTCGGCTTTGCCGAGGCCTGGGTCTGTTTTGCCTTTGTGGGACTGTTTCTCAACATCGTCGATTCGTTCGTCAAACCGTTCCTCACAGTCATCTCGCTGCCGCTCACGATCATTACGCTCGGCATTTTCCAGCTCGTGCTCAACAGCTTTATGCTGGAGCTCGCCAGCTACCTGTCGGTCAACCTGTTGGGCGTCGGCATCTCCATCGCCGGCTTTGGCTCGGCCTTTATGGGCAGCATCCTAGTGTCCATCATGCGCAGCATCCTCGATAGTATTGCCGAAGAGTAGAACGCCCCGACACACAAACGCATCGGACCAAATAAGAAAGCCGCCCATCGCAAAAATGGGCGGCCTTCTTATTTGCCAAGTCTCAGAGGGCAAGAAAATCTATCATTTCCACCCCATCCCCAAATGGCAGGTGGGCTAGATGACGTAGTCGTAGCCATGGTTGGGAGCGACAAGCTGATCGAGCGTCACACCGTCGAGGTAGTCGTTAATGAGCTTGTCCAGGTTCTTCCACACGTCGAGCGTGGGGCACTCCTCAGATCGCGAGCAGCCCTTGCAGTCGCCATCCAGGCAGGCGACCGGTGCCAGGCTGCCCTCGGTCAGGCGCAAGATCTCGCCCACCGTGTACTGCTCAGGCGGGCGCGTGAGCACATAGCCGCCGCCCTTGCCACGCATGCCCGAAAGCATGTTGGCGCGCACGAGCGTAGCCAAGATGTTCTCGAGGTACTTCTCCGAAATCCCCTGTCGCGCCGCGATCTCTTTGAGCGGGATGCGACCGGCCGCCTGGTGCTCGGCCAGGTCAACCATAACGCGCAGGGCGTACCTGCCCTTAGTAGAAACCAACATATATAGTGCTGCCTTTCGGTCTTTTAGTCCGTTGAAATTCTAGCCGAAAAATTGGCTTTGGAAATACCCGTTCCAGTCAAGATGGTTAATCGACTCGTAATAATCTTCTATTTCCTATTGCATTACTAGGCTTTAGTGTCTACTATGCTTGCCAACAGCTAAACGAACAACCTATAAGGTTTATGGGTTTAGCTGCTAGACACGCCGTAAAACCACACGGCAACCAGCAACTTGAACACTTTGGAGGTTCACCATGAGCAAGGTTTACACGTCCATCGATCAGCTTATCGGCCACACCCCGCTTCTGGAGCTCACCCACTTTGAGGCCGACGAGGACCTCAAGGCTCGCGTGCTCGTCAAACTGGAATACTTCAACCCCGCCGGATCCGTTAAAGACCGCGTCGCCAAGAACATGATTGACGAGGCCGAGAAGGCAGGCAAGCTCGTGCGCGGCGGCGACTACACCATCATCGAGCCCACGAGCGGCAACACCGGCGTCGGCATCGCCTCGGTGGCGGCCGCCCGCGGCTACAAGGTGATCATCACCATGCCCGAGACCATGTCCGTCGAGCGCCGCAAGCTGATGCAGGCATACGGTGCGCAGCTCGTGCTCACCGACGGCTCCAAGGGTATGAAGGGCGCTATCGCCGAGGCCGAGGAGCTGCAGAAGGAGACGCCCAACAGCATCATCGCCGGCCAGTTTGTGAACCCCGCCAACCCGGCCATTCACAAGGCCACGACCGGCCCCGAAATCTGGGACGACACCGACGGCCAGGTCGACATTTTCGTCGCCGGCGTTGGCACCGGTGGTACCGTAACCGGCGTGGGCGAGTTCCTCAAGGAGCAGAACCCCGAGATTAAGGTCGTCGCCGTCGAGCCCGCCACCTCCCCGGTGCTCTCCAAGGGCCAGGCCGGCCCGCACAAGATCCAGGGCATCGGCGCCGGCTTTGTGCCCGACGTCCTCGACACCCGGATCTACGACGAGATCATCCCCGTCGAAAACGACGACGCCTTTGCCACCGGCCGCGCCGTGGGCCACAAGGAGGGCGTGCTCGTGGGCATTTCGTCCGGTGCCGCCGTGTGGGCCGCATTGCAGCTGGCCAAGCGCCCCGAGAACGAGGGCAAGACCATCGTGGCCCTGCTTGCCGACACCGGCGAGCGCTACCTGTCCACGGCACTGTTCCAGGACTAGAGCTTCTCGTTCTTAGAACGAGCCCAAGGCACGCCGGTCTCCCCTCTCTTCTGGCTGCATGGGCTCATCCCAACAGGGTGTCCCACGAGACGCCCGAACTTGCTACAATGTCTGCGGCGCGGAACCAGCCTCCCGCGCCGCTTTTCTTTTTTGGCCACATGCCACCAAGGAGAACCTCCCCATGCACAACAAGCGCGTGCTCGTCGCCATGAGCGGCGGCGTCGATTCCAGCGTGACCGCGTACCTGCTCAAAAGCCAGGGCTACGAATGCGTCGGCGCCACCATGCGCCTCACCTGTCCCGCGCCCGATCCCATCACGGGCATGAGCAAAGTCGACCGCGACATCGCGGACGCCAAGGCCGTTGCCGAGCGTATCGGCATCCCCCACCACGTGCTCGACCTGCAGCAGACGTTCGACCGCAGCGTAATCGAGCGCTTTGTGACCGCCTACCAGGAAGGCCTGACGCCCAATCCGTGCATTATCTGCAACCGCCACATTAAGTTTGGCGCACTGCTCGATGCGGCGCTGGACATGGGCTGCGACTACATCGCAACGGGCCACTACGCCAAGACGAGCCAAGCGCCCGATGGTACCTGGCAGCTGCATCGCGGCGAGGACCCCAAAAAAGATCAGAGCTACTTTTTGTATTCACTTACGCAGAAGCGCCTCGCGCACACGATCTTTCCGCTAGCAGGCCTAGATAAAGAACGCGATGTGCGCCGCATAGCCGCCGAACAGGGCTTTACCAACGCCAAGAAGGCAGAAAGCGAAGACATCTGCTTCATTCCAGACGGTGACTACGCGGGCTATATCGAGCGCCGCTGCGGACATCCCGCTGCACCGGGCGACATTGTGTGGCGCGACGGCAGCGTGGTCGGACACCACAACGGCGCGCTGCGCTACACCATCGGCCAGCGCAAAGGCCTGGGCGTCGCGATGGCGCATCCCGTGTACGTAACGGGTGTCGACGCCGTCAACAACACCGTGCATCTGGGCGAGGCCGAGGACCTGACGGCCACGGCGCTCACGGCCAACGACTGGATTTGGAGCGCCCCTGCCGACCACATGGAAGCCGAGCTGGATGCCGGCGGCATCCGCGTGGGCGCCAAGTACCGCTACCGACAGAAAGACCAGGCAGCGATCCTTACGCGCGGCGAAGACGGGCAAATGTTGCTGACCTTTGACGAGCCGCAGCGCGCCATCGCCCCCGGCCAGGCTGTCGTTATATACCGCGGCGACATCGTCCTGGGCGGCGGCACCGTGACCGGCGCACTTAAGTAGCCCCATCCCCTTCATAAATTGCGGTGAAATAGGGACTGTTTAAGCGTTTAAAACCGCCAAACAGTCCCTATTTCACCGCAACTTAGAGAGGACGGCCTCGGTCGGTACTGCCGTATCAGCCGAGGCCGCTGCATCGCTAGCGCTGTACGTAGGCGCGGACGAGCTCGAAGGTGTTGCGCACGCCGTCCATGTGGCTACGCTCGTAGTTGTGGCTCGCATACACGCCGGGGCCGATCAGACCATGGCGAATGTCGTAGCCGGCAGAGAGCGTGGCTTCGACGTCCGAACCGTAATGCGGATACACGTCGATAGCGTAATCGAGCTCAAGCTCGCGCGCGATATTGGACAGCGCCGTCACCAGGTCGTAGTTGTACGGACCGCCCGAATCCTTGGCGCAGATCGACACCATGTGCTCGGTGCAGCCTAGGTCGTCGCCCACGCAGCCCATGTCAACGCTGATCATCTCGCGCGTGTCGGCCGGCACGAAGGCACCGCCGTGGCCCACCTCCTCGTACACGGTAAAGAGCAGCGAAACCTTACGCGAAAGCGTCACCTCGCCAGCGGCGACGGCACGCGCCAAGCCCAACAAAATGGCGGCCGATAGCTTGTCATCCAGGAAGCGGCTCTTAATGTAGCCGCTCTCCGTCACCGTCGTGCGAGGATCCATAGCGATGATGTCGCCGGTCTGAATACCCAGCTCGAGCACATCGTCCTTGCTGTCGACGTTCTCGTCGAGCAAGATCTCCATGTTCTTCTCGATGGTCTTGACCGGCTCGTCGGCCACGTGCGCCGAAGGCTCGGTGTTAAGAACCACGCCCGTGTAGACATTGCCGTCGCGCGTGTAGACGGTGCAGTTCTCGCCATCGGCCGTAGACCACTGATGCCCACCGAGCGTCGTGGGGCGCAGGCGGCCATTGTCCTTAATGGAACGCACCATGGCGCCTAGGGTATCGACATGGCTCGCCAGTACGAGCGGCTCGCCCTCGCCGCCAAGCTCAACGAGCACGTTACCCTTATTAGAACGCTCAGGCCCAAACCCCATATCGCGCAGGGTCTCCATCAGATAATCAGTCGCCGCACGGGTATAGCCCGTCGGCGAAGCAATCGAGGTAAGCGCCTTCAGCTGGTCAGTAATATAGGAGAGCGTAGAATCCATCTTGGACACCAAAGTCACCCTTTCATATCGAATTAAACCCACAGCAACAATACCACCGCGAACCATCTTTTTACTTAGCGAGATAACCCATTGAGCTCCTCAGAACTGCGCCCGCCACGATAACGAGCCGGCGGCCCCCTGCCGTTAGCCCCACAATCTTTCCGCAGGACGGAGGAAGCCCCCGCCGCACGAAGTGCGCAGCGGGGGCTTCCGACATGTCCGAGGACGATTGTGGGGCTAACGGGCAGAGGCCCGCCGAACCAAGTTAGGCAGCCGGGCAGATCTTCTTGAAGAGCTCGATGACGTCGTCGAGCGTCGCCTCGCGCGGGTTACCCGGGAAACAAGCGTCGGCCATGGCGTCCTTGGCCAGGACCTCGATCTCGTCAGCCTTCATGGCCTCGCAGACGTGCGGGATATTCACGTCGGCGGAAAGCTGCTTGACGGCGGCGATAGCGGCGTCGGCAGCCTCGTCGGTGCTCATGCCCGTGGTGTCAACGCCCATGGCGACGGCAACCTTGGCCAGACGCTCGGCGCAAACCGGCTTGTTGAACTCCATGGCGATCGGCAGCAGCATGGCGCAAGCTACGCCGTGCGGGGTGTCGTAGTGAGCGGACAGGGTGTGAGCCATGGCATGGTCGATACCCAGGCCGACATTGGAGAAGCCCATGCCGGCGACATACTGGCCAAGGGCCATGCCCTCACGGCCGGAGCCGGGCTGACCGGACTTGGCCTCGGCGACAGAGTCACGCAGGTTCTCGCTGATCAGCTTAATGGCCTCAAAGTGGAACATGTCGGAAAGCTCCCAGGCGCCCTTGGTGGTGTAGCCCTCGATGGCGTGGGTCAGAGCGTCCATGCCGGTAGAGGCGGTCAGGCCGGCGGGCATGGAAGCCATCATATCGGGGTCGACGACGGCGACCTCGGGGGCGTCGTTGGTGTCGACGCACACGAACTTGCGGACCTTCTCGGGGTCGGTGATGACGTAGTTGATGGTCACCTCAGCGGCGGTACCGGCGGTC
>UROR01000107.1 GCA_900549535.1 uncultured Collinsella sp. | reverse complement strand
CGGCCGCGTGGGCCGTGGCAGTGTGTCGGGCACGTGCCTGGTCATGACGCACTCCAAGGGCAACGGCGGCGCGTCGGCGGCACAAGACCGTCTCCAGTCGCTCGAAAAGACCTCAGACGGCTTTACGCTCGCCCAGATGGACCTGCGTCTGCGCCACGAGGGCGAAATCCTGGGCTACCGTCAGCATGGCGGCGTGACCCTGCGCTTTGTGGACCTGGACGCCGACGAGGTTCTTATCGAATGGGCCCATTTGGACGCGGTCGAGCTCTTGCGGTATGCTTGCAACCTTGACTCCGTGGCGACGCGTCCCTTGCGTGACGCGGTCGCCACGCGCTATCGACATATCTTTAAGGAGGTCAGCGGAGGATGAGAATCATCGGCGGTGAATGGCGCGGCCGTAAGATCGAAGAGCCGCGCGGGCGCGATGTCACCCGTCCCACGACCGATCGCGTGCGCGAGGCATGTGCATCCATGGTCATGTCGGCGTTCGACTTCGATTTGGACGAGGTCCGCGTGCTGGACGCTTTTGGCGGCTCCGGCGCCCTGGGAATTGAGATGCTCTCGCGTGGCGCCCGCACGCTCACCACGTTCGAGATCGATCGCAACGCCGCCCGTCTGATCACCAAGAACGTCGAGTCGCTGTGCCGCGACCGCTCGCGTTGGCGTGTCGTTACCGGCGATGTGCTGGCGAGTGCCTCGCGCGGCCGCGTGCCGGGCGGTCCCTTTGACCTGGTCCTGCTCGATCCGCCCTACGCTTTTGGCGCTGAGCCGGTCGAGGAGCTGCTGCAGAACCTGGCTCAGCAAGGCTTGCTGGCGCAGGGTGCCTACGCGCTCTTTGAGCACGCTGCCGCCGACGCGGGCGCTCACCCGACCGGTTTTGAGACCGTGCGCGAGAAGCGCTACGGCATAACTTCGGTTGACTTGCTGCGCTGGTCGGCCACGAACGGGGCCGACAATGCCGACGACAGCGACAATGACGAGGATGCGCCTTTGGAGGACGCCCATGAATGACACCATCAACCGCGTAATCGTCCCGGGCACCTTCGATCCCATCACGTTTGGCCATATCGACGTCATCCGCCGAGCCCGCCGCATCTTTCCCAGCGTGATTGTCGCCGTGGCTGAATCACAGGGTAAAAACGGCGTGGGTACCACCTTTATGCTTGACGAGCGCGTGGCGCTGGCCCGTGAAGCGCTCGGTGATATTGACGGCGTCGAGGTGCTGCCCTTCACTGGGCTCTTGGTCGATTTTGCCCGCGAACAGGGAGCAGGAGCCGTGGTCAAGGGCCTGCGTGCCATGACCGACTTTGAGTACGAGCTGCAGCAGGCCGACCTCAACTACCGCCTGGATAACGAGTTGGAGTCCATCTTTGTCATGAGTGCGCCGCAGTACGGTTATATCTCGAGCTCGGTGGTTCGCCAGATTGCCTCGCTTGGTAGCGACGTCTCTAATTTTGTTCCGCCCAATGTGGTCAAGGCGCTTAAACATCGCTTTTCGTGACGTTTTTTAATGCCTGGTGGCATGTGGTAAACTAACACGATGATATGTTACCTATGAAAGGAGACCGGATGCCGGGCGAGAATTTTCCTGGCGACAGGATCGTGAGTCTTGTCGACGAGCTCGAGGGGCTCATCGAAGAGGCTAAGACGCCGTTCGGCAAGAACGCCCAGATGAAGGTTATCGACGCCGACGTCTTCTTTAACATCCTCGACGAGATCCGCATGAGCTATCCCGAGGAATGGCAGAAGTCCCGCCGTATCCTCAAGGAGCGCGAGGAGCTCATGGCTTCCGCCGCCGCTCAGGCCGATTCCATCATCGCTGACGCTCAGCAGCAGGCCCTCACCATTGCCGGTGAGCAGGAGATCGTCCGCCTTGCGCAGCAGCAGGCCGACGACATCCGCGATCGTGCCCAGCAGTACGAGCGCGAGACGCGTTATGCTGCCGAGGACTACGCAGAGCAGGTCTTTACGCACCTTGAGGAGAACCTCAAGAGCCTGACCGGCACCGTTACCCGTTGCCGTCAGCAGCTCAACGAGGGTGCCGCCCAACAGAATGGTCAGTGGTAATGGCTGAGTTCCCGAGCGTTACCGTCGATCTTTCCGAGCAGCTCGAGTTTCCTGGAGATTCGTATCCGCTGACCGGTAAGGTCGATGTCGCCACCTACACGGTGGGCGAGAAGGAGTACCAGCTTCAGGACGGCATCGACTACGACGTTGTCTTTACCAATGCCGGTACCGGTGTCTTGCTCACGGGCATGGTCCGCGCGCACGCCACCGGTGAGTGCGACCGTTGCCTGGAGCCCGCCTCGTTTGATATCGCCGGAGAGATCGAGGAGTTCTACCTCTTTGAGGAGCCCGAGGATCCCGAGGCCTACGAGGACGGCTACGAGCTCCTGGGTGAGGACCGCATCGTCGATCTGGGTGAGCCCATCAATGACGCGGTCGTTATGGACACGCCGTTTGTGGTGCTCTGCAAGCCCGATTGCCGGGGTTTGTGCCCCACCTGCGGTTGCAATCTCAACGTCGAGCAATGCGATTGCGCCGCCCAGGCAGAGGCAGAATGGGCCGCTGCCACGGAAAATCCATTTGCAGCATTGAAGAATCTCAAGCTCGATGAGTAAAACTGTGGTAGTATCGCTACTTGCGCGTAATCGCCACACTGGATAGTTCATAAGGAAGGTCACTATGCCCGTACCTAAACAAAAGCAGGGTCGTATCCGCACTCACACCCGTCGTTCCGCCAACATGAAGATCTCGGCTGCGGCTCAGTCCACGTGCCCCCGTTGCGGCGCTGTCAAGCTTCCGCACCACGTGTGCCCCAGCTGCGGTTTCTATAAGGACCGCGAGGTTATCGTTACCGAGTAACGGTATACTCTGGATGCGATGCCGTTCCAAATGGAACCACAATGGCCGGCTCAATGAGTCGGCCATTTTTGTATAAGGAGCATGTATATGAGTAACGTTCGCGTTTGTGTAGACGTTGTGGGCGGAGACGAGAAACCTCAGGTTGTTCTCGATGGTATCGAGGCTGCGCTTGCCGCCGATCCCGATATCGAGGTCTTGGCAGCTGGCCCCGCCGAAATCGTCAATCCCTTTGCCGCCTCCCATGCACGTGTTGAGGCCCTGGAGGCACCCGACGTTATCGCCATGGATGACGATCCCATTCGCGCCGTGATGACCAAACGCAAGTCTTCGATCGTGCTGTCGTGCCGCGCCATCAAGAAGGGAAATGCGGACGCGTTCTTCTCTGCCGGTTCGACCGGTGCCATGGCCGCCGCTGCCACAGCCTACGTGACGCCGTTTAGGTATCAGGCCGAAGGCAAGAAGCAGCCGGTGCGCCCCTGTCTGACCAATGCGCTGCCCAATCGCGCCGGCGGTCTGACGGTGCTGTGCGACATGGGTGCCAACCCCGATGTCGAGGTTGACGATATGGTGCGTTTTGCTCAGATGGGTAGCGCCTATGCCCGCGTCGTCCTGGGCATCGAGCATCCCCGCGTGGGCCTGCTTGCCAACGGCACCGAGGACGAGAAGGGCTCCAACTTTACCAAGGCCTGCTTCCCGGCCATGAAAGCCGCCGTTCCCGGCTTTGTTGGTAACTGCGAGGGAACGGACATCACCTCAGGTAACTTCGATGTCGTCGTTGCCGATGGTATGTCGGGCAATATTGCGCTCAAGGCCACCGAGGGCGCTGCCAAGTTTTTGCTGCAGGAACTCAAGGGTGCCTTTATGGCCTCGCTCGGCACCAAGATCGCCGCGCTGCTCATCAAAAAGCAGATGCGCGAGATTAAGGCCAAGCTCTCTGGCGACGCCAAGGGCGGCGCGATTCTTTTGGGCCTGCGCGGCGTGGTCCTGATCGGCCATGGCGCCACCTCGGTCGAGGCCGTCAAAAACGGTACGCTCGCGGCGGCCGAAGCCGTGCGCGCCGGGCTGGTCGAGAATGTCGCCAACTCTATGGACGGTATCGTTTTATAAGAGCGAGTTAGAGCGCTGTTATGTGCCTCGCGGCGCACGTCGTGGGGTAGAATCAAAACCGTGTATTGGTGCCGCCCGCGCGGTGCCAATCTTTTGGTATTCATGCACTATGAGAGGAAGCGCTATGGACCGCTCCGAAATCTTCGACAAGATTGCCGAGGTCGCTGCTGACGTTCTGGGCGTCGATGTTGCCGAAATTAGCGATGAGACCACCTTTGACGATCTCGATGCCAACTCGCTCGAGCGCCTGCAGCTGGTTACGGCTATCGAGGACGAGTTCAACCTCGAGATCGATGACGAGACCCTGCTCTCGCTCAACTCTGTCGCCGACGCCGTCGACGCGATCGAAAACGCCAGGGAGGCTTAGGTCTTGGCTTTATCCGAACGACTTACGCGCGCCCAGGAGATTCTGGGCCACGAGTTCAATGACAAGGTGCTGCTGCGCGCGGCCCTTACGCATCCTTCGGCCGTCGAAGGCCAGCCGGTTTCTGCCAGCTATGAGCGCCTTGAGTTCTTGGGCGATTCCATTTTGGGTGCTGTGGTCGCACGCTCCCTGTTTGAGTCCTATCCGGAGTTTGACGAGGGCAAGCTCACGCGCCTGAAGGTGTCGCTTGTCTCGGGCGCTACGCTATCCGAGGTTTCTCACGAGCTGGGCATCGACGACATCATCATCTTTGGTGCCTCTGAGACCGGTACTGGTGCGCGCGGCCTGCATTCGGCCCTCGAGAACGTCTATGAGTCGCTCGTGGGTGCGCTGTACCTGGATGCCGGCTGGGATGCGGCGGCGGAGTTCATTCACCGTACGCTTAAGCCGCATTTGGCTTCCGAGCGTGCCGAGCATCCTGCGAACCCCAAGTCGTTTTTGCAGGAGTGCGTGCAAGCCGACGGTCACGAGCCCCCGGCGTATAAGCTCGTTGGCTCCGAGGGCCCGGCGCATGCGCCCACCTTTACCGCCGTGGTGTTGATCGATGGTATTCGTCAGGGTCGCGGCTCCGGCTCCTCAAAGAAGGAAGCCGAGGGAGCCGCCGCGCTCGAAGCGCTCGACCGCATGGGTTACACCACCAACGGCGTGATTCTGAATAAGAAGCACGTGTAAGCGAGGAACCGTGTATCTCAAGTCCCTCACGCTCAAAGGGTTCAAGTCGTTTGCCGACCGCGCCCATATGACGTTTGAGCCGGGCCTGACCGTCATCGTCGGTCCCAACGGCTCGGGAAAATCGAACATCTCCGACTCCATCCTGTGGGTCCTGGGCGAGCAGAGCGCCAAGCAGTTGCGCGGCCAGGCCATGGAGGATGTCATCTTCTCGGGCTCGTCAGCGCGCAAGCCGGTGGGTGTCGCCGAGGTCACACTGGTGCTCGATAACTCGGACCATATGCTGCCCGTCGACTTTGACGAGGTCGCCATCACCCGTCGCATGTATCGCTCTGGCGAAAGCGAGTACCTCATCAACTCGAGTCCGTGCCGCCTGATGGACATTCAGGACATCCTGCACGATTCGGGCCTGGGCAAGGATACGCATTCCATTATTAGCCAGGGCAAGCTCGACGCCATTTTGCAGAGCCGCCCCGAGGAGCGCCGCGCCCTCATCGAGGAGGCCGCCGGCATCTCCAAGCACAAGCGCCGCAAGGAGCGTGCGCTCAAAAAGATTAAGTCGATGGACGAGCACCTGACGCGTGCCCGCGACATCAATAAGGAAATCGCCCGTCAGCTGCGACCGCTGGAGCGTCAGGTCGATCGTGCGCGCAAGTATAAAGAGTTGTCCTCGCGCGCGAACGAGCTTACGCAGATGCTGGCCGTCGATGAGCTGCGTTCGCTGCAGTCGCAGTGGAACGACCTGGAGAGCCGCTCCAAGGAGGGCGCGGCCGAGCTTGAGCTTGCGCAGTACCGCTTGGGCGAAAAGGAGCGCGAGCTCGAGAAGCTCCAGGTCATGCTCGAGGAAAAGGGCCTGTTTGTGGGCGACCTGGGCGAGCAACGCCGCCATATGCAAGATGTGGTCGGCCGCATTAACTCCGACATGCGCCTGCTCGAAGAAAAGGGCCACAACATGGTGTCGCGCCTGTCTGACATGCGCGGTCAGATTTCGAGCTCCGAGCATCAGCGTCGTCGCGTGGTCGAGGAGCTCGAGGACGCGCGTGCGCAGCTTGAGGAAGTGACCGGTGCGCATATGCAGGCCCAGGAGGACGTTGACGCCGCTGGTCCTGCCGCCGCCGAGCTCCACGAGCGGCGCGTGGCGCTCGACAATCAGATTTCGAAGCTCACGCGTGAACAACGCGATGTGCAGCGCGTAGCCGATAACGCCGCGCTCGAGCTCGCCAAGGTGAAGGACTCGCTGAGCAACGCCGAGGTCGAGGACAACATGTACGCCTCGCGCCTGGAGCAGATTGACGAGCAGCTCGAGGAGGTCATGGCCTCGCTCGAGAGCCGTCGCGACCGCGCCGAGGAGCTTGAGGGCGCTCTTGAGGAGGCGCGCCAGGCCCAGGTCGATGCGCGTGAGGCCACCGAGGTCGCCCGTGCGGCCCTGAAGGACTTGCGTAATCGTGAGAGCGAGGCGCGCAACAAGTTATCCGAGGTGCGCTCGGAGCTTGCCAGCCAAAAGAAGCTTGATGCGCGCATGGCCGACAGCTCGCCGCTCGTGAGCCGTCTGGTGGGTGCGCTGGGCGATGACGTAACGGGTCGCCTGGGCGATGTGCTCGAAGCCCCTCGCGAGCTTGAGGGCCTGGTTGAGCAATTGCTCGCCGGCGATATCGATGCGCTGCTGTTCGACGATACGTCTGCGCTTGAGCGTGCCGGTCGTGCGGCTCTGGACCAGAAGAAGGCCTCGGGCGAGGCACTGCTGGTGGCGCGCGGCGTGAGCGGCTCTACCGCCGCTGAGGGCGCCTCCGGTACCCGTCTGGTTGATCGTCTGTCCGTGCGCGCAGGCTACGGTCCCGTCGTCGAGGCGCTGCTCGGCGGCTATTACGTCGTTGACGATCTTGCTGCCGCGCTGTCGGCGCCGGTCGTTGAAGGCGTGACTTACGTGACCCCCGATGGCGCCCGCG
>UROR01000106.1 GCA_900549535.1 uncultured Collinsella sp. | reverse complement strand
GACGCTCTCGAGCCTCGCCCACTCCCAGCCCTCGGGTATCTCGAACGGAATCTCGTCCTCGATGCAGACGGGCTCGGACTCGCGGCCCTTTGCGTCCACCCTCTTCTCATAGCGGCGGCCATCGGAACCGGCGAAGATGATCGACTCGCCGCCCTTCGGGGCCTTCATCTTCCCCTCTGCTGCGAGCTGCCGGCGCTGTCCTCGGATGCGCTCGAGCAGGACGCCGGCGGGCTCGTCTGCGGGGTCCCGCGGCACCAGCCCTCCCTGCACCGCCAGCTGCAGCACCGACTTCCGCAGGCGGCCGGGCAGCGCGGCGTCGAGCGCCTCGCGGGCGTCCTCGAGCTCGCCGTACTCCTCGACCAGGGGCATGAGCTCGCCGACGCGCTCGACGATGCGGCGCTGCTCGGCGAGGGGCGGGAGGGGAAGGATGAAGTCTGGTATATCCCCAAGATTAATTTTGAAAGTATGGGTGCCGCCACCGACTTTGACCTTCTCAATCCATGCGAAGCCAACAGGAGAATCAATGCACGAGCAAATCCACTCTGCAATAGCTATGGATATTGGTCGGAGTAACCCTAGGCTGACAAAGATGCTGAATTCATAATCGACGTCAACAATAATCGGCTTGCCTAGAGTTCCAATGCGACAAAGCAAGATATCCCCGCGGCCAGGTTTCACTCGCCTACAAAGATCTTCATGGGTTTCCCGACTGATGTATCGTACTTTAGTTAAGTCGAACGAGCCACCAGAAACGTTTTGCACCGAAAGAAACAGGACGCCAGACTCAGTATATTGGGGTGTTTTATGGGTGCCGTCCGAAACGAGCGAGAGCAGATTGCCCAACCTCGTCCAGCACCACCCCTCGGGCAGCTCCTCAAACGGCACCTCGTCCGCGATGCGCTTATCGCTCAACACGCGACCTTTTGCATCCACCCTCTTCTCATAGGGGGAGCCATCGGAACCGATGTAGATAATGCTCTCCCCGCCCTTCGGGAATTTGGCCTTACCCTCAGCAATAAGCTTGTGTTTCTCTTCACGAATACGC
Organism: uncultured Collinsella sp.; assembly: GCA_900549535.1. Classification (GTDB taxonomy): domain Bacteria; phylum Actinomycetota; class Coriobacteriia; order Coriobacteriales; family Coriobacteriaceae; genus Collinsella. Next base: position 5,971 of record UROR01000106.1, on the reverse strand, counting down.
TCAACCAGGACGCTGGCGGGCTCATCACTCGGGTCTTGTGGAACGAGCTTTCCCTCAACCGCCATTTGCAGGATCGAGTTCTTCAGGTCTTTTGCCTTCATCTACGCCTCAATCCCAAGAATCTCGCAAATTCGAGCCAGCTTCTGGTCAATCTCGGCGTCGAGTCTAGCGCGCTCTTCTTTGTAGTTCCTAATCAGCTCGTCAGGCGGCAAAACCTCTTCTTCCTCGTGAGGATAGCCGCACAAATCAAGATTGAAGCCACCGTCTCGCAGCTCGTCAACCGTATAGAACTTGGCCTTGGGATTGCCGTCTTCCTCGATATCCCGACGGTTCCCCCACCATTCCTTTACAGGTGCAAAATGTTCTATCCTAATGGGCTTAGTCTTGGAAAAGTGTTTATACCCCTCGGGCATGTCCATGCGATAGAACCAGACGCCCTCAGAGGCCCCCGTATTATCGAAGAACAGAACGTTGGTAGTGATGCTCGTGTACGGAGCGAAGACACTCTGCGGAAGGCGCAAAACAGTATGCAGGTTCATGTCCTCAAGCAGGCGACGTTTAATTTCCGTCTTTGCACTGTCCTGGCCAAAGAGAAAACCGTCCGGAATGATGACAGCAGCACGGCCGCCTCGCTTGAGGCGATAGAGAATGAGTCCAAGGAACAGATCCGCGGTTTCGGAGCTGCGGAGCGCAACGGGGAAGTTGTTTTGCACCGAAGCACTCTCAGATCCGCCATAAGGCGGGTTCATGAGCACAACGTCAAACTGGCCGTTAGGCTTGTGTTTCCACTCGCGAACATCCTTCTCAAGAGAGTTATCGTGAAAGACTTCAGGGTTATCAATATCGTGCAACAGCATGTTGGTCACGCACAGCAGATAAGGGAGCTGCTTCTTCTCGATACCGTAGACCGATCTTGCATAGAGCTCGCGGTCGGCTGGAGTTTGAACTTGGGCATCCATGATCTTAAGAGCGCTCGTCAAAAAGCCGCCCGTGCCGCACGCGAAGTCAGCCACAGTCTCGCCCAACTTGGGCGCAAGTGCTTGGGCCATAAAATCAGTCACCGCTCGGGGCGTGTAAAACTCGCCGGCGTTGCCTGCTGATTGTAAGTCTTTAAGAATGGTCTCGTATATTTCGCCGAAAGCATGGCGCTCTTTGTACTCGGTAAAGTCAACCGCCTCGTCAATCTCATTGATGACCTGGCGAAGCAAAATGCCATCTTTCATATAGTTGTTAGCGTCAGTAAAAGCCGCCTTAACGACAACGTGACGCAAAGGCGCTTCGGGAGCAAGCTCTAAGCTCTCAAGGGTCTTAAAAAGATCGTTGTTCACAAAGTCGAGGAGCTCGTCACCGGTAAGTGCCTTGCCGTCCTTCGCATCATGTGCCCAGCTATGCCAGCGTAGACGCTCGGGGATGATAGACCGATAGGAGTCATCGTGAAATTCCCACTCCTGTTCCTTGGCATCGTAGATCTTGAGGAAGAAAAGCCAGGTCATCTGCTCGATGCGTTGTGCATCGCCATTGATACCAGCGTCTTTACGCATGATATTCTGCAGGGTCTTTACAAGAGATCCCAGTGCCATTTGTTATCGTTACCTTTCCCTATGCGATGTAGAGCTCGTCCTCGAGCATCTGCGCTGCCTGAATGTACTGTTGCTTGCCGCCAAATGCGGCGACGATTTTCATTGGACTGCCAAACCGACGGAATTCCTCAAGGTCAAGGACGTGGGTGTCGTCCAAATCTACGAGGTTCGACGTCGCATATTTTTCGAGAAGCGCCTCAAGGACCTCACGCGCGACGCCGGCATACTCATAGAGCACGCCTTTCTTCTTGACGCTATTGGCCCTCTCACTGCGTGTAAGAGGCCGCTGGTCGTAAGCAATATGGCAGATGAGGTCAAAGTCACTCATTTGCTCCTGGCCAGTCTCGCGCCGTAGCTCATCCAGAAAAACGCCACGTGCGCGCAACTCATCAATAATCGCTTGCTTCTTATGCTCAGAGTTCCACGCCGCCAGGAAGTGGTCAAGAGTGTCATATTCGCCGAGGATGTTCTTCCGCGTATAGTCCTTAAGGCTCTCAGTTACGAGAAGACCGTCGGAGGAGTAGTACTGCACCATCTCCGACACCACATAAACGTCGGCCCCATGAACGTGATATTTCACATGGGAGGATGGATCGTCCGGCGGTAATACGGGCGGGTCTACAATCAGAGGCGGCGGGACGGGACCGGTTTTGTCGTCATTGTCATCGGGATCTGGTTCAGCGATGGGGTCGCCAGGATCCGGTTCAAACACAACAACAGGTTCGCCATCGAACTCGGGATCCGCGAACAGGCGCGATGCGTCACGAAAATCGAGGATAGTGAAGTAGAGCTTGTCGTAGTCCTCGCAAATACGGGTTCCGCGGCCGATAATCTGCTTGAACTCCGTCATTCCGTGCTCGCCGAACTTGTTGTCGAGCACAACCACTTTACACGTCTTGCAATTAACGCCAGTGGTGAGAAGCTTCGAAGTCGTAACGATGGTCGGGTATTTCTCGTCGGGGTCGATAAAGTTATCTAACTGGGCCTTACCTTCTCTATCGTCACCCGTAATCTTCATGATGTAGGTGGGGTGGTCTCTTACGATATCGGCGTTCTCGTTCACAAGGGCACGTCGCATATTTTCGGCATGCTCGATGTCAACGCAAAAGACAATGGTCTTGGAGTATCGGTCCGTCTCCTTAAGAAATTGAGTTATTCGCTTGGCAACTTCCTCGTAGCGCTCCTTGATGACAATCTCGCTGTCGAAGTCTTGTTTCTCGAAAACACGCTTGGGCAGAGCTTCGCCGCGATCATCTACGGTGCCCTCCTCAGTACGGTATCCGTAAATGTCGACGTTCAGCTTAGGGCGAATAACTTTATACGGGGCAAGAAAGCCATCCTCGATTCCCTGTTTAAGGGAGTAGGTGTAGACAGGTTCGCCAAAGTAGGTAATGTTTGAAACCTCTTCAGTCTCCTTTGGTGTGGCCGTCATTCCGATTTGAATTGCACAATTGAAATACTCGAGTACCTTACGCCATGCGGAGTCCGCCGCGGCGCTTCCGCGATGACACTCGTCGACGATAATCAAATCGAAGAATTCCGAGTCGAACTCGCGGAATATTTCTTCACCGTTTTCTCCAACAAGCTGCTGGTAGAGCGAGAAATAGACCTCGTAAGCAGAATCGAGCTTTCGACCTACGACCTTGGTTGTAACCCTCTTGAGAGGTTTGAAATCGCCGTCTATGGTCTGATCGACGAGAATATTGCGGTCCGCCAGATAGAGGGCCTTACGAACCTCGGTAGTCTGTCGCAAGCGATGAACGATTTGAAAAGCCGTAAAAGTCTTTCCCGTTCCCGTTGCCATAACGAGCAAGATGCGATTCTTGCCTCGCGCAATAGCTTCAAGCGTACGATTGATGGCGATGCACTGATAGTAGCGAGGATGATTGCCGCCGTGCTCCTGGTAATACGGAGCGGTCACAATCTCCTGGCTATACGGATGCTCAAGCCCCTTAGCTTTTGAGTATCGTGTCCAGAGTTCCGCCGGAGTGGGGAACTCGTCCATGGCAAAAGCGCGCTCCTTCCCGGTAAAAAAATCGTGCTCGACAAAGCCCTTTCCGTTTGAGCTGTACGCAAACGGAATGTCGAGCAGCTGGGCATATCCCATCCCCTGTTGGAGACCGGCATCAACGGTGTGCTCCGTATCCTTGGCCTCGACGATTGCGATAGGGATGCCCGGGGCATACATCAGAAGGTAGTCAGCTTTCTTCTTGTCTTTACGGGCAACCACGCTTCCACGCATGACGATCTCGCCACTGGTAAAGAAATACTCAGTGAAGACTTGGGTGTTGCGATCCCACGACTTCATAATCGCAGGATCAATGAGTTTAAGCCGTGTATCAGACTCGTTCATACGTCTCGGAACCCCTCATTGCGCAAGGCGACAGCTGCTGATGTTGAATTCATTAATTTTATCATCACTATGCAATCTAGCAGCCGCTTTGTACGAAATGAGGCAAAGCAAAGTCAGCCCCGCGAGAAAGCTCCAAAGAAAACAAAATGAGCCTCGGTGACTTGAGCCAGATGTCATTCCCGGACCCCGTCTACCTCCCCTCTGCCTTCAGCTTCAGCAGCAGGTCGCTCAGCTCGGGGCACTTGCTGGAGAGGCGCGTCTGAGCTCGCTCGCCCATCCCCCACCGCTGACGGACCTCCTGAGCGCGCGGACTCACACGGTAGTCCCCGTCAGGCGCCCACTTAGACAAGCATGCAGACAAATCACTAGAGGCTGTTTCATCACGAGGGGCTGTTTCGCCCCCCCCCTCGCACAAAACCTCTTGCCATGTCTCTCGCTGGTTACTCAAACTGGCTCTACACGGCAACACCCCCATAAGCCGCAAGCTCCAGACTGAAATCATCGTGCATGCTTGCACTCGTGTCCCTAAATTGACGGAAGACAAGTGGGCTCGTCGGACATTGCCGTATTGGCCGAAAAGCGCATTCCTCCGACAGCCAGTTCAACAGGACGTCCAGATTTTACTAGGTCACAGAAGGAGTACATTCCGTAGCCCACCAATCCAGTCACAGACACGACAAGGCACCCAAGAAGGCCCGCCTGGAGAGCAGTGATGCCACTCGTTGTGTCAATAAAAAGATTGAATATGCCTTGCCAATTGGTCGTCCGGATCCTTCCGGCATCCATTGGAGATCCGCACATGGCGGCGTATTCCGTTGCTTCTTCCATGTGTCTACCTCCATTTATGCATTGACCCAAGCACGTATCCACCCGCGAGGCCTACAAGAAGCATCGCCGCTCCCGAAGCGAATGCGATGGACGGCCCCTGTGCATGGTCTTCGGTGAAGACTACGTTATCGATGGCCGGCGCCAGAGCTGGCTCCTCGCTTTTTTCCTTGTCATTGGTCGATTGAGCGATTAACGCAAGGGCCCCATGCAGGGCCGCCGATACATATTCGAAGTCGACCTCGGGTTCAATCTCAACAGGATGGTGCGCGGCTTCAATCGCCGCTTTAATAGAGGAAACGTCTTCAGCCCCTAGGACCTCGTCGCCTTTTAGTAACTTCCCAATACGATTTACAAGGCCACCCACACTCTGAACCTCAAGTTCATCAGAGTTATTCCAGACCGATGTTCTCTCGTTGGCGTTAACAATAAGGGAAACAATCCCATCGTCAGGCAGATCTCGTCCAATTGCCTTGGAGGCAATCTCATGTAAAACGTAGCGCTTCGAAGCCATCCTCTCACCGATATCGTATGTACGCCCTCCTTCGTATTCGAATCTCAAGATTCCATCTCTTCCAATCGTAGCCGGCGTGGAATAGTTCTTAACTTCGATGATTACGAGACCTTGTCTGCTAACTAGGATTTGATCAAACTCGTCATGCTCGCCCTCATAATCCAGCTCAGCATTAACCAGCTGCTCGAAATCGAATCCGATATGCTTGACTGCATAGAAAACTCTCCGCTCTCCGGCGAATCCCCTGATAAGGCCAGCGTGATAAGAACAGAATCTCCTTAGCGCCTCTACCGCCGCAAGATAGGCGGGAACCTCCATAAGCCCAAGCTCCTTACCTCGTGAAACGAGATGGTCGATAACGTGATAGGTTTTCACGCTCGTGCTGTATTTGTCCTGGAACACAGTCCTGCATATTGCTTGTTCAAAATCGTTATGTTGCTCGAGAAGTGTTGGCACTTCAAACGTCCGCACAGTTAGTTCGTTTTTCATTTTTATATCCTTTCTCTTTCCGTAGCAACAGTATTTCAACTTGATATACTCGTGTATAAATGTTAATCACAAGTATTTATCGGGTAACTAAAGGAGGAAAACCACATGGGACGAGTTCTGAACGATACTGAAATGAAAGCCGCATGGAAAAAGCGGTTTAAAATCGAACGCAAAAAGTCATATCCAACGCAGGAAGATTTCGCAAAAGCA
>UROR01000105.1 GCA_900549535.1 uncultured Collinsella sp. | reverse complement strand
TGTAAAAAAACCTCCGTCGACCCAGCAGACGGAGCCCGGAACGACTTGTCCGCACTCGAGGATGCGAGCCACGACGTCCACATACTGCTTGTGTACGCGCCGAGTTTTGCCGTCTGTCTGTCGATATTCCATGCCCCCTATTATCGAACGCATGTTTGCATGTTGTAAAGCGAACAGACTGTGGTTTTGGAGTGTCGTAGTAATCGCACGTGTCCGCATGGCGTGTTAGCAAAAAGAACACCCGCGGTCAACAGGGCTAATATTCAATTTTAGTGCCAAAAAGTTCACTTCTCCCATCAGAACTCGGTAAAGAGACCCGCAGGAGGTGATACGATTTATCATGTTTTTGTAACGTGTCTGCAAAGTTCGAGAAAGCCCATATGTGGACGTAACGTTCTCAACCTTCCTCGGCCAAATTGTGTCGAACCCAGTCCTTGCCGTCACCGTGATCCTCGCGTTGGGCGCCATCTTCGTCAATGGATGGACCGACGCGCCCAACGCCATCGCGACCTGCGTCACTACGCGTTGCATGCCCGCCCGCTCCGCCATTCTCATGAGCGCCGCATTCAACTTCCTCGGCGTGCTCATCATGACGCACTTTAACGCGAGCGTCGCCAACACCATCTCACATATCGTCGACTTTGGCGGAAACAGCACCATGGCGCTCGCCTGCCTATGCGCGGCGCTGTTCTCCATCGTCGTCTACGGCGCCACAGCGTCGCGTTTTGGCATCCCCACCTCGCAAAGCCACAGCCTTATCGCCGGTCTGACCGGTGCCGCCATCGCCCTCGGCGGTGCGAGCAGCGTCAACGTCCACGAGTGGATGAAGGTCATCTACGGCCTGGCACTCTCCATCGGCCTGGGCTTTGTCATGGGCTGGGTCCTGTGCAAGCTCGTCTCGATTCTTTTCGCCGCCGCCAACAGGCGACGTGCCAATGTCTTCTTTAAATACGCTCAGATCGCGAGCGCTGCGGCCATGAGCTTTATGCACGGCGCGCAGGATGGACAGAAGTTCATCGGCGTGCTCTTTTTAGGCGTGGCCTTTGCCAGCGGCCAGACGAGCGTCGGCGATGCAGGCATCCCCATCTGGATTATGCTGCTGTGCTCGGCCACCATGGGTATCGGCACCAGCGTGGGCGGCGAGCGCATCATCAAGTCCGTCGGCCAGAGCATGGTTAAGCTCGAGAAGTATCAGGGCTTCTCCGCCGACCTCGCGGGCGCCGCGAACCTGCTACTTGCCACCCTTACCGGCATCCCCGTGTCCTCCACGCACATCAAAACCTGCGCCATTATGGGTGTCGGTGCCGTCAAGCGCCTTTCGGCCATCAACTTTGGCGTCGTCAAGGACATGATGTTCACCTGGTTCTTCACCTTCCCTGCCTGCGGGCTCATCAGCTTTGTCATGGCCAAGCTGTTCATGATGTTCCTCTAATCAAACCGAGCGTCCATCCGGACCGCAACACTTCGCCCACCCGTCTTCGCCTCGAAAGGACCCACCCATGGCAAAGAAACCCGATTCGTTCTACTTTGACAACTACGTCGCCTGCGCCGACCTCGCCGTCCAGGCCGCAGAGCTGCTCACCAAGATTTTTGAGAACTTTGACCCCGCGCAGATCCACGACATGCTCGATAAGATGCATGCGATTGAGCATGCGGCAGACAAGAAGCACCATGAGCTCGAAGACGCCCTGCTCACCGCCTTTATAACCCCGCTTGAGCGCGAGGATCTGGACCTGATGAGCTGCTCGCTCGACACCGTGCTCGACCGCATCGAAGGCGTCGTGCAGCGCGTCTACTTCACCAACATCCAGAGCATCCACCCCGATGCCATCGTCATCGCCCACAAGGTGACCGACGCTTGCCGCGCCATGAAGGACCTGATGGTCGAGCTGCCTAACTACCGCAAGTCCAAAACGCTGCGCGAGCTGGTCATCCAGATCAACACCATCGAGTCCGAGGCCGACGAGCTCTACATCAACGCCATGCGCAACCTGCACGTCAACGGCAAGGATCCGCTCGAGGTCATCGCCTGGCGTGACGTGTACGCCTTCCTGGAGTACTGCGCTGACTGCTGCGAGAATGTGGCCGATGTCGTGGATTCGATTGTCATGAAGAACAGTTAATTGGGGGTACATGTCCCGGCGGTCGCGGGCCCGACCACTGATAACCTTTTTCACTCCGGCTGCAAGCAGAGTCGTTCAAAAGGTTATCTGTGGTCGGGCCCGCTCCCTTATGTACCACCATTGGAACTTTGGCTGATAGGTTTAGCGCAATGGGGGGTTTGGCTGAAGGGACCTTTGGTATCCGTTCGGACACTTTGGCCCTCGATGAGCGTTTGGCTGATTGCTGCTTTGGGTACTGTTTGGGTTACTTTGGGTTTGTTTGATTTTTAATTGTTGGAGGGCTTGTATGTCTTATTTGGATCTGGCTCGGGGTCGGTATTCTTGTCGCGAGTTTGAGAATCGTTCCGTTGAGCAAGCTGTGGTGGATGCCATTGTTGAGGCTGGGCGGATTGCTCCTTCTGCTTGTAATAATCATCCAACCCGTGTGATGGTGTTGGATACGCCTGAGCTTCTGGAGAAGGCAGCTGCTTGTCAGCCCCGGTTTGCTCGTGATGGGTCTATCTTTGGCGCTCCGCTTATCTTCCTTATTTGCAGCGTTACCGATGATGCCTGGGTGCGCCCGTATGATCAGATGAACTCGAGTGCCATCGATACTTCGATCGTCTGCGATCAGATGATGATGGAGGCCACCGAGCAGGGCCTGGGAACGTGCTGGGTATGCCATTTTAAGCCTGGGGTGGCACAGGAGCAGTTCAATCTGCCCAAGGGCGTCTATCCCTATCACATGCTCGTCTGTGGATATCCTGCCGACCACATCGCCGATCCCGAGCATCGCGAGGCCCGTACCATTCCCCTCTCCGACTTCCTCCTCAAGTAGGTTTTGGGACATGCCTTAAAACCTACCCTTGACCGCTCACCCATTCGCCGAGTTCTGCGCCACTATGTGCAGGGCTCGGTTTTTTATGTTGCGCGCCCCTGCACACCCTGCACAGTCATAAAAAAGGACCCGCAAGCTGCGGATCCTTTCGAGATACTAAATTGTAGGACGAATGTTAGTCCAAGTCGTCGGCGGCAAAGTTGTCGATCGGGGCGAAAGGATCGGCCACGGGGACAACCGGGTCAGCGACGGGCAGCGGCTCGGCGGGAACAGTCACCGCAGGAGAAGCGGCAGAACCGACCGGCGTGGAGGCCATAAGGTCGGCCGGGAAGGAGTTCTGGGCATCATCCATGAAGTGCTGGATGAGCTTGAGGTACTCGGCCTTGAACTCCTCGCGGGAAGCCTTCAGACGGTCGATTTCCTCGAGCTCGGCCTGCTTTTCGGTCAGAGCCTGGCGGATAACCTCGCGGGCCTTAGCGTCAGCCTCGTTGCGGATACGCTCAGCGTTCTCGTTGGCATCGTTGACGATGGTCTCAGCGGTCTGCTGGGCAGCGATCAGGGCAGCGGAAATCTGGCGCTCCTGAGCGGAGAAGTCAGGGGCGGGAGCAGCCACGGGGGCGGCAGGAACGGCCTGGGCGGTGGCATCCTGAGCCTGGGCAAGCTGAGCCTGGGCATCGGCAAGCTGCTGCTCGGTAGCAGTCAGACGACCCTTAAGGTCGACGATCTTAGCGAGCATAGCGTCAACCTCGGAGGACAGCGTCTCCAAGAAGACGTCGACCTCGGCAGGATCGTAGCCACGCTTGGCCTCAGAGAAAGTCTGAGCCTGGATGTCTGCAGGGGTAATAGCCATAACAAGTCTCCTTTATCATCGCCTCGGCGCTACACGCCCGACGTAAGTTACTAAGCCAGTTCTATACGAGTATACCTATAAGAAGCTGCAGAACCAGCCTCTGCACCAACTGCAACGCAATAATCGCAACGACCGGCGAAAAATCGATACCGCCCATCGGCGGAACGAAACGACGGAACAGGTTGAGCCACGGACCGCACACGCTATCGAGCACCGCAGCAATATCCTGAAGCAAACCGCCCTGCTTCATGGGAATCCACGTCATAAAGCAGTAGACGACAATGAGCGTGGAATAGAAGTTGAACAGCGTGTTGACCAGCTGGACGATAGTGTAGATGTTGATGGGAATCTCCTCGTCTTGTCTTTACTTAAGGTAGCCGTCGGCACGAAGCTTCTTGAGATCGGAATCTTTGACCTCGCAGCCGGCGGGCAGCACCATGAACACACGGTCGCCCACCTCCTTGACCGTGGCACCCAGACCGCAGGCAAAGCCGTAAGAGAAGTCCAAGACGCGCTTGGCAACTTCGGTGCGTACGCCCACAAAAATCAGTGCGACAGGCTGCTTGGTGCGAACGCGACGCACTACGGTCTCCACGTCGTCATAACTCTCGGGGCGCAGGACATAGGCCGGCAGCTGCGGTGTGGCGTTGATGATATTGCTCGCATAGGCCGAGGCATCGCTCGGTGCAGGCGAGGGCGCGGCGGCGGCACGGGCGCGGGTGTTCTCGGCGTAGCTCGACGGCGTGTCATAGGCACCAGGACGATAACCGCTCGCAACGCTGTCCTGCGAGCGCGAAGGCGGGTTATACGTCGTGGCATGGCGGGAGTCATCGCCGACCAGCTGGCCGGAGCGCGTATACACGGCAACCGACTCAGCTTCACCACGGCGCGTCTGACCAAGCAGGCCGTTGCTCGGCTCGTCTTGGGTGTAGAAGCCCTCGCCCGAAGCACCGCTGTAGCCGTTGCCCTGATAACCATCGTCATAGCTGTCATCGTGGCCGTAGTCGTCGTCCTGGCCATAACCCTGGTCGTAACCCTGCTGGCCGCCCAGGTGCATCTTATTTTTAATCTCGTCAAGGAAGCCCATGGTTGTGTCCTCTCGCGGTTTAGTGCAGGCGCCCCGATAATCAGTGCGCACTTCAGAGCCTTATTTTACTGCAAACTCCGGGCTAAATACTACCCTGCCCAGGCGAACGAGCGTAGAGCCCTCCTCAAGGGCAGGCTCAAAGTCCTCGCTCATGCCGCAGGAAAGCTCAGGCAGGTTCAAATCGGGATGCGCCGCCTCCAGCTCATCCCTCAGCTCACGAAGCCCCGCAAAGGTGCGGCGTGCCACATCCTTATTCCCCCGGGGCGCCATAGTCATAAGCCCCTGTACGCAAATTCCCTCAAGTTCCGCAAGCTCACCCGCGGCGGCGCGAATCTCATCGGGCGAAAAGCCTCCCTTCGACTCCTCACCACTCACATTGACCTCAATGAGCACGCGCTGGGGGCCGGCGAGCTCGCCTGCCTCAATCTTGCGGACAGCACGGCTCGAGATCGCCTGCGCCAGATGCAGCGAACCCACCGAGTGAATCAGCTCGGCTGAGCCCAGCACCGCATTGATCTTATTGGTCTGCAGGTTGCCGATCATATCGAAGCGCACCTCGGGCAGCTCCGGATGCTCCGCCAGACCCGTGAGCTTGCGAACCAGCTCCTGCGGGCGGTTCTCGGCAAAATGGCGATACCCCGCCTGGATGGCGGCAACGGTCTCATCGACACCAACGGTCTTGGACACGGCAATGAGGCTCGCGGCGTCGTGGGGACGGCCCGCGCGATCGAGCGCCGCATAAAAACGTTCCAGAATCTGCTCGCGGCGAGCGCGCATCAAGTCCAAATAGTTATCCATTGCCAATCGCCTCCGCTGACAGCCAAACAAGTAGTCCCATGCTAACGCAAGAGCGCGGCCCCGCATGTGCAAGGCCGCGCTCACTTAGGTATTTACAATCTTTCGACGAACGGGGTTACTTACTCCTCGTCGTCCTCGCCATCGTCCTCATCCTCAAGATGATCGAGCAGGTAGCGAAGACCCTCACTGACCTCGTTAACGGGCACCTTGGCAACGTAGCGTGCATCGACGGCGGGCCTCATGATAACACCCTCGCCCGAAGGCACGCGCATGCTCTCGAGCTCATCCTCATCAGTGCAGGCGATATCACCGGCAGTCATACGCTGTCCGGTCAACAGGAAGGTCAGACGGCAGGCGGCATCGATGGAAATCGAGGCGATGCGATCGAGATAGCGCGATACCATGATGGCGCGGCGCAGGTCGTCATAGTTGCTGTCGTCGTCCATAAAATCGCCCGTGTCCATGCGGTTAAAGGTGCGGAAGAACTTCTCGTAGGCGGCGTGCACTGGCTCGTCCTCGACGGCCAAGTTGCAGATGATGGACATGTCGTTGGTGACGAGCGCGGAAAGCGAAGAGCCCAGCACCTGGTAGACGGCCTCAGCCTCGGCCTCGACCGTGCCGACAAGCTCCTTGGGCAGCGAGATGTCGGCCTTGATCATATGACGCGTGGCGCGGCAAATCTGGCGAACCTTATCGGTCATGCGCTGCAGGTTAAAGTCGACGTAGATGATCGTCTGCAGCAAGCGGAAGTCGGAGGCGACCGGTGACTGCGTGGCAATCAGGTTGTAGCAGACGGCCTCCAGGTTGGCGCAGCGTGCGTCAATCGAAAGCGTGCGCTTCTTGGTCTTGGTGGCGAGCTTGCGGTCGTCGGTCACATAGGCCTTCACGGCATCGTGGAGGGCCAGATCGACGGCCTCGTAGATGCTCAGCATCTCGTGGCGGGCCTCGATGAGCTGACGGGAAAACAGTTTGCGCATGGTTCACTCCAATCAGTTGGGTGCGGTCATGCCGCCCGCACAGTGAATACGCACCGGACCAGGTCCGATCGGCTTGGGACTAGTCGCACCGATCAGCCAAAGCGGCCGGTGATATAGTCTTCCGTCCGCGAGTCCACCGGGCTGGTGAAGATCGCGTCGGTTTGACCATACTCGATGAGCGTAGCGGGCTCGCCGGCAACTTCCTGCAAGAAGAATGCGGTGTAGTCGCTGATGCGCGACGCCTGCTGCATGTTGTGGGTCACGATCACCACGGTGAATTTCTCGCGCAGTTCCAGCACCAGATCCTCGATCTTCAACGTGGCGACGGGGTCGACCGCGCTGGTGGGTTCGTCCATCAGCAGGATTTCCGGTTCGGCGGCGATCGCGCGGGCGATGCAGAGGCGCTGCTGCTGACCGCCGGAGAGGGCGAGGCCGGACTTCTT
>UROR01000104.1 GCA_900549535.1 uncultured Collinsella sp. | reverse complement strand
TTCTATCACATCACCCGAACCCCGCACCGGCGTACGGTCGTATCTGCTTTTTTACCTTACATTTTGTCAACCGGCCCATGCTCGGCTTGTTCAGCCGGATTAAATCAACTGTTAAATCAATCCAGGCCTGTAGGGGGCGGTGGAAATCTTTCGAGGACTGGGGGCGCCGTCCCTGGGTCGGCTCCTCGATGGCCGCGGCTGAATTCCCCTGCCATCGGCTGCGTGGGTTCCGGCACGGGGTTCTGGCGCTGCTCGCACTGGGCGCAAGACTCGGCTGTTGGTCGTACCGGACGGCATACGTTTTGAGAACGGCAAGCTGATGCCGGCTCGAGGACAGCGGCCCGGTGCACCGGGCCGATCGATAGCGGTCTCAGGTTCACAGCGCAGCTTCTCAGGGCTCGCATATATAGGAAGACTTGATTGGCAATCGATTTTAATGAAGTCGGCAGCGCATGTCAGAGTTTTCAACAAATTTAACATGCCACCCTTTATATCCGCACGCGCGTAATTCAACTCATAAGGACCGGCTATCCCTTACCTGTGACACAATCTCAAACGCACAGAACAGAATCATCAGTCCAATCATCGCATAAGAGGCAGCCGGACCTTCAAGCACTATTCCACAAAGAACAATCTCCGCGCCGCCAATAAGAACTGTTATCAGGCGCTCTGCCTTTTTGCTCTCGCCGCTCGCATAAAAAGGCGGCAAAGCGCACAAGATCACATATAGCCCGGGAAGGGAATACAGGATCGATAGTCCAAGCCCCCCATCAACCGCAGTGTTTTGCGTAAGAATCAACTGAACCCAAACGGCAATTATCACTGAGCAGGTTGTCGATAAAAGAAGACTAGAAATATAGCACGCAACAAAGTCCCGTCGCATTCGAACAGTGAAATCCGCGAACTCTCTTCGCCGCGTGGAAACAATAAGGTACACAGAAATTGCAATAGAACCAATCAGAGAAAACAGCGGAACAACCAGCAATTCAAGCTTATTACCCCATCGATCAACCACACCCCCACTCCAATGAGCGGGAATTGTATCAGGGAGGACTGACCAAGCCGCCCATAGAATCAGAAATGGAAGAATAGAGAGGATGAAAGATGATAACACTGCAGTAATTTTTTTTGAGGCTCTCATCGATTCCGCATCTCCTTGCGCGCCCACATTCCACTCCGCCTTAAATCAAGTATAAATAAAAAGTTGAATGCAAATTTGTTTTGATTAGTATGGAAACTATATCCATTTAGTTCTAATTTGTTCGTAGTATCAAATCGATACCGACACTAGCATGACGTAGTCTTTCAAGACAGCTATTCAACATTGGAGGTCACCGCTATGGACAATGTGAACCACCTAAACGAACTCTCAATACAGTCCCAGCTTAGCTTCCTTGAAAAACTGGTCGCGGACGCGGAGCAATCTACCGACGCAAGACGCGATTTCGAAGCTCAGCCTCGTGCCGTATTCCAGAAATATGGAATTACAGACCTCCAAATCAAAGCGGGAAATCGAAAAGTCTCTCTGTACGAACTGGTGGAGTCAACCGAAAAGGAGGCGCGTGTCCCCGTTGCACGCGCAGTATATCGTCGTATCCAACTTGCATATTATGACGAGGACACCGAAGCTGATCCGCAAACGATACCTCTCGTAAACGTTGTACTTAATGCAAACGCAGTAACGAACGCAAACATCATTCTGAACGCAAACGCAATGGCAAACGCAAACGCGAATGCTCAAAACAACGCCAACCTTAAGTACGACGTCAACACAATGGGCTATGGATCAGCTATTTTTATGAACAAACCTGATGTTGTTGAACTATCGGAATCGTACAAACAAACTTCTGTTTTCAGGAAATTTGATCAAGAGGGCTTGAGTGCGGCGAGGCAAGCAGCCGTGCTTAAAACAGCAATCAAGAATTCCAGCTCCAATACCATCAACCCCGAAGGGGCTTCCAATGGGGTCGCCCGCGGGTCTTATCGCTCCGTCGAATTCGAAGTTACTTACTCCGAGAACGAAGGCACCTTGGTAATCACCGACGCCCGTTTGCTCGCGGCATGATTTCCGAAAGCTCGCAGCACGTGCTGTTCCGCAGACCTCGAATGCTGACATTTATAACAACATATAGATGTGGCGCTGTGTGTGATCATTGTCTGATGAGCTGCACTCCGAACAACAGTGACAGGCTTACTCTTCCCCAAATGCGGCAATTCATCGATAGCTTCGCCGAAGTATGCGTCGGAAGTGGTGTTGTTGTGTTTACGGGCGGAGAATGCACCCTTCTTGGCGAAGACCTTCTCGAGGCCATCGCATATGCGAATTCTTTAGGACTCTTTACTCGAATTGTAACGAATGCGTGGTGGGCGAAAAGCGAAAGAGACGCAGAAACGCTCCTCAACGAATTGAAGTCATGTGGCCTTGACGAAATCAATATCAGCTGCGACGACTTTCATGCGGAATATATACCCCTCGAGAATGTGCGCAACCTTTGGAACTCAGCAAAAACAATGGGCTTTCAAACTCTCGGCATTGCGGTCTGCAGAGATAACAACAGTACAATCAGCCCGGCATACCTGAGCAAGTACCTTAATGAAGACATTCCACTCCTGCATCAGTTCGACGATAATACCCAGACTCCCCGCGCGCCAGCCCGCTTCATCACGGATTCAGGCATCACGCGAATTGGGCGCGCACGAAATCTCAGTCTCAACCAAAATGCGCGACCGCAGGCACGTCTCTTAGCGTCACACTGTTCCGACTGCGGCCAAGACTTCGTTATTTCCCCAAACTGCCATCTTTCACCCTGCTGCGGAATAAATGCAGAGGGGACTTGGCTTTTCGATCTTGGCAAAATCAATCTGACGGATGACATTAATGAACTGAAGCTGCTCCTACTTAATTACATACAATACATAGGACCAGGAGGACTGCTGAAGCACTTGCGCACGAGCGGAGGCCTTTCTTCATTTGGGCGCTCAAGCTACCTCTCTCAATGCGAGATTTGCGAAGACATCGCCCTCTCGAAAGAGGCACAGACCTGTCTTGCAAAGCTGGCTCCTAAACTGGCAGCCGACTTGATTGTCGAGACTAAATTCGAGACTACCTTTATCGGAAATGGGTCTGATATACATGATTGAAGTGCTACCCTCTTTAAATTCGCTCTCGAGTAATCCACTCCGTAGATTGGACACTCTTGGAGTAACAGATTTTTTAGACACACTTGACATATCTATAGATCCTTTTGAATGCGCGCATCGCATCTGGGATCAACTTGACAGGGAGCATCAAGAGCTCGTCTCCTTCCTGATGCTAGGTGGAGAGATTGATCTCGATTCAGAAGTGGCAAAAAGAAGACTGCTGAAAGGCACTGTTGAAACCATAGCCTCACTCGGGCTGCTAAGCGAGCACAATGGCAATGCCTCCCTTTCCGGTTTATCTCTAATCCGATATCATGGCATCTGGCTTTTTGCCGATGCGCCATCACCCTCGCCTTTACTATATTTTGGCTCTGATTCAATTGGGCTCGCTCGTCGGCTAAGCCCATCCCCCGGAAAGAATGCCTTAGACCTCTGCTCTGGACCAGGCATCCAGGCACTCATACTGGCAAAATCTGGAATGCACGTCACGGCGATAGATATCAATCCAATCGCCTCAGAAATCTGCCAACTAAACGCACTGGTCAATGGTATTAGCGAAGATTTAACTATTCTAACCGGAAGTCTCTACAACGCCCTAAACAATATCGAAAGCTCTTGCAGCTATGAGCTCATTACGGTGAATCCTCCTTTGCTGCCAATCCCAGAAGACGTACCGTACCCCTTCGTTGGCGATGGCGGTCCAGATGGCCTCATCATCACAAGCAAGGTTATTCGAGGTGCAGGAGATAAACTCACTGATAGCGGATATCTCTCTGCAATTGGAATGATTGGCCTTGGAACCAACAATCAATCAGCATTTGAACGAATACAGAACGATTTGTTGCAAGCTGGCCTCAATGGTGTCTTGACAATAATCTCGAGCTTTAACCTCGGACCCCAATCTGGCTGGATCGACGGTATCGCATGCACATCTGTTGCACATGCTCCAGGAAAATATTCCAGCAAAGAGGAGGCTGTAAAAGAGATATCGCGCGCATACAAAAAAATCCACTACGACCGCGTCTGCACCTATCACTTGAAGGCGTGGAGGGAGAGACAGCCCTTTCAAAATCCCATCCTAACGATTCAAGACTGCTCCGCAGATGGCAACCCACTTGGCCCCTGGATCCTCTAAAGCATCCGTCATACGAAAGCAGGTCAATAGGCTGCGCGCCACTCTCTGATGACGCGCAGCCTATCTCATTTCCCCCGCGCTTTACCGAGCCCGACTCACACCTCATAGTTGGCACCGGTTTTCAAAATGCAAGATTCCGCATACAAAATCACTTCTTCTGTCTAGGTGGCAGACCTACGATTTTTGTAGTAGAAAGTTCCTCTCAATGCCTTCAATCTATTTCGAGATTGAGAAGAACTTGCATCGGGTTTCATAGAAGCGATATAGATGATACGTTTTGTCCTATCTATATTCCGACATACATCAGGATGCCTCGTCTTTATCGTCATTTCAATAGTCGGCTTGGCCCTTTCCCACATTGCCCCCTTTTTGAACGGTAAATTAATTGACTTCCCGCACGTGGACCTCGTGGACAGGCCCCCTTGTGTAGCTGCACCCGAGGCGCCTCCCCGTCGCCCTCCAGCGCCGGGGTTCCCCTCCATCACGAAGAGGTAATCCCCGTCCGGCCTCGCCGTCTCTGCAACGCCGAGCCTCCCGAGCGACTCGAGGAGGGCGGGCTCGTCCCAGGAGAGTTGACAATACTATAGAGACACGTCCCAAATTAGCTACTCAGTAGTTACTGCTGCTGCGCGCGGCGAGCGGCGCGGCGGGCCCTTGATTCTTGGATCTCCTCCAGATGAGCAATAATCTCGGAGGCGCTCTCCTCGATGGCCTTGCCGTCGGTACGCACCACAAAGCAGCCTAGGCGCTTCATGAGGGCACGGGCTTCCTCGAGCTCGCTGCGCACACTCTCGGGCTCGGCATAGGAGCCGGCAACGGCACGGGCGTAATCATCGCCCAACCGGCTATCGCGAATCTCAGAAATAACGTCGACGGTCGAAATCAGGCCAAACAGTCGCATTGGGTCAATCTCGTAAATTGACTTCGGCGGCTTCATGCCATGGGCCAAAGGAACATTGGCAACCTTGTAACCCTGATAGGCCAAATACATCGACAGCGGCGTCTTGGACGTGCGCGATACACCCAAAAGCACGATATCAGCACCCGACAGATCGTCGGAACCGCGCCCGTCATCGTGCTCAACGAAATACTCCATGGCCTCGATACGATGGAAATAGCGGTCATCGGTCTTGTGAATCACGCCCGCAACGCCCTTGGGCGGCACACCGATGAGCGACGACAGCACGGCAAGCGTCGGGCCGATCAGGTCGACCGAACGGATATGCAGCATACCCAGGTAATCGAGCACGCGGGCGCGAAGCGCCGGATCGACAATGGTGTGGAACACGGCGATATCGCGATGGTCTGCATCGACGCGCGGCCCCACAAATGACTTGACCTGCTCCACGGAGGTCACCTTGGGCAGACGCAAAACGCGAAAAGCCCCTTCATCAAATTGCCCGGACGCCGCAAGCACCACCTCACAAGCGGTATCACCGAGCGAGTCGGAGATAACGATAACGGTGGGACGAGCGGTGACCGGGCAATCCATGCGGGGCTCCTTTTGCGCTTATGCGCAGGCTGGCTTACTTTTTGCGGGCAAGCTCACCGATGTTGGCGATGCCGGAGAAAACGGCCTCAAAGCGGTTGAGCAGCTTAAGGCGATTATCGCGAAGCTGCTCGTCCTTGTCCATGACCATGACATCATCGAAGAAACGGTCGATGGGCGCGCGCAGGGCGGCGAGGGCGGCAAATGCGGCCGGGTAGTCCTCGGCAGCAAGGGCGGCATCGACAGCGGTCTGAGCAGCCTCGAAGGCGTCGGCGAGCGCGAGTTCGACCTCGCCCATCAGGCTGCGGTCATACTCCGCACCCAGCTCGGGCTTGGAGATGTGCGCGGCACGGGCATAGGCGGTAGCCAGGTTGTCAAAGGTCTCGGCATCATTCTTGCGGGCCTCGTCGAGGGCGGCGCAGCGGGCGAAGAAGACGGACGGGGCGATGATGTGCACCGCGGAGACGGCGGCGACGGTATCGGCCGGGATCTTTTCGTCGCGGGCCATGCTCACCAGGCGGCCATGGAAGAAGTCACGAACCTGCTGGGCGACCTCGGCAGCGTCAAAGGCAATGCCCTGCTCGGTATAGAGCTCAAGGGCGAAATCGATGAGCGACGTGGGGTCGATCGGCAGACGGTCGCGCAGGATGTTAATGATGCCGATGGCGGCACGGCGCAGCGCGTACGGGTCGGAAGAGCCGGTCGGGGGCTCGCTGATGGCAAAGATACCGGCAATGGTATCGAGCTTGTCAGCGCAGGCCACGATGCAGCCGGCGGTACCCTCGGGCAGCTCGTCGCCGGCAAAGCGGGGACGATAATGATCGCGGATGGCGCGGGCGACCTCGTCGTTCTCCCCCATCGCGGTGGCGTAGTAACCGCCCATCACACCCTGCTGGCTCGTGAACTCGACGACGGCGTTGGACACCAAGTCGGCCTTGCACAGGTGTGCGGCGCGACCGGCATCGGCGGCCAAGTGAGCACCCAGGTGAGCCTCACGGGCAATAGCGAGCGCGAGCTGCTCAATACGCTCGGATTTGGCGAGCACGCTGCCGAGCTTCTCCTGGAAGGCGACCTTGGCCAGACGCTCACGGAACTCGTCGAGGGAGATCTTCAGGTCTTCCTCGTAGAAGAACTTGGCGTCGTCCAGGCGAGCACGCACGACGCGCTCGTTGCCGTCGATCACGCGCTCGGCGTTCTCGGGTTTGCTGTTCGAGACGATCACGAACTCACGCGTCAGCTTGCCCTCGCCGTCATAGATCGGGAAGTAGCGCTGGTTGGTGAGCATGGACTCGCAGATGATCTCGTGCGGAACCTTGAGGAACTCCTCGTCGAAAGTACCAACGAGCACCGTCGGCCACTCGCAGAGGTTGATAACCTCCTCGAAAACATTCTTA
>UROR01000103.1 GCA_900549535.1 uncultured Collinsella sp. | reverse complement strand
TGGCCTGCCGGCGTGACGTTCTTGGGCGGCGTAACGCTCGATGCTGTCTATCGTTATCATCCGACGGCCGTCGACGAGTTCAACATCGAGCTTTCCGGCTTTGACCAGCGCGGTAATCCGCGGAGCGGAGACTTTGAGGTCCAGCGCTGCGTCTTTAAATGTTCGGCACGCCGCTTCCCGAGCGTCCTCGTGGTCGATTTCGACTGAAAGGGCCACGACCTCGGCCGAGCGTTCGTACCCTGCCGGAGTCAAACCGTTGTTGAGGTCGTCGGCCAAAAACGCCATCAGTGCCTCGGTGGCATGGGCAATCGCTTCTTCGCGCGTATCGCCATCGGCAAAGGCGCCGGGAATCTGCGGGAAGCTAGCGCAGTAACCATCGTCTTCTTTTATGAGAACGCAGTCATAGGTAAATCGCTGCCTCATTTTGCCTCCAACTACCATCCAGCTTGGCGACGAATACTTGCCCACGTGCCCTTCTTTGGTCGATCACCACCAGAGCCGTTCACGGTGACAACGCGGTCACCAGAAACATACTTAGCATGACTACCGACTTGCGCGACCTTCACGAATCCATCGTGCTTGAGTAGGGCAATGATTTCCCGAAAGGTAGGAGGTTGCATGGGCCGACCTCTTTCAGCCGTCCTAATTATAAACTACTTTATAATTTTTGCTAACCAGTTAATAAATATTACTGGCGTTGCTTGGGCTCGGTGACGATGGCTCGGACAATGCGGGGGCGATCGGTGAGGTCGTGGACGATACGCACGTCCGAAAGGCCTGCTTGACGACAGAGCTCGGCCGCGGCGTCGAGCGCGCCCTCGTAGAGCTCGCAGGCAAACAGGCCGCCGGCACGCAGCATGTAGGGCGCCGCGTTGAGCAGGCGGCGGAAGATATCGAGACCGTCGGCACCGCCCTCGAGCGCCAGATCGGGCTCAAAGTCCTTGACCTCATGCGGCAGCGAGCGCATGACGTCGGTCGGGATGTAAGGTGGGTTGGAGACGAGCACATCAAAGGTGCCCCACTCTTCGCGGGGAATGGAACTCACCAGGTTTGTGAGGCTGAAGGCGACCTCGTCGGACGTGAGGCCAAGCGCATCACGGTTTTTGGTGGCCAGATCGATGGCGCGCGGCTCGATATCGGTAGCAGTGCAGGTAACGTGGCCGCGGCGCTCCCAGGCAAGGGAGAGCGAAATGCAGCCCGTGCCGCAGCCGACCTCGAGAACGCGGGCAGTGCGGGGCTCGGCTGGGGCAGATACGTTGGCCTCGGCGGCATCTTGCGCGGGAGTCGCCTGTTGGTCGTTGTCCTCAATGGCGATGCCGTATTCGTCGAGCTCGGGCTCGGGGGTTTCCATGGCCTCTGCTTCTGCCGCTTCGGCTTCTGCCGCCTGCGCGGCGGCTTCCTCGGCCTCGCGATCGGCCAGTTCCTCGGCATAAGCGCGACTGCCCAGCACATCGCCGCCTAGCGCCGCCTCGTCGGCAGCTGTGAGGTTGGCGGCACGGCGCTCGGCCGTCGCTCGCTCGTCGGCCAATGCGGCCTCGGCCTTGCGTGCCTCCTCGACCTCATCGTTCCAAGGCAGCTCAACACGCTGACGGGCAGCGGCCTCGGGGCTCAGTACCTCGGCATCCAGATAATTGAGGACTTCCTCGACGAGCATCTCGGTCTCGGGGCGCGGAATGAGCACACCGGGGGCGCACGCGACGTCGATCATGCGAAACTGCGTGCTGCCCGTGATGTATTGCAGCGGCTCGCCCTTAGCGCGGCGGACAACGGCCGCATGCATGGTCTCGAGCTGGGCCGCGTTAAGCGTCTCGTCCATACGCATATATAGGTCAATGCGCGCCAGGCCCGTGGCGGCGCACAGCAGCCACTCGGCAGAAAGACGGGGGTGCTCCTCGCCGCGCTCGGCCAGGTACTCCTTGGTCCACTCGAGACAACGCTTGATGGTCCAAATCTCGTTTGCCATGGGGCCCTCCCCTCTTAAGCGCCGGACGGCGCGCGAATGTCGGAGCAGATTGTAAGCGAGGCCAGCGCTTGGCAAGGGGCGATTGAAGGCGATTATCGAGAATCAGCCCAGAATTTTGCACCGAGCTCGCTCAAAGTGTTCATTCGCTGACGTCTAAATTTGCATTCGTCAAGCTTTTGGCAAGGTTGCCCCAAAACTGACCAATATCTAACCAAGAACTTGCCACATCGCTTGACGCACGACCCATCAAAAATCGCTCCGCGACTTCTTGAACGATTTTTAGAGCATTATTTTGGTAATCGACTGACGCTTTAAGCAGGTAAATGGCCCATAGACTACCAAGTCAACCTAAATAAACCAACATAGCAATTTCCCAAAATGATCCGCAGGGGACGGAGGAAAACGGATCACCGGCACCGCATCGATGCAGAATGATCCGTTTTCCTCCGTCCCCAAGGGATCATTCAAGTGCCAACCAAGATAACGCCGATGTCTTGGCAATGCCAGCGAGCGGGCCGCATTTGAGACAAGGTGACGTGAAACGAAAGGGCGCTGACCTTCTGGTCGCGCCCTTGAAGTTGAACGTCAGATTGTCCAAATGCGGCCCGCGCAGCGTCGGCCGGTCCGCCGTTCGGTAGAACGGCGGAACTAAATCAACTTGAAGCCCTTGCGCTTGCCCACGGAGAGGGTGTCACCCAGCTTGAGGGCGCTGGGATCGATGTTATAGCTCTTGGGAGCCACGGCCTTGCCATTGATCTTGACGCCGCCGCCGTCGATATCGCGACGAGCCTGGCCGGCGCTCGCCGAAAGGCCCAGGTCCTTGAGCAGGCCGGCGAGGTAGATCTGACCCTCGTCGTTGACGGTCAGCTCGACATGCTTCTCGGGGAAGTCGGCAAGCTGGCCCTCCTTGAATACGCGGTCGAACTCGGCCTGAGCCTCGTCGCCGGCGCCGGCGCCGTGGTAGGTGTCGCACAGGTCGCGGCCCAGAGCGCGCTTGAGCTCGTAGGGGTCGGCAGAGCCGTCGGCCAGAGCAGCGTCGATCTTGTCGACCTCGGCCGGGGTGAGCGAGCTGGCCAGACGATAGTACTTGCCGATCATCTCGTCGGGGATGGACATGGTCTTGCCGAACATATCCTTGGGCGCGTCGGTCAGGCCGATGTAGTTGCCATAGGACTTGGACATCTTGCGCACGCCATCGGTGCCCTCAAGCAGCGGCATGGTGAGCGCGATCTGCGGCTCCATGCCCATCTTCTCCATGAGCTCGCGGCCGGCGAGCAGGTTGAAGAGCTGGTCGGTGCCGCCCATCTCCACGTCGGCCTTGATCTGCACGGAGTCGAAAGCCTGCATCACGGGATACAGGAACTCATGCAGGGCGATCGGCGTCTGGGACTGGTAGCGCTTGGTAAAGTCGTCGCGCTCGAGGATGCGGGCGACGGTGAACTTGGAGCACACCTGCAGCAGGCCGGCCAGGTCCATCGAAAGGATCCAGTCGCCGTTGTGCACGATGGTGGTCTTCTCGGGATCCAGGATCTTCATGGCCTGGCTCACATAGGTCTCGGCATTGGCCTCGATCTGCTCCTGCGAAAGCTGCGGACGGGTGGAGTTCTTGCCCGAGGGATCGCCAATCAGCGCGGTACCGTTGCCGATGATGAGGGTGACGTTGTGGCCCAGGTCCTGGAACTGACGCATCTTGCGCAGCGGCACGGCGTGGCCCAGGTGCAGGTCGGGGCTGGTGGGGTCGACGCCGAGCTTGATGTTGAGGGGCTCGCCCTTCTCAAGCTTCTTGCGAAGGTCGGCCTCGGGAACGATCTGCGCGGCGCCCGAGGTGATGATACGCATTTGCTCGTCAACAGACAGCATTGGGTATCCTCCTTTTGCTATAGCACCCTCGCCGAAAACGGCGGTGCTGGAAGTCCATAAACTCTCTTATGATAACAAACTGACGCGACGCAGCACCTACGACAGGAAAATCCTCGTCCTGCCGCATGCGTCAATGGCAACTGGCAGACGTGTACCGCCACGCTCGACCAGATAGCGTACCTGCCGACGACGCAAGCAGCCGCGGCAACGGACCTGTCCCGTCGCATCGGTGGCGCAGACGCCCTCGGCGGTCAGCAGGCAGTGCTCGCACACCATAAGCTCGGGACGGTCGGCGTCGACCGGACCCAAGACGCTGGGTTCAGCAGCCAGTTCGGCAATACGCTCCGCATCATTGCCGAGCAACTCGGCCGGCAAGTACACCCGCCCCGCACCGAGTCCGCGCAGCCAGGTAAGCGTGGCCCGATTCGCGCAGAACACCGGCGCCGCCACATCAAACGCCACGCCCAGCTCGCGAGCGATCACCACCTGTCCCAGGTTGCGGCAGACGACGCGCCCGGCACGCTGCATCAGTGAGCGGGTCCAGTCAGCGTCACTCGCGCGGCACACCTCGTCAAGCACCACAACGGCGTCGGACAAATCGAGTTCCCCGCGCGGGTCGGCATCCATCAGCTGCCAAGCAAAAACCATGCGAGCGGGAACCGCGCACTCCACCAACTCCGTCGACGCACCGCCATCCACCGCAACGTCCTCAAAGGGCAGTACCTCAACGGCACGTGCAACGGGCGCAATCGCATCCGCCTCGGCCCGCATGCGCTCCAACACCGCCGCCGTCTGATCCAATACGCCGGCGCTACGAATCAGGCACACCTCGCAGCCCGCGTCCACCTTACGCTTGCAATGCACGACGACGCGCTTCCCCGCTGCTGCATCCACCGGGCAGGGCACCTGCGGCCAGCGCTTGGGCACATCGGGACGCGCGTCGACACCCGGATAGAACCGAATCTCGAGCGTGTCACCCGCCGCCACGGCGGCGTCGAGCTCAACGGTCACCTCTTCGTGGCCCACAGCGACCAAGCGCCCCACGCGCACGCCCTGGTTAATTGCGCGCTCAAAGCTCATCAGCTCGGCACCCGAACGTCCTCGCAGGTACGCATCGGTAAACCCACGGTTAAACGACCTTCCCAGCTCGCGCTCAAGCTCTTCCACGGCACCGGGGTCCCGCGCGCCGTCGCACAGCATATCGAGTGCCCGGCGCCACACCCGCACCACGTTGAATACGTAATCGGGGTTCTTCATGCGCCCCTCGATCTTGAGCGACGCCACGCCGACATCTACAAGCTCGGGCAGATGCGCAATACCCAGATAGTCGCGCGGGCACAGCAGGCGATCTCCCTCGACGGCGACAACGCTCTGTCCAGCCTCGTCCACCAGGTCGTACGCCAGACGGCACGGCTGCGTGCAGTCGCCGCGCATCGCCGAGCGCCCACGCCGCAGGGCCGAGAACTCGCACGCCCCCGAATAGCCGATGCAAATCGCACCGTGGCAGAATACCTCGATGGGCACGCCCGTGGCACATAGCGCCGCAATCTCGTCGACCGTCAGCTCGCGTGCCGTCGTCACGCGCTCGACCCCCAGCTCATCGGCGGCAAGCCGCACGGCGCCTTCGCTATGAACGCCCGCCTGCGTGGACAGGTGAATCTCGACCCCGGGAATCGCCGCGCGCAGCGCGCAGGCCAACCCGGCATCGGCGACAATCAGAGCATCGGCGCCCAGCTCCAGTGCATGAGCTCCCAACGCCACCGCGTCGGATAACTCATCGTCAAACACGAACACGTTGAGCGTCACGTACACGCGCACGCCATGGGCATGCGCCACGGCGCAGCCGCGCGCAAACTCGTCATCCGTAAAACCATGCGCGCTCACGCGGGCGTTAAAGCCGCCCAACCCCGCATAGATGGCATCGGCACCCGCGGCGATGGCCGCAAGCATCTGGTCGAGCCCGCCCGCCGGCGCCAGCAGCTCGGGCAGCGCCGCACCGGCAGCATCCAATCCAGTCTCGTATTGTCCGCTCGGCCCCATCGTCCGAATCGCCATCGGCAAACTCCTTACCAAGGTATGCATTCACTCTGAAAAATGCCGTCATCCAGCATACACGAGGCCTCGCGCGCCTCGTTTGGTTTATCGTGTAATAACTTATGTCCATCCTGCCCCAGCGGCTCACCCGCCGCTCGGCACGACATACCTGGAGGTCAATATATGGGTCCTCGCCAACGACAGGGACGCAGTCGTTCCAAGACGCATGCCCTGCCCATGATCCTGCTCTCGTTCTTGGGCTTCTTGCTCATCGCGGGCGTAGCGTTTGGCATCGGCATGATCGGCAACGTCAATCGTTGGCTGTCCGATCTGCCCGACTATACCGACGCCAACGCCTATCTGGTGAGTGAACCCACCGAGATCGTCGATTGCAACGGCAACAAGATCGCGAGCTTCTACACGCAAAACCGCAAGTCCATCACCAAAGACCAGGTTTCCCCGTACGTGCTGCAGGGCACCGTCGACGTCGAGGACGAGCGCTTCTACGAGCATGGCGGCATCGACCTGTGGGGTATCGCGCGTGCTGCCGTGGCAACCGTCTCCGGTGGCCACGAGGGCGCCTCGACCATCACCCAGCAGCTGGTACGTAACACCATCCTGCAGGAGGAGCAGTTCGATTCGACCATCGAGCGTAAGGTGCGCGAAGCCTACATCGCCATCAAGATGGAAGAGATGTACTCCAAGGACGAAATCCTCATGATGTACCTCAACACCATCTATTACGGCCATGGCGCCTACGGCATCGAGGCAGCGGCAGAGACCTATCTGTCCAAGAGCGCCGCCGACCTCACCCTGAGCGAGGCCGCGCTGCTCATCGGCCTTCCCAACTCGCCGTCGCAGTATGACCCCACGGTCAATCCCGACCTGGCGCTGTCTCGCCGCAACAAGGTCCTCGACAACATGCTGCGCCTGGGT
This sequence comes from uncultured Collinsella sp., assembly GCA_900549535.1. Taxonomy (GTDB): domain Bacteria; phylum Actinomycetota; class Coriobacteriia; order Coriobacteriales; family Coriobacteriaceae; genus Collinsella. The sequence continues at coordinate 499 of UROR01000103.1, read as the reverse complement.
CACATCACGCAGGAGGAGCACGACGCTGCGCAGGCCGAGCCCATCACCCTCAACGTGACCGAGATTTCGGGCAGCGGCGTCGACGTGTATTCGCAGCCCTACTTTGTCGCCTATGTTAAGCAGCTGCTGGAGCAGGAGTTCTCCACCGACGTGCTGTTTAAGGGCGGCCTGACCGTCAAGACCACCATCGACCCCACGATGCAGCAGACTGCCGAGGAGGCCGTGCGCGCCCAGCTCGACACGCTTTCGCTCGACGGCCTGGACATGGGCATGGTCGTCGTCGACCCCAAGACCGGCTACATCAAGTGCATGGTGGGCGGATACGACTACAACGCCGACGAGAACCACGTGAACCACGCCACGGCCAAGCGTCCCGTGGGCTCCACGTTTAAGGCCTTTACGCTGGCCACCGCCATCCAAAACGGCATGAACCCCAACGTCACCCTCAACTGCAACTCGCCTCTTACAGCCAAGGGCACCACGACCAAGGTGCAAAACT
>UROR01000102.1 GCA_900549535.1 uncultured Collinsella sp. | reverse complement strand
CATGCTCGATCAGGCTTATTCTCGTCGTCAGTTCCTCGGCCTCGCTGGTGGTCTTGCCAGCATCGTCGGTCTCGGTCTCGTTGGTTGCGGCGGCTCCGGCGCATCCGACGCCGCCGATACGGGCAGCGCCGCTGCCGCTGCTGAGTCTGTCTCCGGCGAGGTGACCTATGACGGCGCCTCCTCGTTCCAGGCTCTTGTCGAGGCCGCTGCCGAGAAGTTCATGGATGCCAACCCCGATGTCTCCGTCTCCGGCTCGGGCAACGGTTCGGGCAAGGGCCTGACCGCTGTCGCCGCCGGCACCGTTGCCATCGGTAACTCCGACGTCTTCGCCGAGACCAAGCTTGAGGCCGATCAGGTCAAGAACCTCGTCGACCACGAGGTCGCCGTCGTGGGCATGGGCCCCGTCGTCTCCAAGAACGTCAAGGTCGACGACCTGTCCCTCGAGCAGCTCAAGGGTATCTTCTCCGGTCAGATTACCAACTGGAAGGAGGTCGGCGGCGACGACGCCACCATCGTCGTTCTCAACCGCAAGGCCGGCTCCGGCACCCGCGCCACCTTCGAGGCCGCCGTCTTTGGCGACGAGGCCGTCGACTTTAAGGGCGACGCCGAGCTCGACAAGTCCGGCGATGTCCAGACTCAGATGGCCAGCACCGACAACGCCATCTCCTACCTCGACTTCTCACACTTCGATGACTCCAAGTTCAACGCCATCAAGGTCGAGGGCGTCGAGCCCAAGAGCAAGAACGTCACCGACGACTCTTTTAAGATCTGGGCTACCGAGCACATGTACTGCTCCAAGGACGCCGACGAGGCCACCAAGGCCTTCCTGGAGTTCATGCTTTCCGACGACGTCCAGGGCAAGCTCGTCGAGGAGCAGGGCTTCATCCCCGTCTCTGCCATGAAGGTCGTCAAGGACGCCAGCGGCAAGGTCTCTGCTAAATAAGTAATCGCCCCGGAAAGGTTTGCAATGGCAAAACAGCTGCCAAAGCGCGACCTTGAGAACGTGGGCCTGGGCGTCACGGGCGCGTGCGTAGCGCTCGTGACGCTTGTCGTTGCCGCGCTCATCTTTATGGTCGCCCAAAAGGGCCTCTCGGCTTTTCTCAAGGACGGCGTTTCGGTCGTCGAGTTCTTCACCGGCACCAAGTGGGACCTGGCCAACACGGCCGAAAACAGTCTGCCCTATACCGGCGCCCTGCCCCTGATCGTCACCTCGTTTGCGGTCATGGTACTCTCCACGCTCATCGCACTGCCCATCGCCATCGGCTCTGCCATCTTCGCGGTCGAGATCCAGCCTAAGTTTGGCTCCAAGGTCTTTCAGCCGCTTATTGAGCTTTTGACCGGCATTCCCTCGGTCGTCTTTGGCCTGATTGGCTTTCACGTGGTCGTCGGCCTTATGAAGAGCGTTTTCCACGTGAGTACGGGTCTGGGCATCCTGCCCGGCGCCATCGTGCTGGCCGTCATGATCCTGCCGACCATGACCACGCTTTCGGTCGATGGCCTGCGTGCCGTGCCCGACAGCTACCGTCAGGGCTCGCTCGCGCTGGGCTATACCCGCTGGCAGACCATCTGGCACGTGGTGCTCAAGTCTGCCATGCCGTCGCTCATGACCGCAGTCATCCTTGGCATGACCCGCGCCTTTGGCGAGACGCTCGCCGTGCGCATGGTCATCGGCGGTATCGAAGCCATGCCGACGTCGCTGTTGTCGCCGGCGTCCACCATCACCACCACGCTCACCACGTCCATGGCGGTCTATGCCGAGGGCTCGGCCCAGGACGACGTCCTGTGGGCGCTCGGCCTGCTGCTGATGGGCATGAGCCTCATCTTTATCCTGATCATCCACCTTATCGGCCGCAAGGGGGCGAAGGCTCGTGGCTAGCACGCGCATCCACATCGACGAGGCGAGACTCGGGCGTGTCCAAAAGCAGGACCGCATCGCCACGGGCGTGCTGACGGCGATTGTCGCCATCGTCATGCTTATCGTCGTCTCCATGGTGGCCTACATCCTGTTCGAGGGTATCTCGACGCTGTTCCAGCCGGGCTTTCTCACGCAGCCCGCACGCGCCAACGGAACGCAGGGCGGCGTGCTCTACCAGCTGTTCGACTCGTTCTATCTGCTGCTGATCACCCTGATCATCTCGGTGCCCATTAGCCTGGGCGGCGCGGTCTTTTTGGTTGAGTACGCGCCCGATGGGCCTATTCGCGACATCGCCTCGACCGCCATCGAGACGCTGTCCTCGCTGCCCTCCATTGTCGTAGGCATGTTCGGCTTTCTGGTGTTCTCGGTGCAGCTGGGCTGGAAGTACTCCATCATCTCCGGCGCCGTCGCGCTCACCATGTTCAACATCCCCATCCTGGTGCGCGTGATTCAGCAGGCGCTCGAGGACGTGCCGCAGGCCCAGCGCGATGCGTGCCTGGCCATGGGCCTCACTCGCTGGGAGGCCACACTGCACATCCTGATTCCCGAGGCCATGCCCGCCATCGTGACCGGCATCGTGCTTTCGGCCGGCCGCGTGTTTGGCGAGGCCGCGGCGCTGCTCTTTACCTCGGGCATGAGCTCGCCGGTTCGCCTGAACTTCTTGAGCTTTAACCTGTCGAGCCCCACTTGCGCCTGGAACGTGTTCCGTCCCGGCGAGTCGCTGGCCGTGCACATCTACAAGATCTATGGCGAGGGCAGCCCCGAGGCCCAGCAGATCGTTTGGGGCACCGCCGCACTGCTGATGACCTGCGTGCTGCTGTTTAACGTAGTCGCCCGTATCGTGGGCAAGCAACTGGCAAGGAAGATGACGGCCGAATGAGCGATATGAATGCAACGCCCGCAACCGAGGCGGCCGCGTCCGACACCCAGGACTTTCTGTCGAGCGTGGGGGAGAGCGAGAGGCGCGTGCGCGTGAGCGGCAAGGCCGTGAGCGACGAGGTCGTGCTCTCCGCCAAGGACGTCAACGTGTACTATGGCGACCGCCATGCGCTGCACAATACGTCGCTCGACTTCCATAAGGGCGAGATCACGGCGCTCATCGGGCCTTCGGGCTGCGGCAAGTCGACCTTCTTGCGCAGCCTCAACCTGATGAATCGCGAGATTCGCGGCTGCCGCGTGGAGGGCGAGATCAGCTACCGCGGACGCAACGTGAACACCAAGACCGAGAATACCTACGAGCTGCGCCGGTCCATTGGCATGGTGTTTCAGCAGCCCAACCCCTTCCGCAAGTCCATTCGCGACAACATCACGTTTGCGCCCAAGCGCCACGGCATCACCGACCGCGACGAGCTCGATCGCATGGTCGAGGAAAGCCTGCGCGGTGCGGCCCTGTGGGACGAGGTCAAGGACAAGCTGGACAAGAGCGCCTACGCGCTTTCGGGCGGTCAGCAGCAGCGTTTGTGCATCGCGCGCACGCTGGCACTCAACCCCGACGTAATCCTGTTTGACGAGCCCTGCTCGGCGCTCGACCCCATCTCGACGCTGGCGATCGAGGACCTCATGTCGTCGATCGTGGCCGACCGCGCCATCGTCATCGTGACGCACAACATGGAGCAGGCGTCGCGCGTTTCCAACCGCACGGCGTTTTTCTACATGGGCGATATGGTCGAGTACGACGAGACCGACGAGATTTTCCAACGGCCCAAGGATAAGCGGCTGAATGATTACCTCACCGGCATGTTCTCCTAGTCCGGGACATGCTTGAGGCCCGCGGTGGCCACGGTTGCCGCGGGGCTGATTGGAGAGGCGGGTCATCTCTTGCGGGAGATGGCCCGCCTTTTTGCGTCGCGTGCTGGTGCGCTTGCCCAAAACCACCACAAAGGTGCCTGTCCCCTTTGTGGTGGTTTTCGCTATCATGGACAACGTTGAATCTCTACGAAGGAGCAGGGCATATGGCGATTCTTTTGGGATGCGATTCCATCAGCCTAGAGTTTCCCACCAAGCATATTTTCGATAGCGTGACGCTCGGCGTGGGCGAGGGCGACCGCATTGGTATTGTCGGTAAAAACGGCGACGGCAAGTCGACGCTGCTGAGCGTGCTCGCCGGCACGCTGGAGCCCGATGACGGACGCGTGACTCACCGCCGCGGCACCACGATCGGCCTGCTCGGCCAAAAGGACCAGCTTGTCGACACCGATACCGTGCATCATGCCGTTGTGGGCGACACGCCCGAGTATGAGTGGGCGTCGAGTCCGCGTACGCGCCAGATTCTGGCCGGTCTTATTAGCGATGTGCCCTGGGAGGGCACGGTGGGCGAGCTTTCGGGCGGTCAGCGCCGTCGCGTGGACCTCGCGCGCCTGCTGATCGGCGACTACGACGTGCTCATGCTCGACGAGCCCACCAACCACCTGGACATGCGCACCATCAACTGGCTTGCGCGTCACTTAAAGGCCCGCTGGCAGCGCGGCCAGGGCGCCATGCTCGTGGTCACGCACGACCGCTGGTTCTTGGACGAGGTCTGCACCAGCATGTGGGAGGTCCACGACGGCCAGGTCGATCCCTTCGAGGGCGGCTACTCGGCATATATCCTGCAGCGCGTGGAGCGCGACCGCATGGCCGCCGTTACCGAGGAGCGCCGTCGCAACATGGCGCGCAAGGAGCTCGCGTGGCTGAGCCGCGGCGCCCAGGCGCGTTCCACCAAGCCCAAGTTTCGCGTTGAGGCTGCTCGCGAGCTGATCGCCGACGTACCGCCCGTGCGTGACGAGCTGGAGCTCAAGCGCCTTGCCGTGAGCCGCCTAGGCAAGCAGGTCATCGATGTCATCGACGTGGATGCCGGCTATGCGGATACCGATGGTGCGCCCAAGCAGGTGCTCACCGATGTGACCTGGCTCATCGGCGCGGGCGACCGCTATGGTCTTTTGGGCGAGAACGGCGCCGGCAAGTCGACCTTGCTCGACGTGATCCAGGGCAAGATTGAGCCCACGCGCGGCCGTGTGAAGATTGGCCAGACGGTGCGCTTTGGCGTTCTGTCGCAGCAGCTCGAGGAACTCGAGCCCTACATGGGTGACACGATCCGCGAGGTGCTCGGCAACTATAAGAAGTACTACGTCATCGACGGCAAGGAGACTTCGCCCGAGAAGCTCTGCGAGCGTCTGGGCTTTACGACGCAGCAGCTCTGGAGCCGCATCGGCGATCTTTCGGGCGGCCAGCGCCGTCGCCTGTCGCTGCTGCTGACGATCCTGGACGAGCCCAACGTGCTCATCCTGGACGAGCCCGGCAACGATCTGGATACCGACATGCTGGCGATTGTCGAGGACTTGCTGGACGGCTGGCCCGGCACGCTGATTCTGGTGACGCACGACCGCTTTTTGATGGAGCGCGTGACCGACCAGCAGTGGGCGCTGCTCGACGGCCACCTGACGCATATGCCCGGCGGCGTCGACCAGTACCTGCGCCTGTGCAACGCTACCGCCGAGGGCGAGCCCGTGGGCGCGCCGAGTGCCAAGACCGGCACGTTCGACACCGGTGCCGCAGCGGTTGCGGCCGAAAAGCCCAAGACGAGCGGGCAGCCCAACGGTCTTTCCAACGCCGAGCGCCAGAAGCTCCGCCGCGAGGTGAGCTCGCTCGAGCGCAAGATGGAGACGCAGCGCGCTCGCGTGGAGGAGGCCGAGGCTGCGATGGCTCAGGTCGATCCCACCAACTACACGGCGCTGGGCGAGCAGCAGGCAAAGATCGACGAGGCCCACGCCGCCATGGACGAGCTGGAGATGGCATGGCTCGAGGCGAGCGAAAAGCTCGAGGGCGAGGAGTAGACGAGGATGATCAAAGCCGCGTTTTTCGATATCGACGGCACGCTGCTGAGCTTTAAGACGCACCGGATTCCGGCGTCGGCGCAGCGGGTGCTCGATAGCTTTCACGAGCAGGGGATCGCATGCGTGATTGCTACGGGTCGCCCGACCTACCAGATGCCCGATTGGCTGTTCGACTTGGGTTGGGATGCGTACATTACGCTTTCGGGCCAGCACTGCTTTGATGCCGAGGGGGTTTACCGCAGCTGTCCGATTGACCCGGACGACGTTGCGGTGATCGTGGGCCAGGTGGCCGAGGGGCGCTACGACTCGCTGTGCATGCAGGGCGAGAATTCGTTTGTGAACCGCCTGTCCGAGCGCGTGGTGACGGCTGGCAGTAACGCGGGGATTGTCTACCATGAGGAGCCGTTTGAGCACGCCTTTGACGCACCGGTCTACCAGTTTTGCGCCTTTGTTGATCCGGCCGACGAGCATATCGTGACCGATTCCGTGTCGCATTCGCTCACTACGCGCTGGTGCGATCTGTTCTGCGATATTATTCCCGCTAACGGCGGCAAGGACCTGGGCGTGGCGGCGACGCTGGAGCGCTTGGGCATCGACGCGAGCGAGGCGATCGCCTTTGGCGACGGCGAGAACGACCTGTCGATGTTCTCGGCCGTGGGCACAAGTGTGGCCATGGGCAACGCGCAGGATACCGTGAAGGCCGCCGCGACCTACGTAACGACCGCTGTGGACGACGACGGCATCTACAACGCCGCGAAGCACTTTGGCCTTATCTAGCTGAGGGCTGGCGCCCGGCACTTAGGGACGTTCCTTTCCTGCCGGCAACTGGGGACACCCCTTGCGCGCTGTGCACCGCGCGCAAGGGGTGTTGCGCTTCGCCCGCGCGTTTTGTGAAACACGGCTAACTTTTTGGTCAATGTAGTAAGACATAGGCAACTTTTGCGGTAAAGTAAGCCAAGGAAAGTATCCAAAGGCTAACTAGCAATCATCGCGAAAGGCGGCCCATGGCCCTACGTGAATCCGGAGAAGACTATCTCGAATCGATCTACGTTCTGTCGGAACGTCAGGGCATCGTGCGCTCGATCGACGTTGCCGAATACTTGGGCGTAACCAAAGCAAGCGTCTCTAAAGCCATGGCGGCCTTGGAGAGGACCGGCTACGTGGAGATGGGCAAACGCGACGTGCATCTGACGGAACGCGGTCTTGAGGTTGCCCGTCAAATGTGGGAGCGCCACTGTTTTTTTGTAGGTCTGCTAGAGGACGCAGGCGTAACGCCCGAGGTCGCGTCGCAAGAGGGCTGCCACATGGAGCACTGCCTGAGCGAGGAGAGCTTCGAGAAGCTAAGATCGATGCTGAGACGGGGCAGCGACCGGGATCAGTAACCCCACCAACCAAGTCCAACTCAGACATGGAACCCCGCCAGCAAGTGATGCCCAAGAACCGCCAGTTGTGTCGCCGCAGGCCGGGGCCGGGCTTGGTATTCAAAACAATCCGCACACCAGAATCGCCCCCGTTCGTAGCTCCGAAGGAGCAGAACGGGGGCGATTCATTGGTCGAGGACGTTTTCAAAACCAAGCCCGGCCCCGGCCGGTGGGACC
>UROR01000101.1 GCA_900549535.1 uncultured Collinsella sp. | reverse complement strand
TGCTCTACAGTCCTGCGCAAGACGGAAAGCACATTAAGTGCTTTCCTTTGCGTGCGGAACTCGCGACAAACTTAACCGCCCCGCCCGGCAGGCGAGCTACGGAAACTCAGTCCGTCCAAGAAATATCGTGCGAAAGGAATTCTGGCTGAATATTTGTCCGCACGGACGATCCGATAGACAGGCCGCGCTATCCCCTCCTTCGAGGTTGCGGTGAAATAGGGACTGAATTTTGGGTTGAAACGTTTAAGCAGTCCTTATTTCACCGCAAGTCAGAAGAAGGGGCATGAAAAAGGCGGAGGCCCTGGTGAGGGTCTCCGCCTTTGTTACAAGGGGCGATATTATTCGCTAACTGCTGGATTAGACCAGGCGGGCGTTGATCGTCTTGGCGATCTTGGCGGCGTCGGTGGAACCCTTGACGGTGGCACGGAAGCCCTCGTCCATGAGCGCCTCGGCGACCTTGGACAGGATCTTGAGGTGCGTAGTGCCGGCCTGTGCACCGGGGATGAGCAGGGCGATAGCCACGTTGACGGGAGCGCCGTCCATGGTGTCCCAACCGGTCACGCCGGACTCGTCCTTGACGACGATAACAGCAGCCTCGGTAATGGCGTCGGACTTGGCATGCGGGATGGCGAAGCCCTCCATCATGCCCGTGGTGCCCTCGGCCTCGCGGGCCAGGAAGGCGTTCAACACGGCGTCGGCGTCGCTGGCGATACCGGCCTTGACAGCCTGGTTGGAAACGAAGCTCAGAGCCTCGTCACGAGAAGCGAAGTCCTCGGCAACAAAGACATTCTCGACCTTAACGAAGTCGGCAGCCTCGGCCTTGGGGGCCTCGACGGCAGCGGCCTTGGGAGCCTCAACCGGCTTGGCTGCAGGAGCGGCCTTCTGGTTCTTCTCGAAGTCGTACTTCTTAAAGGCCACGAACAGGATGCCACCGACCACAGCGCCGATGAGGATCGCGAGAACCCACAGCGGACCGTTCTCGACAACGGGCAGGACCAGGAAGCCACCGTGAGGCGCCGGATCGTGAACGTTGAACATAATGGTCAGGATCGAAGCGATAGAAGAACCGAGCATCATGATGGGCATGACGGGCCAGATGTTCTTGGTCATGAACGGAATGGCGCCCTCGGTGATGTGGGTGCAACCAAGGATGAGGTTGACGACACCGGCGTCATGGTCCTCCTGGCTGAAGTACTTCTTGCCGACAACGACGGCGAAGGTGGTGATCAGCGGCGGAACGATGCAGGCGGCGGAAACGGCAGCCATGAAGTTGGTGCCGAAGTTGTAGGTATCGGTGCCAACACCGGCGGCCAGTGCCTCGGTGAGCATAGCGGTACCGGTAACGTAAGCAGCCTTGTTGACCGGGCCGCCCATGTCAAAGGCGCACATGCAGCCGATGGCAAGACCCAGGACAACGGCGCCAGAGGCGGACAGGCCCTTGAGGAAGTCCATCATGGCGGTGTTGATGGCAGCCATGGGGCCGGAAATGCCGAGCATGACCAGGCCGACGATAGCCGTCGAGAACAGCGGGTACAGGAAGATAGCCTTGAGGCCGTCCAGATTCTTGGGCAGACCGGCAAAGACCTTCTCGAGCAGCAAGATGACATAGCCGGCAAGGAAGCCGCCGACGATGCCGCCCAGGAAGCCGAAGCCCACGCCGGCGCCACCGGCATCGATCATGCCGGTCTCGGCGTTAACAGGCAGGCCCTGGATGGCGATCATACCGGCGACGAAGCCGGGGACGAGCGCCGGGCGCTTGCCGATGGACTCGGCGATGTAGGCGGAAAGCACGGGAACCATGAGGTTCATGGCAATGCCGCCGATGATCTTGAGCATAGCAGCAAAGCTGTTGTAGTCAGACGCCGTCGAATCGAAGGACGTAATGCCCCACAGGAACGAAACGGCGGTCAGAACACCACCAGCAACGACGAAGACCAGCATGTGGCTGACGCCGTTCATGAGGTGCTTGTAGATGATGTGGCCGATGGACTCCTTCTCCTCAACCTCGTCCTCGACATCGGCAGCGGCTGCAACCGTGCTGTCGCCCTTAGCGGCGAGCGCGCGGTCAATCAACTTACCGGCGGCCTCAACGGACAGGGCCTTGGAAACACCAACGGAAACCATGGGCTTGCCGGCGAAACGCTCGGCCTGGACATCCTTATCGGCTGCGACGACGACGGCCTTGGCGCCAGCGATCTCACTCTTGGTGAGCTCGTTCTCGACACCGACCTGGCCATGAGTCTCGACCTTAATGGTCAGACCGCGCTCGGCAGCTGCCTTCTCCAGCGCCTCCTTCGCCATGAAGGTGTGCGCAATGCCGGTCGGGCAACCGGTGGCGGCGATGATGTCAAACTTAGCCATGTGTCCCTCCTTCTTGAGTACAGCGCCCGCGGGCGCTCCCCTACACGCGCTTCGATGCGCGTTTTTCCACAACTGAAAGATACCAACCTACCGTCCGCGTGAGAAGAGCCAAGGTGCAAATCTCCGGTGAAAGGTTCTTTCATAACCGTAAACGGTAAATGAAAGTTTACCATCAACACTTGAAACGGCAAGGTGTATCTTGTAATTGAAAATGCCCGCATACTATGGCATTGCAAAACAAGTTCGATTTTCATGCCAACCAGGAGCCATCCATGACCGATAGTAGCAAGAGCGCACTTTCCCTCATTAGTACCCACCAGGGATACAGCGAGTCCGAGCAGCGCATTGTCGACTATATATTGGAGCACCAGTCCGAGGCTCCACGCCTCACGGCGGCTCAGCTCTCACGCGCCGCTGCCACGTCCGAGGCGACCGTTTCGCGCTTCTGCCGCAAGCTTGGGTTTGGCAGCTTCCGCAGCTTTCAGTTTTCGTTGGCGAGGGATTTGGAAAGCCAGCGCAACGAGGGCCTGACCGACGAGGTCTCGCTCGACAATATGGAGCAGAGCCTCAAGAACATCCTGGCTGCCAAGGTGAGCGAGCTTAATGCGACCATCGACGGAATCGACCACGATACGCTTGCGGCTGTTGTGCATGCCCTTAAGCATGCAGGGGTTATTGAGTTTGCGGCTGTGGGCAATACGAACGCGGTCGCGCTCGATGCGACGTTTAAGTTTTCGCAGCTGGGCCTGCGCTGCATGGCGAGCACCATTAGCGAGACATCAATCGGCTTTGCGCTCACGTTACGCCCGGGTGACGTCATCGTGCTTATCTCAAACTCCGGCAAATCGCGCCGACTGAATCGCATGGCAAAAGCGGCTCGCAACTGCGGCGCAACCGTAGTCGTCATCAGCAGCGACAGCAAATCCCCGCTCGCGCGTCTGGCAGACTACACCTTTAATACCGTCAACCACGAAGCGCTGCTGACGACGGGCGACTTTGCGTTCTCTAAGATCAGCGCCACGATGATCATCGAAGTCATCTACAACTTCCTGCTGCCCGAGATTGAAGACGCGCGTGAGCATATCAGCTACTACGAGGAGCTCATCCAGCCGGATAAGGTCGTTGAGTAGGTAAATTGGGGAGCCGATAGACGCCCCTCGCCACGAAATCCGCCCATCTACTACGTTTTAACCTCAAGCGCCAACCATACACCCAAAATAGAGAAAACCGCAGGCGTTCTACCTGCGGTTTTCTTTTTGCAATTCTTGGCGTGGTTGCCGATGCCCTGCCAAACGTAGTAGATGGACCCGTTTCGTGGCGGCCGGATTGGACATACATGTGGCGGCTCGGCCTAGGCACGCGCCTCCGCAAGCATCTGTTTGGCGTGCGCCAGGCTTGCCTCGGACTGATCGCCGCTCAACATGCGGGCGATCTCGGCGGTACGCGCTTCGCCGGTTACCTCGTCCAAATGCGTCTGGGGAACATCGCCTGGTTCCTTGCTGACAACATAATGCTTGTCGGCCATGACGGCGACCTGCGCCAAGTGGGTTACGACAATCACCTGATGCGTAGCGGCGAGATCTGCCAGCACGCCCGCGAGTGCACGCGCCGTTGAGCCACCGACACCGGCATCGACCTCGTCAAACACCAGCGTATCGACACCGTCCGCGTTACCGAGGACAACCTTACTTGCCAGCATGACGCGGCTGAGCTCGCCGCCCGACGCAATGCGGCGCAGGGGACGTGGCGTCAAGCCGGCACCGCTGCGGTATAGCAGCTCGTAGCTCGAAGGACCAACGGGCGTCCACTCAGCACGGGGAAGATCGCGCGACTCCCAGACGAGCTCGGCACTACCCATCTCCAAGCGCGCCATCTGGCGGCCAACCTCGTGGCAGAAGCGCGGGGCCGCCGTATTGCGAGCGCGCTTAAGTGCCTTGGCAGCGGCAAACAACTCGCGCTCGGCGCTCCCGAGTGCCTCACGCGCCTTTTTGATCTGCTCATCGCCATCATCGACCAGGGACAGCAGTTCTTGCGAGCGATCGCGCATGGCAAAAACATCGTCCATAGTGGGACCCCACTGACGCAACAGACCCTTGAGGTCGGAATACCGCTCACGCATGCGAGCGAGCTCGCGCGGGTCGAAGGCGACGCCATCGCGATAGGTACGAAGCTCGTTCGCGCAATCCTCAAGGGAGATACAGGCATCCGAAAGCGCATCGGCAATGTCGCCCAGCTTGCGATCGACGGCAGCCATACGGGAAAGCTCTGCCACGGCACTGTTCACGGCATCGAGCGCTCCCCCTTCGGCAGCAAGCGATGCATGGGCATCATTGGCCGTGGCAACCAGTACCTCGGCATGTTCGGAGCGCGGCAGCAGTTCCTCGAGTTCCTCATACTCGCCCGGTTTGGGGTCGACCTCGCCGATGCGCTCGAGCGCAAAGCGCGCCTCCTCGACGCGGCTCCCCTGCGCACGCGAGGCCTCTTCAACACGTCGAACCTCCTTGGCGGCAGCACGCGATGCCTTAAAGCAGGCGCGGTACGCATCCAGCGCCTCGAGCGCAGAGCGTCCCGCCCACGCATCAACCATCGCAACGTGATGCGCCGGATCGAGCAAGCGTTGGTGCTCGTGCTGGCCGCACAAATCCATCATCACGCCAACGCGCTCCGAAAGCTCGCGCACGCTGGCGATGCGGCCGTCAATCTTGACGCGGCTGCGACCCTCGGCAGAAAGGCTGCGCTGCACGGTAAAGCCCTCCGCGTCGTGTGGGCCGTCAAACAGGCGCGCCTCGACGCTCGCCAGCGCCTCGCCCTCACGCACCGTCGACGAATCCGCGCGCTCGCCCAAAATAAGCTTGAGCGCCGAGAGCAGCGCAGTCTTGCCGGCGCCGGTCTCACCGGTCAGGACAGTCAGGCCGGCACTCGGCACCAGCGTCGCCTCGCGAATGAGTGCAATGTTAGAAACCTGCAGCTCATCGATCATGACGGACTCCGTAGAATACGCGGCTCACCGAGTTATAGAAGCTCTCGGGGCCGTAATCCAGCAGCAGCACATCGCCGGGCCCACGACGCACCGCCACGCTCTCAACGGTGCCATCACAGGTAATAAACTGCCCATCGATAGCGATCGCCGGAACGCTCGGACGGTCATCAGACATAAAGATTTCGACGACATCACTCGGCGAAGTCAAGAAGGCACGGGCCTGAATGGTGTGCGGCGCAATGGGTACGCAGACCATGCCCGTATAGTCGGGGCTCACGATGGGGCCACCGGCACTGAGCGCGTAACCCGTAGAACCAGTCGCCGTGGACACGACCACGCCGTCGCCACGCAGTCGATCGATATGGTGGCCCGACACCGTGATGTCGAACTCAACCATATCGGACAGGGGGCCGCGCGTGAGCGCCATGTCGTTCAGGGCGAAAGTGCGCACGACATCCTTCGTACCGTCTTCGCGCACGGACACGATATCCGCGGCGATGGTAGCGCGACGGCTCACGTGCAGCTCACCGGACAGGGCGTCGCTCACGACCTGCAGAATGTCGCGCTCCTCGGGACTCGCAGCAGTTAAAAAGCCCAGGTGACCATAGGAAAGACCTAGAATAGGAATCTCGCGATAGTTGAGGATGCGGGCAGCGCGCAGCAGCGTGCCGTCGCCGCCGAGCGTGATGACCAGGTCGGCATCGTCAACGTCGGGCGTGCTCTGAATCTTGGATCGCTGATCGGCCGCCCATGCGACCTCATAGCCCTGACGAGTGAGCCAAAGCTCGAGCATCAGGCCGCTCTCGACCGCCTCTTGCTTGTAGTAATTGGGAACCAGAAAGACCTTCATAGCGTTGCAGCTTTCTCGCTCATAACCGATACCTGGGATTGCAGCTCGTCTTGCGAGCGGTCGCCAGATTCAAATCTAGTGCCGTACAGGAAAAACTCAACGTTGCCCTTGGCACCATGAATGGGTGACACGCACACATCGACCGGGAACAGGCCCTTGGCGGCAAAGAGTTCAACCGCCGCCACGAGTGTATCGCGGCGCACGGCGGGATCGGTCACAATACCGCCCTCGCCCACCAGCGCCGCCGGAGCCTCAAACTGCGGCTTTACGAGCGTGCAGAATGCACCCGTAGGAGCCAGGCAGGCCAGTACCGCATCGATAATGTTCGCGATGCTGGTAAACGAGACATCACACACAGCCAGGTCGATGGTGCCGGCATAGCCAAGCTCAGGCAGCTGCGTCACGTTTGTGCGCTCATACAGCGTCACGCGATCGTCCTGACGCAATGACCAATCGAACTGGGCGCGACCCACGTCCACCGAGACAACGGTCGCAGCGCCGCGCTTGAGCAGGCAATCAGTAAAGCCGCCCGTGGAGCAGCCCACATCGAGGCAAGCAAGGTCCGTCGGATCAATCCCAAACGCATCGAGCGCGCCCTCGAGCTTGAGCCCGCCGCGCCCAACATACGGGATGCGCCCCTTAACGTGCAGTGGCAGGCCCGGCGTCACCTTGAGCCCCGGGGAGGTCAAACGCTCACCGCCACTCGAAACCAAGCCGGCCATAAGAGTGCGAAGGGCATCCGCGCGATCGGCGCAGATGCCCTGTGAAATCAGTTCGTCATCGAGACGCACGCGTTTCATGAATGCCATCAACCATTCGTATCCGGGGATGCAGCCTGTCTATCTTGGGACTCGTTTGCCGCATCCTCATCGTATTCCTGCTCGAGCTTGTCGGCCTCACGCGGCGTCAGCTCAAACTTGTCGACCATATCGACCGCTCGGGAGCCCAGCTCAATCGCCTCGTCAAACAAATCGAGCGAACGCTCCAAGGACGTATCCTTGGAGCGAACGGTGGCGATGATCTGGTCCAGGCGATCCGAGATCTCATCGAAGTTGCGGACGGAACCCTCTGGCATGGCTACTCCTCGACGGAGTCGGCCTCGACGGCCCCAGCGGCGTCTGCATCCTCGTCAAGTACACCGGCGGCAGCCTGAGCGGCAGCGACCTTGGCGGCAGCCTCGGCAGCCTGTGCCTCCTCGCGAGCGCGAT
>UROR01000100.1 GCA_900549535.1 uncultured Collinsella sp. | reverse complement strand
CTCTAACATGCTATATCGTGCTTATTTGCGCAGACGATGATACTCCTAATCGACTAGTCGTTGGGGGCGTTCTTAAACGACTAGTCATTCAAGAACGTCCCCAATGACTAGGCGGGGAAGGCGTGCGACAATGGTGGGCGTTGTGTTGTTCGCGCTAAGGAGTTGCCATGTTGTTGTGTCCCGTTTGCCATGAGCCGTTGGTGGACAATGAGCGCGGTGCTGCATGTGCGGGCGGACACCGGTTTGACCGTGCGCGCGAGGGCTATCTATATCTACTGCGCTCGTCCAAGAGCGGCGACTCCATGGGCGATCCCAAGTCACAGGCGCGCAGCCGTCGCGACTTTCTGAACCGCGGTTACTATGCGCCGTTGCGCGATACGATGGTCGAGCTCGTGCGCGAACGAGCTCAGCGGTGCGCGGCTATGTCGGACAAGCCGCTGCCCTTGCTCGACATTTGCTGTGGCGAGGGGTATTACACGAGTGCTATGGGCGCGGTGCCGGGCGTGGATGCTTACGGCTTTGACTTGGGCAAAGAGATGGTGCGCCTTGCCGCCAAGCGCGGCGATGCGACCTACTTCGTGGCCAACATGAAGGACATCCCCGTGGCCGATGGCGCCTTCGATATGGTGACCGAACTCTTTGCTCCCTTTAACGAGCGCGAGTTTGCCCGCGTGCTGGCGCCAGAGGGTTCACTCTATACCGTGGTACCGGGTGCTCGTCATCTCTTTGGGCTCAAAGAGGTGCTCTACGACACGCCGTACCTTAACGATGAGAAGCTGCCGAAGACCACCGAGCTCGAGTTAGTCGGAACGCAGCGGGTGTCTGCGCACATTACGCTCCAGACTCAGGCAGACATCGAGGCGGTGTTCCAGATGACGCCGTACTACTACCGCACGCGCCCTGCCGACAAAGAGCGCCTGGCAAACTTGGACACCCTTCAAACCGACATCGACTTCATCATCGCCGAGTACCGCCACAGCTAACAACCTGCCAAAAAGGGACAGGTTTATTTTGGTAGGTTTTATCTGGGCAAACGTAAAGGGCCGACCGCGGAGATGCGCGATCGGCCCTTTTTAGTTGCTTGGCTGCAGAGGCTATGAGAAGCGAGCGCTTACAGGCGGTCCTTGTTCTCGGCCTTAACGGCGTGTGCCTGCTGAACAAAGAACAGGTCGTACACCACGATGACAAAGGCGCCAAAGTTGATGGCGTCGCCGCCAAACGCGGGAAGCGTGAGCACCGCTTGGGCAAGCGTGGCGACCGCGGCAACAATACCGAGCTTAAACGCGCCGTCCACCTGCGAAGGCTTGTTGGCGCCCTTGATACCGGCGACGCCTGCGGCAAGGTCGACGAGACCCTTGGCGATAAGCACGACCGCTGCGAGCGTGGCGTACGAACCGTACGTGGAATCGAGACCGCCCGTGGCGATACCGACGCCGGCGGTGACGAGGCTGGCGATGCCCAAAACAAAGTAGATGAGAGCAAGGATTTTGAGAGTCTTGCGAGTGAAGCTCATGGCTGGTCCTTTCGATACGAGTACGCCAACTTGGCGCACCCAATGTACTGCACATATCGTGAAGCACATTGTAGTTCAACGGGGCGATGCATGCGTTTGAAAGCGTCTCTTGCCCGCACGGTCCAACCTTTCAAAAAAGAAAGCTGGGCGTAAGTCAAATCGATGGCAGCGTATGCGCGGCGCTGCGATGATGGGTCCATGGTAAGAGCTGGTCTCAAGGAGGAGCCATGATGTACGGAGCAGGGCAAGTGCATGAGCCGCGGTCGTTGGGAAGGCGCATGGGTGATTCTGTGATCGCTGCCGTGTGCACGGGATTGATGGCGGTGCTTTGCATTGGGATGCTGTGGACCATGTCGCATGTGGGACAATAACGGACGGTTGGGTGCCAACTGAGGTGGCGCTCACGTATTCGTTTTGTTTGCTAAGGAGTGTCCATGGGCGTCGTCGATCCCTTTTCTGTTGCTCGGTCCGCGGGGCTTGAGCTAATCGGGAAGCCCGAGGGCCTCACGCTTACCGACGGCACGATGGAGCTGCGTGCCGATTTTGGCCGCATGCTTCCACGGCTCAAGCAGGGCCGTCTGCAGCAAGAACTGCTGGTAAAGGCTGCGCGCGCAAAAGGCATCGAGAGCCCATGGGCGATTGACGCCACGGCAGGCTTTGGCGAGGATTCGCTGCTGCTGGCGGCCGCGGGCTTTAGCGTCGATCTGTATGAGCAGGATTGCGTGATCGCGGCGCTCCTCAAGGATGCCTTGGATCGCGCGGCAGATGATCCGGCGCTTGCGACAGCCGTGGCGCGCATGCGCTTACATGCGGGCGAGGACAGCATTGCCGGCCTTCGCCATACAGCTGAGCTGATCGGGCAGGGCGAGCTCACCGCTCCTGACGTGGTGTATCTGGACCCCATGTTTCCCGGACGCACCAAGAGCGCGGCGGTTAAAAAGAAGTTCCAACTCTTGCATCATCTGGAGCAGCCGTGCGCCGATGAGGAGACGTTGGTCGAAGCTGCGCTTGCGGTTCACCCGCGCAAGGTGGTTATCAAGCGGCCGGTGAAGGGGCCACTGCTTGCCGGCGTTAAGCCGAGCTATCAACTTGCGGGCAAGGCCGTTCGCTACGATGTTTTGGTTCCGCCGCGCCCGTAGCTTGCGTGCGATGGTTGGCGCTCCGTCAGTGCCGTGCCGATGCGGGGTCTATTTCCAAGGATGCGACGTCAGATGCCAGCCGCCGCAGTACTCGCATTTGTAGCAGGCCAAACCACGTCGCCCGCGGTTTTCGCAGTCGGCCATAACGGCCTCGGCCTCGGCGCGCGTGTCGTAACGGTTTTTTCGCTCGCACGACTTGTAGCGCCAGGCCTCATCTCGCTCGGCGTCCAGGGCGTCGCGGCGCTCATCCTCGCGCGCAAACAGGTCGCTCATATCGCCGCCGGTGGCAGCGCCCAAAAACTCGCTTTTGGCCTTTGACCAGGCGGCTCGCTTTTTGCTCCCCATCTGCTTCGCGCCCTTCTCCAAACGTTGGTATCATTGCTCAATCAAAGTGATACCAATAAACGTGAGGTCGCCGCGTGATGATCAGAAAAACCCTCGATACCGACATTCCCGCCGTCATGGCTATCTATGACGCGGCCCGCGCCTTTATGCGTGCGCATGGCAACGCCACGCAGTGGCCCGAGGGCACGCCTTCTGCCGAGCAGCTGGCTGCCGATATCGCCGCCGGTGGCAGCTATGTGTGCGAAGTCGACGGCCGCGTGGTGGCGACGTTTGCCTTTTTACCGGGCCCGGACGAGTGCTATGACGTCATTGAGGACGGTCAATGGCGTAGCGACACTCCGTACGCCGTGCTGCACCGTGTGGCATCCGACGGCACCGTGCACGGTATCGCGGCTGCGATGTTTGCCTTTGCCAAAGAGCGTGCCGATCACCTGCGCATCGACACGCATCAGGATAACCTGCCCATGCAGGGTGCGAGCATTAAGGCGGGGTTCGAGCGTGCCGGCGTCGTGCATGTATCGGACGGCACACCGCGCGTTGCGTTCGATTGGTTGCGCGAGGCATAAGATCGAGGGCGCGCATCAACAATTCGTGCGAACGAAAATGGCCCCGGGTGGGGCTATTTTCGTTCGCTGCGCTGTTTTGCAAGCCGGCTTTCGCAAGGCGCGAACCTACGAAAATCGCCGCGCGGCAACGCGGGGCGATGAGCTCGGTCGGGGGATAGGGCCCGCTTCGCCCGCCGGCACGTAAATTGTATCATCCAGTGTGGAACGAGGACGCCCGTTGCCGCGTGCGATGCGCTTGTAATAAGAGGAGAGCCATGTCGAAGCAAGCGGTCGTTGGAATCTTGGCGCATGTCGATGCCGGCAAGACCACGTTGGCCGAGGCCATGCTGTTCAACGCGGGTCGCATTCGCAAGCGCGGCCGCGTGGACGATGGCGATTCGCATCTGGATACAAACGCGATCGAGCGCGAGCGTGGCATCACGATTTTCTCGTCGCAGGCCGTGCTCGACCATGGCGATGCCCACGTCATGCTCGTGGATGCGCCGGGGCATGTCGATTTTTCTGCCGAGGCGGAGCGCACGCTGCGCGCACTCGACTACGCGATTTTGGTTGTAGGCGCCAACGACGGCGTGCAAGGACACACCGAAACCCTGTGGCGCCTGCTTGCGCGCTATGACATCCCGACGTTCATCTTCATCAACAAAATCGATTTGGAGAATCCCGGCCGCGATGTTTTGCTGGCACAACTTGGGCAGCGTCTTTCCGAAGGCTGCCTGGATGCCAACGAACTGCTGGCGGGCGGCGCCGTTCAGGAGGACGCTGCTGCGTTGGACGAGGCGGCGCTCGAGGAGTTTTTTGAAGCGGGTGAGCTTTCCGTCGCGACGCTGCCGCGCATGGTTGCCGAGCGCAAGCTCTTTCCCTGTTTTGCCGGCTCGGCGCTCAAGGACCAAGGCGTGGACGAGCTGTTGGATGGCATATGTGCGCTGATGCGTGAACAGGCGTGGCTCCCGGAGTTTGCCGCGCGCGTCTATCGTGTCAGCCGAGGGGATCGCGGCGAGCGCTTGGCTTGGGTTAAAGTGACCGGCGGCACGTTGCATGCCAAGCAGATGATTGACGGACGTTCCGGTGCCGAGGCATGGGAGCAGAAGGTCGATCAGGTACGCATCTATAACGGCGAAAAGTATGAGCTTGCCCAAGAAGTTGCCGCTGGCGGCATCTGCGCCGTGACGGGCCTTGCACACGTTCGCCCGGGTGATGCCCTGGGCGCGGAGCCCGCGGGCAATGCACCTGTCATTGCGCCAGTCCTCACCTATACGGTGCTTCCGGGCGAACACGATGTCCATACGGTGTTCCAGGCACTGGCCGAGCTTGCCGACGAAGATCCCATGCTCGGCGTAAGCTGGAATACGCATCTCGAGCAGATTCATTTGCAGTTGATGGGCGCCGTGCAACTCGAGGTCGTGCAGCGGGTGTTGGCCGATCGTTTTGGCCTTTCGGTTGCGTTTGAGTCTGGCGGCATTCTCTATAAGGAGACTATTTCGCAGCCAGTCGAGGGCGTGGGCCACTTTGAGCCGCTGCGCCACTATGCCGAGGTACATTTGCGCCTGGAGCCGTTGCCAGCGGGTTCGGGCGTGCAGTTTGGCACCGTGACCTCGACCGACGAGCTCGATCTTAACTGGCAGCGTTTGGCGCTCACCAACGCCATGGAGCGCGATCATCTGGGCGTGCTGACCGGCTCGCCCATCACCGATGTGCGCATTACGCTCACGGGCGGCCGTGCGCATGCCAAACACACCGAGGGCGGCGATTTTCGCCAGGCCACGTACCGCGCGATTCGCCAGGGGCTCATGCAGGCGCGTGAGGCCGGCGCGGCAGTGCTGTTGGAGCCGTGGTATCGCTTTGAGCTCGAGGTGCCGGGGGAGTGCGTGGGCCGGGCGCTCTCGGATGCCACGCGCATGGGTGCCGAGTACGAGTCGCCGACGATGGCGGGAGACCGGGCGAAGCTTGTGGGTCGCGTGCCGGCTTCCGAGGTGCAGGATTACGCGCTGGAGGTGGCTGCCTACACGAGCGGTCGCGGGCATCTGTACCTGGAGTCCGCCGGCTATGCGGCTTGCCATGATGTCGAGCACGTAATCGAGACGGCCGCCTATGAGCCCGAGGCCGATCTGCCCAACACGCCCGACTCGGTCTTTTGCTCTCACGGCGCCGGTTACACGGTCAAATGGTACGACGTACCCGCCGCGGCGCACGTAAAGATCGATCCCGCCACCTTCCGCCCCTGGCGAGCAGCAGACGCCGAGTTTTTCGGCCACATGTGACAAAGGGACAGTTCCTTTGTCACATGCTATTGGTATAACTCGGTATAAGTTGGTATAACTATTACCAGGGTTTGCCAATCCGAGGAGGCCGACATGAATCCAAATCCCTTTAAGCCAACGGCAGGCAAGCGGCCTCCGATGCTCATTGGTCGCGAGTCGGTCATCGAAGATTTCGAGGAAGGGCTCGATAACGGCGCCGGAGCGCCGGGCAGGCTCATGCTCATTACGGGAAACCGCGGCTGCGGCAAGACAGTTCTCCTGCGGGAGCTGCAACGTCTGGCCAGCGAGCGCGGATGGGCGGTTGTCTCCGATTCCGCTTCGCTTGGCTTATGCGACCGCTTGGCCGACGCGCTTCGCTCGAATAAACCCGTTGTGACGTCAATGGAGTTCGGTCCGTCGTTTGGCCGGATGTCGGTCGAGGCGGCGCGAGCAAAGGGCGAGACGTTGCGAGGGCTGGTCAACGAGCGTCTCAAGAAGCTCAGTCCAGGCAAGGGCATACTGTTTGCGATTGACGAGGCGCAATCGGCGTCTATCGAGGAACTGGCGGCTCTTGCCGTTCTCTATCAGCAGGTGCTCGGAGACCAGGATGCTACGGGCTTGCCCGATAGCGACCAGCGCGGTCTTGCGCTGGTGTTCGCCGGCTTACCCAGTATGGTTGACGACCTGCTCGAAGAGCCGAGCGTGACGTTTTTGCGGCGTGCCCAGCAGCGTACGCTGGGGGCGATATCTTTGCCCAAGGTGCGCGATTCATATGTCCAGACGGTCAAAGACGCTGGTCTTTACGTTGACGCGGAGACAGCGGACCTTGCGGCGCGCAAGAGCATGGGGCATCCCTACATGGTTCAGCTGGTGGGCTATTACATGTGGCGGTCTGCTGTCCGGCGTGGCTCGCAGGTCATTGAAGAGCGCGATGTCGAGGATGGTCATGCGGATGCCGTCTCCGAGTTCTACGAAGCGGTTGACGCGCCCCTGTATTACGGGCTGCGCAGTCCGCAACGCCTCTTTATCGAGACTATGGCTGCTGATGAGGGTAAACCGACGCGCATGGCGGATATCATTGAGCGCTGTGATCGCACCCAGAGCTGGGCGAGTAAATATCGCGCAAGCCTGATTCGCGAGCGCGTCATCGAGGCTGCCGGATATGGCCTCGTCCGGTTTACCGTGCCCATGCTGGGCGAGTATATCCGCGACCGCATTTTATGGCACGAGTAGGGTGATAAAGGTGACGGAA
Source organism: uncultured Collinsella sp. (assembly GCA_900549535.1). Taxonomy (GTDB): domain Bacteria; phylum Actinomycetota; class Coriobacteriia; order Coriobacteriales; family Coriobacteriaceae; genus Collinsella. Next base: position 440 of record UROR01000100.1, on the reverse strand, counting down.
CAGAAGATGAGCCCGCAGGCTATCGAGGTGCGTGGCGCGCGCGTCCACAACCTCAAGGACATCGATATCGATATTCCGCTGGGAAAGCTCGTGGGTATTGCCGGCGTGTCGGGCTCGGGCAAGAGTTCGCTGGCGCTGGGGGTTCTTTATGCCGAGGGCTCGCGTCGCTACCTGGAGGCGCTAAGCACCTATACCCGCCGTCGTCTAACGCAGGCCGAACATGCCCAGGTGGACGAGGTGCTGCACGTGCCGGCGGCGCTCGCATTGCATCAGCGCCCCAGCGTGCCGGGCGTGCGTTCTACCTTTGGCACCATGACCGAGCTCAACAACAGCCTGCGTCTGCTCTTTAGCCGCTGCGCCCATCACGTGTGCCCGCATTGCGGGGCGCGCAATGAACCGACGCTGAACGTGGCGGCCGGCCTGCCCATCACCTGTGCTGG
>UROR01000099.1 GCA_900549535.1 uncultured Collinsella sp. | reverse complement strand
GCATAGAGATACTGGCGCTCGGGCAGCACCCACGCCTCGGCAACGGCACTGCTCGGCCGATTATAGCGGTCGAACACGCGGCGCCACTCGCGATAGATCTCGTGGACCTCATTGCGGTCCCACAGCGGATGGGTGCCGTCGTCAACCATGTCATCGCCCTCGGCGAGATGCCACCGGTCGAGGTCATCGCGGTCGAGATCCTTGGCGAGACCGTGCGCCACATCAATGCGAAAGCCGTCGACGCCTCGATCGCTCCAAAACGCCAGGACGTCGCAAAAGAGCGCATGAACCTCGGGGCATGACCAGTCAAAGTCCGGTTGCTCGGGCGTAAACATGTGCAGATACCACTGACCGTCCGCAACACGCGTCCATGCGGGGCCGCCAAAGTTGGCATTCCAATTGGTGGGAGGCAGCTCGCCATGCTCGCCGCGACCATCGCGGAAGATATAACGGGCGCGCTCGGGCGATCCGGGGCCGGCGGCAAGAGCGGCTTTGAACCAGGGGTGCTGGTTGGATGAATGGTTGGGCACGATGTCGACGATGACCTTGATGCCGCGCGCGTGAGCCGCAGCGATCATGTCATCGAAGTCGTCAAGCGAGCCGAGACGCGGGTCGACATCGCAGTAGTCCGCCACATCATAGCCGCCATCGACAAGAGGCGATGGATAAAACGGGCTCAGCCAGATGGCCTCGATACCCAGTCGCTCAAGATAGTCCATCTGCTGGGTAATGCCCGCGATATCGCCCAGACCCGAACCAGTCGAATCCTTAAACGAGCGCGGGTAGATCTGATAGATCGCGGCATCGGACATCCATGAGCGCGAAGAAGACTTTTCTGTAGCCATGGGGCGTATCTCCCTTGCAACGAGGTTATGCGAGATGCTCACGATGATACGCCCAAAGCGGACATTCGCGACAAACAACGCCACAGCCACGCCCCAAAACGATCGCCCCCTCTCGGGTTCAAGCCTCCTGGGACGAATCGACCGATTAGTGAAAAGAACGGAAGACCCACTTTCCCGGCCACGACAGCGAGCGGGCTCCGGGTGCCCCAGGTTGCCGCGAAAGAGGAGGGAAGCGTACTTTATGTACGCGACCGACGATTGAGGGGCAAGATGGGGTGCCCGGGGCTCGCGCAGCGTCAACAAAAAACGCGGTTCGTTAGAACCGCGTAAGATAGTTGGAGCGGACAACGGGGCTCGAACCCGCGACCCCAACCTTGGCAAGGTTGTGCTCTACCAACTGAGCCATGTCCGCTTGCGGGTTATTAATTTACGCGAGTTGTCCAAAAGACGCAAGTACTTTTTTCAAAAAACTTGTCTGCCGCATGTTCTTAGTAGCTAAACGCGCTAAAGCGATTGGCTAGGCACACGATTCCAGCGCTCCGCTAAACAGCTTCACCATCTGCACGCGCGTGCCGGCGCCGTCCGTACGACGAGCAACCTCCACGTTATCGACGAGCATACGCATAAGCTTGATACCACGGCCGCGTTCCTCAGATGCAACCGGCTCGCTCGTTTCATCGATAGAATAGCCGGCACCTCGATCAAGCACCTCAACCACAACGCGATCGCCATAGGCCTGAACCGTCAGGACGCACCCGATACCGCCCGCATGGTCATAGGCATTACCCAGCGCCTCCCCCGACGCCAATGCGACATCGTAGCGCTCGTCACGGCGCAACGGAAGCGATTCAAGGAGTTCGGCGATGCGATGTCGGTAGTATGGAAGATTCTCGATACCCTGACGGACCTCGACGCTCTTACTCCAGCGAGGCAGCTCCCCCACCGGAATGGCGGGAATAGACTCCCGTGCCGGCCCCGCGACATGAAGGATATCGACAAGACGAGCAATCTCCAAAAAGCGAACAACTTCACCTGATGCATTGACGAGCGAAAGCAGGCCTTCTCGCCTCATGAGCTCACGAGCGCGCGTAAGCAGGAATGCCAAGCCCGTCGAATCGATAAAGCTAACAGCCTGACAGTTGATGACAACACGACGCACGCCGCGGCCAATCAAAGCATCCAACCGCCGACGCAGCGCAGGCACCGTGGCGATGTCGATATCGCCTGGTGGCGTCAAAACCGCTATGTCATTCCACTCATTCATACGACCATGGTTCCCCAAAAAAGCCCACTCGATGCATTCGTTTCCCCAACCGTGCGGATTCAGCCCGTTCAGCGCCGTCTATGAACGACCCCGTAAAAACTCAAGGGACACCAATGCAATGTCATCGTCCAGCGCCGATTCGGTAAATCGGTCAAGCTCGCCCAAGACCTTGCCGCAAATGCCCGACACGCCCTCCCCCGAAACAGAAAGCAGAAGATCGCGCAAGCGCTGCTCGCCAAAGAACGCTCCGGTGCGGTCGCGGGCCTCAATCGTTCCATCCGTATACATGAAGAGCATGTCGCCGGGGGCGAACGTAAACACGCCTGTCTCGTACACCATACTCTCAAAGGCACCGATTACACCCGATTGGCATCCAAGTAGCTCGACCTCTCCCCCACGAGCCTCGCCGCCACCCAGCGGCATCGACTCTGGCCTGATGACCATGGTCGGAGGATGGCCCGCCGAACAATACGTTGCGCGTCCGGCTTTCAGGTCAATCTTGGCGATAAAGGCTGTCACGAACGTCTCGACCCTCGAAAAGCCCATGAGCATACTGTTAAGGGAGCGTGCCATGCGGGCCGGTCCAGCGCCCTCCCACGCATATGCCGTCAGAGCCGTCTTGACGAGCGCGGACATCGATGCGGCCTCAATGCCTTTGCCAGACACATCACCCAGAATCATGACGGCGCAGTCGTCGGGAAGACGGATGAGCGTATAGAAATCGCCGCCGACCAACGCCGAGTTCGTGGCCGACAGGTACACCGAATCGGTTGCGATACCCGGAACATCCCCCAGGGAATTTCTCATGCCGATCTGAAGGGTCTGAGCGATATGACGCTCCTCGCGCTTTTGAGATTCACCTTCGTAGATCAGTTCAAAGTCATGCGCCAAGTGCACCAAGTAGTCATATTCAAGGTCATCAATCGGCTCTTGGCTGCCATCACGAAGCAGTAGCGCGCGCGTCGTCGGGCTCTTCGCAACAGAAGCAGGAACAATTGCGTCGTTACTGTGCTTGCCATCACCCTTAGAGCGTGGTCGCCCCGCCTCGATGCCGGAGTCGACGTAGAGACCTTGACAAGGCAGACCATGCGCCCTAAGCCAGCCTCCCATAGGCATCGATTCGTCAACGCGAGTTATACGGACGTGTTTAAGGTCCTCGGCACTCGTACCGCCCAAAACAGATGCCTCAAAGCCATCAGGGCCAGCCCCCAGACGTGCCGCTGGCGCCGTCGTGGAAAAGAAAAGCTTCTCGGGATCGTCCGGCAAAGCAACGCGACTGCCGCCTTCAAAATCTATGACGTAGGAATCCAGACTGGCGTCATACTCAACAGGGCAAAAATGGCAGTTGAGCATATTGCAGATCTCGGACGATACCGCCTGGGTAGCCGCGACGGAATCGTCTAGAAAGGTAAACAACTCATCACGTAAGACATTGAGCGAGCGGCCAAGCTCGGCCGTGCGACGAGAGCGAAGACTCGATGCCATGCCGACCAGTTGGATAGACAAGTAATCGCAAATGACCTCGAGTACATTAACGTCATAGGCGAGCGGTGCCTGGGGGCGTTTCCAACCAACTTCCAGCACGCCAAGGATCTGCGTACCGTAAAAAACGGGAAGACAGATCTCGCTGCGGTACGGAGGCATATCCTGCATGCGCAACAGGTGCTTAGAACGATTGTCCAGGTCCATAAACATACCGGAGGCGGCCTTATCACCCTTAAGGTCCTGTTGAATCGACAAGCGACAGGCACGCGACTCACGAAGAACATACGTCGGAATGCCAGCGCCATACGGCAAAAACTCAGGCAGGTAGCTGTCGTACAGCTCCTTGGAAACACCGCGAAGTTTAAAACCGCCGCTCTCAGAAAAATAGATAGCAGCACCCGAAGCATCGAGCGTTCCTACAAGCTGGTTCAAAACGGTATCAAGTAGGCTGGGCAGCTCATCGGAGCCCACGGTACTCATAATGACCGAAAGGGTGCCCGAAAGGCGTTTATTCGCCACCCTAAGCTCCGATAGCGCGCGTTTGAGCTGACGATCGTGGGAATACTGCTCTTCGATGCTGTGAAGCGCCACCAGGACACGCGGTGCACGACGTCCAAAGATACGCAGAGGCGTAACGGAGCCCGCGCGAACCAAGACGGGAATAAAAGACCCGTCGCTCAGCTTGAGCATCAGCTCGCTCTCGGAGCCATCGGTCTCAAACGGCAGACGATGTTCGGTCGCGCGCTCAAAGGCAGACGAGAACAGAACGTCTTTGACATCACCGTTGATGACGTCAGCGCGCTCCTCGCACATCAGATCGAGCAAACGATTATTCACATGCAGAATGGTTCCGTCGAGCTCACAGATGATGACAGCATCGCTCGTGATCTCGACCAGTTGGGCAACGTCTGCCCACTCGTTGCGCTCAAGCGTTTCCATCGTGGACCCCACCGTCTATCGGTAACAAAAAAGCCTCCGAAGAGGCTTCTCAAATGCGATGGTGTCGGAGGCGGGACTTGAACCCGCATGACCAAAAAGCGGTCACTAGCACCTCAAGCTAGCGCGTCTGCCAATTCCGCCACTCCGACATGCTATGTTGTTGATTCACGGTTCGTTTTGTTGGACCCGCGCGTTCAACGAGGAAGATAATAACCTATGATTCGAGAACTGTGCAAGCACTTTTTTCAAAAAAGTTTACGAATTTGTAAATGAGCAGGTAGATCCGTATGTCCGGCCCCGAATCGGTGTTGCCTCCCGGCGCGTCCTCGGGCATGAGCGATATTTTGCTGCGCACTTCGTGCTGCAAAATATCGCTCCCCCTGCGGAATGCGCCGGGAGGCAGCACCGATTCGGGGCCTGCAAATACGTACTTCAGGCACAGTTCTCAAACATGTTCTGGGGGCTGATATAAATTCAGTGGCTCGGCTTTGCCGAGCCCTTATATGGGGAGGCCGGAGCTAAAGCTCCGGCCTCAGTAACTTTCCCATTTGATTAAGTGAGCGATCAAGGAATCGCACCCCTCTGCAGTGGTAACACAGGGCCCGTGCTGGACTTAGTTTTCAGAACATTCCGCAGACCAGGAAACCCCCTTATCCGCAGCTCCGAAGGAGCAGGATAAGGGGGTTTCCATGGTCGAGGACGTTCTGAAAACTAAGTCCAGCACGGGCCCGGACGAGAACAACCGACTACAGGTCGATGTGCGATTCCTTGATCGGGAACGGCTCGGCGAAGTGGCACGCGCAGCAGTGACCAGGTGCAACTTCCTTAAACTCGGGAAGCTTCTCAGAGCAGATACCCTGAGCGATCGGGCAGCGAGTGTGGAAACGGCAACCGGTCGGCGGATCCAGCGGCGACGGCGGATCGCCAGCGAGGATGATGCGCTTGCGGGTCTTCTGGATATCAGGATCGGGAACCGGCACGGCAGACAGCAGCGACTGCGTGTACGGATGGTGAGGCTCGCTGTAGAGCGTCTTCCAGTCCGAAACCTCAACCATCTTACCCAGATACATAACGGCAACGCGATCGGAGATGTGCTGCACGACGGACAGGTCGTGAGCGATAAACAGATACGCGGTACCGAACTTGTCCTGCAGTTCCTTGAGCAGGTTCAGAACCTGGGCCTGAATGGACACATCCAGAGCGGAAACCGGCTCGTCGCAGATAATCAGCTTAGGCTTCAGCGCAAATGCACGGGCAATGCCGACACGCTGACGCTGACCGCCGGAGAACTCATGAGGATAGCGGTTAATGTGCTCGGGGTTCAGTCCGACAACGTCGAGAAGCTCGCGGACGCGCTCAATGCGCTCCTCCTTGGTGCCCACGCCGTGAATGGTCATGGGCTCGGAGACGATCTCGCCGATGGTCATGCGGGGATTCAGCGAAGCATAGGGATCCTGGAAGATAAACTGCATCTCGCGACGCATGTCCTTGATCTCATGCTTGCTCATCTCGGCAACATCTTTACCCTGGAAGAACACTTTGCCTGCCGTCGGCTTGGTCAGGCGCATGATGGTACGGCCCGTGGTGGACTTACCGCAACCAGACTCGCCGACCAGGCCAAAGGTCTCACCCGGATAAATCTCGAACGAAATGTCATTCACAGCAGAGACGACACGCTTGGAGAAGCGCTTGGCGAACATGCCGGACTCAGCGGGAAACTCCTTAGAGAGGTGCTCGACCTTCAGCAGAGGAGTACGCTCGTTGGTATCTGCCATTACGCCTCGCCTCCCTTCTTGGAATCCTTGCGCGTACGGGACGTCTCAGGAGCGTTCTTGAGGAACTCGGGGTCACCGGAATAATGGCACGCAGAATAGTGACCGGACTCGGTGACAACGCGCTCGGGGCGCTGCTTGCGGCACTTGTCCGTCGCATAGGGGCAGCGAGGAGAGAAGACGCAGCCCTCGGGCAGGTTCATGAGCGAAGGCGGGTTGCCGTGAATCGGCGTCAGCGGCTTCTTCTCCTCGATGGCCTGCTCCGGGATGGAGCGGATAAGGCCCCAGGTGTAGGGGTGGCGGCTCTCGTAGAAAATTTCCTCAGCAGTACCGAACTCGACGGGACGGCCGGCGTACATAACCATGATCTTATCGGCCATATCGGCGACGACGCCCAGGTCATGAGTAATCATGATGATGGCGTTGCCGTTCTTCTCCTGCATCTCCTGCATGAGCTCGATAATCTGAGCCTGAATGGTAACGTCCAGAGCCGTCGTGGGCTCGTCGGCAATCAGGATATCGGGATCGCAGGCAAGAGCCATAGCGATCATGACACGCTGACGCATACCGCCGGACAGCTCGTGAGGGAACATCTTGTAGACGCCCTCGCTGTTGGCGATACCGGCCATCTCCAGCAGATGGATGGAGCGGGCCTTGATGTCCTCGGCGGTCTTGCCTTCACCGTCGTGCAGGGCAATGACCTCATCCAGCTGGGCGCCGATGCGGAACACCGGGTTCAGGCTGGTCATGGGCTCCTGGAAAATCATGGACATGTAGTTGCCGCGGAGCTTCTGCATCTGCTCAATAGGAGTCTTGGTGATATCATAAGCCTTGCCGTTGCCCAGATTCAGGCGAATCTCGCCCTCCACGACCTGGCCCGGGGGCCGCTGAAGCAGCTGCATGATGGACAGGCTGGTAACGGACTTGCCGCAGCCGGACTCACCCACCACGCCCACAGTCTTGCCGATGGGCACATCAAAGGAGACGCCGTCTACCGCGCGGACGGTACCCACGTCAGAGAAGAAGTAGGTGTGCAGATTCTCGATCTCCAGGGAGTTGTTCTCGTCGTGCATCTTGGTGAGGAATTCCTCCTCGGGCACGTTCTTGCGCTTGTGCAGCTTTTCAAACTGATCCGTGATTTTGCGGTTCTCCCGGGAAATCCGGCGGGATTCCTTCGCGGACAGATAGCCGTTTTCGTTTTTCTTAGCCATGTGATCTCCTCCTTCCTCAGCGCTTCATCTTCGGGTCAAAGGCATCCCGCAGTCCGTCGCCAACCAGGTTGAACGCCAGAACCGTCAGCAGCAGCAGCACGCCGGCGGGAATCCAGATGAACCAATAGGTGGTCAGAACGTGGGTGTTGTTGACGT
>UROR01000098.1 GCA_900549535.1 uncultured Collinsella sp. | reverse complement strand
CGGCGCCCCCCCGCCCCCGCCCCCCCCCCCCCCCTTGTGTCCGCTTCCCTTAAAAAAACCCCCCCCCGCCCCCCCGCCGGACAGGTCCACCGCTACTCGCAGAGCAGCTTAGCGATCTGGACGGCGTTGGTTGCCGCGCCCTTACGGATTTGGTCGCCGCAGCACCAGAAGGTGATGCCGCGCGCGGCCTCGGGGTTCGAGATGTCGCGACGCACGCGGCCGACCCAAATCAGGTCCTGGTCGGACGTATCCATCGGCATGGGGAAGCGGTCGTGTGCATCCTCGGCAGCCATATCGTCAACCAGCTTGACGCCAGGAGCGGCAGCCAGCGCAGCGCGGGCCTCATCAACCGTAATGTCGCGCTCAAACTCGAGCGTAATGCTCTCGGAGTGCGAGCGCAGCACGGGCACGCGCACGCAAGTGCAGTTCACGCGCAGCTCGGGCAGGTGCATGATCTTGCGGCCCTCGTTCTGCAGTTTCATCTCCTCGGAGGTAAAGCCCTCCTCCTTGACGCCGCCGATCTGCGGAATCAGGTTACTCGCCAGCTGAGCGGCAAACGCACGCGGCTCGGGAATCTCCTCGCCACGGCCCAGGGCAGCCAGCTGAGCCTCGAGCTCCGCCATGCCGGGGGCGCCGGCACCCGAAGCCGCCTGATACGTCGAGACGATCATGCGCTTCACGCCGGCGAGCTGGTGCAGCGGCCACGTGGGAACCAGACCAATGATGGTCGCGCAGTTGGGGTTGGCGATAAGGCCGTGATGCCACTTGATATCATCGGCGTTGATCTCGGGCACGACCAGCGGCACCTCGGGATCCATGCGGAAGGCATGGCTGTTGTCGACCACGACGGCGCCGCGCTTGACGGCCTCGGGCAGCAGCTCCTTGGCGATATCGTCGCCGGCGGCGCCGAGTACGATGTCGCAGCCCTCAAAGGCCTCGGGGCAAGCCTCTTCAATCACGATCTGCTCGCCGCGGAACTCAACGGTTTTGCCCGCGGAGCGTGCACTTGCCAACAGCTTGAGCTTGCCGACCGGGAACTCCTGCTCGTTGAGGCACTCGAGCATCTGGGTGCCCACGGCTCCCGTCGCGCCCAAAATAGCAACCGTGTACTGTTTCATGCTTCCCCCTTTAAAGGCTGTGGCTTTTGCCCACACGCTGAGCAGGCCAATTATTGTTGCCAGTGTATACAAGAACGGGGCGGGCACGAAACCCGCCCCGTCGAAACGAAACCGAAACGAAACGCCCCGCCGTAGATTTATGAGACACGTCCCAAAAAATCACCGGGATGACAGCTACTTACGGAGCGCGGCCAGAGCGGGATCGACCGGCGCGGGAGCCTCCAGGTCGGAAACCTTCACAATGCCGTTTTCGTCGGAAAAGGCACGGTAAATGGTCTGAATCGCCAGATCAAAGTCCTTCTCCTCCACACCGATGATGATGTTGATCTCGTCGCAGCTCTGCGAAATCATGCGCACGCTCACGCCGGCCTGGCCAAGCATGCCAAACAGATGGCCCGAGATGCCCGCGCGACCGCGCAGGTTACGGCCAACGGTCGCAATGAGCGCCAAGCCCTCGACAACCTCGATCTCGAGCGGCTCGACCTCCTGCTGAATGTCGCCCACGAGCGAGTACAGCGAATCGTGAACGTCCTGCTCCTGCACCACGGCGCCAAAGCGGTCGACACCGGTGGGCATGTGCTCGACGGAAACGTCATAGCGTTCGAACACCGAAAGTGCACGGCGCATAAAGCCGACGCGGGGCTTGGTGCGGTCGCGGGCGACGTTGATGGCGACAAAACCGCGCTTGCCGGTCACGCCGGTAATGATGGGCTCTGCCTCGCCCTCGTCAGCCGTCTCGCTAATGATGGTGCCGGGGTCCTGCGGTGCATTGGTGTTCTTGATGACCAGCGGAATCCCCGCCTCGCGCACGGGGAACACGGCCTCCTCGTGCAGGACGCTCGCACCCATGTACGAAAGCTCGCGCAGCTCCTCGTAGGTAACGCGCGCAATGGGCTGAGCCTCGGGAACAATACGCGGATCGGCTGAATAGAAGCCCGAGACGTCGGTCCAGTTCTCGTACAGGTCGGCACCCAGGCACTTAGCCAAGATCGAGCCCGAGATATCGCCGCCGCCACGGTCGAGCAGCTTGATCTGGCCCTCACGCGTCGCGCCGTAGAAACCGGGCATAACAAAGCCGCCCTGCTGACCATACTCCTGCACCAGCTCGGAGGTGCGATTCATGCTGAGCGTACCGTCGTGATGGAACGCAACAACCGTCGCGGCGTCCAGGAACGGCAGGCCCAGGTACTCGGCCATCAGGCGAGCGGTGAAATACTCGCCGCGGCTCACGAGCTCCTCGGTAGAGTAACCGCCCGAGCGGGCGCGCTCGGCAAAGGCCGCAAACTCCTCGCGGATGGGATAGGTGAGCTCCAGCTCGTCAGCGATATCAAAATAGCGCTGGCCAATGTCCTCGAGCAGTTCCTCGCACGAAACGTGATACTTAACGTGCGCGTTAACCAGGTAGAGCAGGTCGGTCACCTTGGTGTCGCCCTTAAAGCGGCGGCCGCAGGCGGAAACCACCACAAAACGGCGGGCAGGGTCGGCGTCGACGATGGCCTTGATCTTCTTGAAGTGTTCGGCGTCGGCGACCGACGAGCCGCCAAACTTGGCAATTTTAATCATGGGCTGGAGGTTACCTTTCTAAAAAGCCTCTGCGAACCTATTTTGCGCGCTCTGATACCATGGTTTCACCGATTGGGACCAAGGCATCCGAGGAGCAGTGTTATATGGGAACTTATCATAGTACACGAGGACGCACTTTATCGTGCTCAAGTAAGGTGGCAATCCGCACCGGCATCGCTCCCGACGGGGGTTTGTTTGTCTCGGACGAGCTCGGCACCCAGCAGGTCGATATCAGCTCGCTTGCAGATAAATCGTACTTTGAAATCGCTCAAGATGTGTTGGGAATGTTACTGAATGATTACACGGCCGAAGAAATTTCGGCGTGTGTCGACGAGGCATACCGCGGCACGTTCGCGAGTGAAGAGGTTACGCCACTCGTCAAACTCGACGCTGCGCCGGGCGCCGACGCCCCTCAGACCTATGTGATGGAGCTCTTTGGCGGCCCCACGAGCGCCTTTAAGGACGTCGCCCTGCAGATGCTCCCCCGTCTGATGGCCCGCACTTCCGCCAGGGACGGCGGCGCTGAGCGCATCATGATCGTCACCGCCACGTCGGGCGACACGGGCAAGGCCGCGCTCGCCGGTTTTGCCGACGCTCCGGGCACGGGCATCACCGTCTTTTATCCCGAGGGCAAGGTCAGCCGCGTCCAGAACCTGCAGATGTCCACGCAGGAGGGCGACAACGTCGCCGTCTGCGGCATCCGCGGCAACTTTGACGACGCTCAGAGCGCCGTCAAGCGCATCTTTGCCGATAAGGAGCTTGCCGAGCGTCTGGAGGCCGCCGGCACGGTGCTTTCGAGCGCCAACTCCATCAATGTCGGTCGCCTGGTACCGCAGGTCGTCTACTACTTTGCCGCCTATGCGCAGCTGCTGCGCGCCGGCACCATCGAGGCCGGCGACGCCGTGGAGTTCTGCGTACCGACCGGCAACTTTGGCGATATCTTGGCCGGCTACTACGCCAAGCGCATGGGTCTGCCCGTCGCCAAGCTCGTCGTGGCGAGCGACAAGAACAACGTATTGGCCGACTTCCTGACCACCGGCGTTTACGACCGTAACCGCCCGTTCTTCACGACCATCTCGCCGTCGATGGACATCCTTATTAGCTCCAATCTGGAGCGCATGCTGTACTTCCTGTCCGATGGCGACTGCGAGCTTGTTGCCGGACTTATGGAGCAGCTGGCGCAGACTGGTCGCTACGAGGTTCCTGCCGACCTGCTCGCAAAGATTCAGAGCGTCTTTGGCTGCGGTTGGGCCAGCGAGGACGAGGTCCGCACTGCCATCAAGAGCTGCTGGGATGCGAACGGCTACGTGATCGATCCGCATACTGCTTGCGGCTATCACGTCTTTGAGCAGGTCGCTCCCGCCGAGGGTGCCAAGGCCCGCGTGCTGCTTTCGACCGCAAGCCCCTACAAGTTCCCGCGCGCCTGCTGCGACGCCCTGGGCCTCGACGTTCCCGAGGACGACTTTGAGGCCATGCGCGTGCTCGAGCAGGCCACCAACACGGTCGCCCCGGCCCAGCTCGCCGAACTCGAATCCAAGCCCGTCCGTTTCGAAGACGTCTGCGACGTCGACGAGATGGCAAGCTACGTCGAGTCTGCAGCAAAACGAATGAGCACCAACTAGATCCCTCATTAAGCGCCGGCGAAAGCCGGCGCACCTTCTTTTTATTTAGCTTTCGGGATGATGACGAGCATGCGCGCGGGTCTGCCTGTTTAGTTCGTCGCGAGTTCCGCACGAGCCGGAAAGCACTTAATGTGCTTTCCGAGCGAGCCAGGACTGCCCGAGCAGCGAACTAAACAGGCAGACCCGCCCAGGAGGACCCACATGATCAAGATCACCGTCCCAGCAACAAGCGCCAACCTAGGCATCGGCTACGACACCCTCGGCATGGCCGTCAGCCTCTACTCTCACTTCACCTTCGAGCGCGCCGACAAGCTCACCATCACGGGCTGCCCCGAGGAGTTCCAAAACGAGAATAACCTGGTCTACGTGAGCTTTGTGGATGCACTGGCCGCATGGGGCGAGTCGGCTTTCCCCGTTGCCATCGACATTCAAACTGATGTGCCCGTCGCCCGCGGCCTGGGTTCCAGCTCCACCTGCGTCGTCGCTGGCATCATGGCGGCCGCCGCGCTGACGGGCCACACCGTCGACCGCGCTGAGCTCGTCCGCATTGCCACCGAGGTCGAGGGCCATCCCGATAACGTCGCCCCCGCTATCCTGGGCGGCGCCGTCTGCTCCTTTACGCCGACCGATTCGCTCCCCCAGTGCCTGCGCTACGAGGTGAGCGATCGCTTGCGTTTTATTACCGTGATTCCGCCCTACGAAGTACACACGAGTGAGGCGCGCAAGGTCGTGCCGCAGGAGATTCCGCTCTCCACCGCCGTATGGCAGATGGGCCGCATCGCCGGCATGACGCGCGGTTTGGAGACTGGTGACCTGGACCTGATTGCCGCCGCTAACGACGACCGCATTCAGGAGCCCTATCGTCGCCGCCTGATTCCCGACTACAACGCTGTGCGCGACACCTGCCTTAACGGCGGCGCCAAGACCATCTGGATCAGTGGCTCCGGCTCGACCCTCATGGCTGTAACCGACGACACCATCGTGGCAAAGTTCCTGCAGGTCAAGCTGCGCGAGCAGTTCCCCAAATGTGAGACGCATATTCTAACGTGCGACACGGAAGGCGCTCAAATCGAGTACCTGTAGACATCCTTCCCATTACCTGTCCGGGGCGGTCGGGGTGTTCCCTCAAAATCGTCCTCGCGCATGAAGGCCCCTTGCCCTGCTCCTACGGAGCGACGGACAAGGGGCCTTCGCGCTGCGGAATGATTTTGAGGGAACATCCCGACCGTCCCTGCGCCTACCTTGCTGAGGATGTCTACAGGGACCCACGCTTTGAAGGGGCGCTGGGCCGATAGTTTGGCTTTTTATTGATAGGGGCTCTTGCTAGGCTGGAGCACTTCCTAGAGGCGGGCATCGGCTGCGTGCTTGGTTTACGCTGCGCTGGTTTCTTTGTATTCGAAGACTGGTTCTAGGAGGTCTTCGATATTGCAGTGGAGGGCTTTTGCTATAGCTCTTACGGTTGTTACCGAGGCTTCGTTGATGTTTCGTTGGCGCTGTTCGTACATTTGGATTGAGCGGAGTGATACGCCCGATTCGTATGCCAAGTCTTGTTGGGTTTTCTTAAGCCTCTTTCTTGCTAGTGCTAGCTTGGTTTGACGAGGTGTTTTCTTCGCCATATCGCAAACAAGACTCGCCACACGTTCCTCTGAGGCTTCATGCCAGGGGTAGTACAGGTTGCGCAGCGCGTCAAACGGAACGACATGCAGCAGATCTTCGAAAGACTCTCCTAGGCGCCACTGCAGGTATGCCAGCATCCAGCCCGCCCAATATTCCGGCGTCTTCTCAAATCGATAGGTGCAGTCCGGTATAGGCCCGTTTTGATAGCCCGACCTTTCGGCGATAAGCGCGAACAGCTCAACACCCGATTTTCCCGACACTACCCATGCATTGCCGCGCTCAAACTCTCGAGCAACCCCGCTCAGGCAAAAGAGTTCAGCAACTTCCGATCCTTCTGCTCCGTAATCGTTAACGGCATAGTCGAAGCAATCCCCGAGGTTGTTCATTGCGTCCTCAAGGTAATAGACGGGGTATGTCCTACTCGGCCCACAATCCGTTAACTCTTGGATCATTTAAATCAACCCTCCCTGCCATCAAATCCCTAATGTCGACACCATCAGAGTCAAATCCGTTTACCGTATCCAGGTACTTTCGTCGAGCGTTCTGTTCTCGCTCAAATCGTTTGGGATAAAACTCGGCTCCTGAGGCCTGCTTCCAATCGCGGAACCTGATCGCCGAGAACGCGCGCTCACTCATAAGCGCATATTGAATGCCCAAATCCCCCAAAAACATAATGCGCTGCAGTTGCCTGAGCGAAATCATGCCGTTAACGAACTGTCTTGCAAACGAAAAGTAGGAATCGTCAGCGCAATAGCCTCGAATGACGTCATAAGGAGAAATATCAATCAGGCAGTTGTCCAGCAAATACCGAAGTCCTTCGCGTGCCAGCGGCGTCGAGACATTAAACTCCCGGTTGTCGGCCAAAATCGCAAGCCAATTGAGGATTGAAAACTCCCCAGACTCTAAATCCAAGACCGAAAGGCCATCTAAATCAAGCTCATATCGATTGGCAATGCCATCAGACTCGGTTCGACATGCCCACTCCATTGCCATTTCCTCATGCGGTGTGCAATAAAACCCGCGCCCATAGTCATTGAATTGTCTGCATTTATCCAACGATGGATGATCAACAACAACGTCCGACCCGTGCCAAAGCTCCATATCGACCTCCAAAAATATCACTTCAGTGATAGTTTACCAATAACTATCACTGAGGTGATATTGATAAGAGCTTTTGAGGGGCCGCGGCCTGACTAAAGGCAGGCCTCGGCGATGCGGCGCTTGAGTTCGCCGATGCCCACGCCGGTCTGGGAGCTTGTGATGATTACGTTCTCAGCCGGGACGTTGAGCTGCTTTTTGATGGCTGCTGCCTGGCGGGCCTGTTGGGTGCGGCTGAGCTTGTCGGCTTTGGTGAGGCAGACGATAAAGTTGAACTCGTTGCCCTGCAGGTAGTCGATCATGTCATGGTCGAGTTTACTGGGGTCGTGGCGAATGTCCACCAGCGACACAACCAGGTTAAAGCTGCGCTCTGAGTCGAAGAAGTCGCCGATAAGCTCAGCCCAGCGGTCGCGCTCGGCCTTGGAACGACGGGCGAAACCGTAGCCCGGCAGGTCCACAAAATGCACGTCGTCGGCCTCAAAAAAGTTGATGTTGCTCGTCTTGCCCGGCGTGCTCGAAACCTTGACCAGGTTCTTGCGGCCAAAGAGTTTGTTCATGATGGAGGACTTGCCCACGTTGGAGCGGCCGACGAAGCTCACCTCGGGACAGGTTGACTCGGGAATCTGCGAAACCTTGCCGTAGCTGGCGACGAACTTGGCAAGCTGGTAGTTAATTGAATCGGCCATGGACACTCCTTGGTCGTAG
>UROR01000097.1 GCA_900549535.1 uncultured Collinsella sp. | reverse complement strand
AATTTCAGCTGATAGCCGCCTTTGCCTATGCCGTGGCAGAGCAGAACGCAGACAACGGCACCATCGTCACCGCTCCCACCTGCGGTGCCTGCGGCGTGGCGTGCCCGGCCGATGCCATTCGCATGGACACCGACCTTGCGGCCGATACCATTACCTGGTCGATCGACTACGGCCGCTGCATCTTTTGCGGCCGTTGCGAGGAAGCCTGCCCCATGGAGGCCATCAAGCTCACCGAGGAGTTTGAGCTGGCCGTCATGAGCAAGGACGACCTCACCAGCAAGAGCGTCTATACGCTCGAGCACTGCTCGCGTTGCGGCAAGCCGTTTGCCCCGCACAAGGAGATCGACTACGCCAAGCGCCTGCTGCAAAAGGCCGGCGGCATGGAGGCCGAGCAGGCCGCCCGTACCGTCGGTATGTGCCAGGAGTGCAAGCGCGAGCTCGACGCCCTGCGCGCCGCCTCGGCCGTAAAGACCGGCAACGCGCACGGCATGGCTGCCAACGAGACGCTTGCGTCCGGTGAGCCCCAGGGCCCCGGCATGGAGTATCTGGGCGGCCACGGCGTGAACCCGGAGTATATCGACCGCGAGCTCAACCCCGATGCGCCCGAGATTCCCGCCGGTCCGGCGCCGGTCGAGGGCATCATCATGGATTTTGAAACGAAGGAGGAGTAACCATGGCCGAACCCACGCTTTTGCCCGAGCGGCTTCAGTACCGCCCGACCAAGATCGAGCTCGACGAGAGCATCGAGAAGGCCAAGGCGACCCTTCTTAAGAAGATCAAGCGCTCGGTGTACGTCTACCGCGTTGACTGCGGCGGCTGCAACGGCTGCGAGATCGAGATCTTCGGTTCTATCACGCCCGTCTTCGACGTCGAGCGCTTTGGCATCAAGGTCGTGCCCTCGCCCCGTCACGCCGATGTGCTGCTGTACACCGGCGCCGTGACGCGTGCCATGCGCATGCCGGCCCTGCGCGCCTTTGAGGCTGCACCTGATCCCAAGATCGTGGTGTCCTATGGCGCGTGCGGCTGCACTGGTGGCATCTTCTACGACAACTACTGCGTCTGGGGCGGCACGGATATAATCTTGCCGGTCGATGTCTACATCCCCGGCTGCCCGCCCAGCCCTGCGCAGACCATCTACGGCTTTGCCATGGCGCTCGGTCTGCTGGACCAAAAGCTCCATGCCGAGACCACGGTGGAGGCCGCCGGCGAGCAGGCCGATATCCTGCACCCCGGCGTGCCGTACAAGCTGCGCGTTGCCATTGAGCGCGAGGCTCGCGCCATGAGCGGCTACCGTTACGGCCGCGACCTGGCCAACGAGTTTATGGATACGCTCGAGGGCGCTCCCAAGGGCGATATCCGCGGTGCCATGGCGCTGCTCATCGACAAGCAGGACGATCCGCGCCGCGTCGAGGTCTACTCGGCGCTGCAGGATCTGGTGCTGGCCGGAGGTCGCTAGATGGAGCTCACGGACCGCTCTGGTTACTTTGCGGGCCCTGGCATGCTCGGTGGCTCCTTTGGCGATGCCTCGCGCGCAAGCGACGAGGCCGCCGAGGGCGTCGCCGACCCCTGCTTGGGCCATGCGCCCGACCAGGTGGTCTTCTATGAGCTCACGCGTAAGTTTGTTGAGACCGAGGAAGACGTTCCCCAGGAGGCCTGCGACGTGCTGTACTACACGCTCGCCGTGGGCCACCACACCGGCGTGCTCGACTGCTTTGAGCCGCGCTTGTCGGTGCCGGTGGATGTCTTCTATACGCTCGTCGACGCGCTGCCGGAGGGGGAGGCCCGGACTAAGTTCGAGGCTATCCGCTCCTTTGGTGAGTGCCAGCTCGACAAGGCGGCGGTGCCGTCGCTGCTCGAGGCCTGCGATGCGCTGCTCGACGAGCGCGGTTTTCGTGGGTCGGCCAAGGCCGGCATCTCGGTGTTCGACGACGACTTTGGCCTGCATGCCCAGCAGGTCGCGTTTCTGATGAAGTTTCGCGATCTGGTGGAGCGCGTGCGCGATGTGTCGGGCGTGTATCTGACGGGGAGGTTGCAGTAATGGGTCGCGTTGTGGATGGACGTGTGAACGGCGCCCCATTTGCGGGCATTGTGCTCACGGCGGGAAGTGTGCTGCGCGCCGACGATGCCGCCGGCCCCGTGCTTTCCAAAAAGATGGAGGACGCGCCCATCGCCGGTTGGTACACCATCGACGGAGGCCAAACGCCCGAGGACGACATCATCGAGGTTAAGCGCGAGCGTCCGCCGCGTCTGGTCTTGGTCGATGCTGCCGACATGGCGCTGCCCGTCGGGTCCATCCGCCTGCTCGACAAGCACGATGTGGCCCGCAAGTCGATGTTCACCACGCATTCGCTTCCTTTATCGATTCTGATCGAGGAAATCGAGCAATCGTGCGATGATATCGTCTTCGTCGGGATTCAGCCGGGCGACACGGAGTTCTACAACCCCATGTCCCCGGAAGTCTTTGACGCCGTCGACGCCGTGTACGACGCCGTGGCCGCCAACGACTTTTCCCACTTTGTCCGCTTGGGGCAGGAGCTATAGCAGCGCTTGCCTCTGCTGAATAGGAAAGAAGTGATTGACATGGCAGATTCCAAGGTGGAGTACCCCGCTCCCGATTGCCTGGCGCCCGCCGCGATCGAGGCCAAGACCGAGACCGCCGGCGTGACCAAGGCTAACCTGCCGGTCGCCAAGGCCTTTCTGTTGGCAATGTTCGCCGGTGCGTTTATCGCCTTCGGCGGCCTGTTCTTTACGGTGTTTTTGAGCGACAGCACGCTGGGCTGGGGTGCCCAGCGTGTCGTGGGCGGTCTGTGCTTTTGCCTGGGCCTGGTGCTGGTGCTGGTGTGCGGCGCCGAGCTGTTTACCGGCAATTCGCTTATGGTCTGCGCGCTCAAGAGTAATAAGATCACCCTGGTCCAGATGCTCAAGGCCTGGGTCGTCGTGTGGGTCGGCAATTTTGTCGGTGCCCTGTTCATCGTCTTTTTGGTGTACATGGCCGGCATCTATAAGCTTAACGGCGAGGCGGTCGCCAACTCCATGGTGAGCGTCGCCGCCGGCAAGGTGACGATCGACTGGGTGACGATTTTCTTCCGCGGTATCCTGTGCAACATCTTTGTGTGCCTGGCCGTGTGGATCGGTACCGCCGGCAAGACCGTGGTCGATAAGGTCGTGGGCATTCTGCTGCCCATCGCCGCCTTTGTGGCCTGCGGTTTTGAGCACTGCGTCGCCAACATGTACTTTTTGCCCATGGGCGCCGTGATGCACGCATGCGGCTACGGTGCCAAGGTCGCCGGCGCCGATGCGCTCAACGCCGCGGGCATTGCGTTTAACCTGTCCGCCGCCACGCTGGGCAACATCGTGGGCGGCGCGGTTCTGATCGCGCTCGGCTACTGGTTTATTTACGCCAAGAAGTCCGAGGCGTAAGGTACCGTCTGTTTGACGTTGGGCCTCCCGCGGGGCGTTGCCGTGCGGGAGGCTTTTTGGGTCTGGGGCTCGTTGCCGGGCTTTTGGCCTGTTGTGTTTGGCTGATGAAAGGGGTAATCGAGATGGCATCTGCTGTGAAGCGTGACGGTCGCGCCGTGGTGACCACATGCGGGGGATGCTATGCCGATTGCGCCTTTGCGGCCCGTGTTGAGGATGGCCGCGTGGTGGCCGAGCTGCCGGTGCCGGGGCATCCGTGCGCGGCGCGTGCCCTGTGCGCCCGCGGGCGACATCGCCTGTCCATGCCGTTTGACGAGCGCGACCGTATTTTGCACCCCATGCGCCGCCGCCGTGATGGCTCGGGATTCGATGCGGTGAGTTGGGACGAGGCGTTTGCTCAGATCGCGGCGCGCCTTGCTGGGATTGTGGACGCGCATGGCGCCCGTGCGCTGGGCATGACGCTCGGCGTGCCCTCGTTCGACCGCTATTGGGCCTATCGTTTTATGCATGCGCTGGGCTCGCCCAATGTGTATGGTGCCGATGGCGCCTGCGAGGTGAGCCGCCTGACCGGCTGGGAGCACAGCCTGGGCTACAGCCCGGCGTCCGACCTGGCCCACACCGATTGCATCATGTACCTGGGGCGCTCCATTGTCGATTCGTCGACGATGGGGGCCGTTGACGCGCTCAACGATGCACGCCGGCGCGGGGCGAAGATTATCGTGGTTGACCCCCGGCGCAGTGGCTCGGCCGCGCTTGCCGACCGCTGGCTGCGCGTGCGTCCGGGCTGCGACTTGGCGTTGCTGTTGGGTATTGCCCATGTCTTGATTGCCGAGGATCTGTACGACTACGAGTTCGTGACCCGCTATACCACGGGTTTTGACGAGCTGGCGCAGGCGGCCAGCGCTTGGACGCCCGAGTGGGCCGAGTCGATGTGCGACGTGCCGGCGGACGATATCCGTGCGACTGCGCGTGATTTGGCTGTGGCGGCGCCTGCTGCGGTGGTGGACGCTGGCTTTCATGGTGGCATCGGCATTGCGTATGCCAACAGCACCCAGACCGCGCGTGCTATCTGCCTGGTCGATGTGCTGCTGGGCTGTATTGGACATGCGGGTGGCGCGCTCAATCCGCCCACGCCGCTTGTGTTGGGCGACCTCGATCCCACGCGCTTTGCGACGCCGTTGGTGCCGCGTGGGCCCAAGCTAGGGTCCGAGCGCTATCCACTGGTCGATCCGGTGCGCGGCCTGTGCACGACCATCGGTCAGTCGATTCTTGCCGGCGATTTGCGTGGGCTCATCGTCTATGCCAGTAACCCCGGTGCGGGCTATGGCAATGCACAGGCTTGGTTGGGTATTTTGCAGCAGCTCGACTTGCTCGTGACGATTGATATTCGCTGGTCCGAGACGGCGCGTGCTTCTGACTTCGTGCTGCCTGACGTGACGTATCTGGAGGCCGACCGCGGTGTGGGTACGGTCGTGGGCGCCAACGATTCGCGCGTGTTCTACCGCAACGCCATGCTGCCTGTGCAGCATGACGACACGCGTCCCGGTCGGGAGATTTTTACCGGTCTGGCGCAGGCGTGTGGTGTGGGCGAGTACTTCGACTTTACGTCTGACGATCTGGCGGCTGCCCAGGTGGCACCTTTTGGGATTGATCTGGACGAGCTCAAGGAGCGCGGCTGGGCCGACACGGGTGTAGCGTTGCCGTCGCGTACGGGCGAGCCGGCGATTCCCTTGGATGGCGGTAAAATTGCGCTGGCAAGCGACGTGTGGGAACGAGCCGGCCTGGGTCGAATACCCAACTGGATCGCTCCCATGGTGGAGCCCGACTCGGGGATGTTTCGCCTCATTAGCGGCAACCGTCCCTTTGAGTCGCATACCTCGCGCAGACTCGCGGCGGCCGGTGCCGCCGAGATGGGGTCGGACTTGGACGCTGTGCAGATGAACGCCGATGTCGCCGCTCGCATGGGTATCGCCGATGGCGAGGTCGTCGAGCTTGTGAGCGACATGGGCCGCGACCGCGTGCGCGTGGAGACGACGCCCTATCTGCATCCGGCGTGCATCTTCACCTCGGCCGCTCCCGGCGGGCGTTCGTTTGGCGCCGATGCCGGTGGCGTTCAAGCCTTGGGCGTGGGCCCGCTCGACCATACGCCGTTGCGTTGGGACCCGTTGACGGGCGCCGCACTCACCCAGGAAAACGCCGTTCGCGTGGAAAAGATTGTCGCGCGCGAGGATAATGACGAGTAATTGACTCAGCTGATGCATTTGACTGATCCACGTTTCTTTTGAAAGGCTGCACATGAGCGATAGCCAGAACATGTCCGATGAGGTGCGCGCCCGCCTGCGCGCCATTCCTTCCGTCAACGAGCTGCTAGCCGAGTGGCCGGTGGTGAAGGCGGCGGGGGAGACCTGCGACGCGGTGGTCCATGCTGCCGTGACGGCTGAGCTTGACGAAGAGCGCGCCGCGATTCGTGCCGGTGCCGCTCCGCGTTCCAAGCGCGAGCTGGCCTCGGCCATCGAGTGGCGTGCGCATCGCTCTGCGCTGCCGAGCCTGCGTCCCGCCGTTAACGCCACGGGTGTGGTCATCCATACCAACCTGGGCCGCGCCCCGCTCGCGGAGTCGGCCGCCAAGGCCGTGGCCGAGGTCGCGCGCGGCTACAGCACGCTCGAGTACAGCGTGGATACCTGCTCGCGCGGGTCGCGCAAGGAGCACGCCGCTCAGCTCATCCGCTCGCTTACCGGTGCCGAGGACGCGCTGGTCGTTAACAATAACGCGGCCGCCGTGCTGTTGGTGCTGGCGACTCACGCCGCGGGCAAGGAAGTCATCGTCAGCCGCGGCGAGCTTGTCGAGATCGGCGGCAGCTTCCGTATCCCCGATGTTATGGAGGCCTCGGGTGCCAAGCTCGTTGAGGTCGGGGCCACCAACCGCACGCATTTGAGCGACTACGAGCGCGCCATCACGCCCGATACGGCGATGATCCTCAAGGTCCATCCTTCCAACTATCGCATCGAGGGTTTCCACGAGGAGGTGGGTTCTCGGGAGCTTGCGGCGCTTGCCCACAAGCATGGCCTGCTGTTCTACGAGGACCAGGGGTCGGGCGCGCTGTTGCCCGACGACATCATGGTGCGCGGCGGCGAAGAAACCACGCCGGCTTCAGTTTCGGCGGGGCTCGATATCGTGTCGTGCTCGGGCGATAAGCTGCTCGGTGCCGCACAGGCGGGCATTATCATGGGTCGTCGCGATCTGGTCCAGGCCTGCGGGTCGCATCCGCTTATGCGTGCCCTGCGTCCGGGCAAGCTCGCACTGGCGGCCCTCGAGGCCACGCTGCGCATCTACATGGACGGTGCCGATGTGGCCCATCGCGACATTCCGGTCCTCAGCATGCTTACGCTTCCTCAGGCTCACCTGGAGCGTCGTGCGCGCAAGTTGCGCGATCTTATGGCGGCGGGGCTCGATAAGGCCGGCTGCCCGTGTGCTGTTGAGCTGGAGATTGTCGAGGAGTCCTCGACCCCCGGTGGCGGTTCGCTGCCTACGGTCGAGCTGCCGACGATGTGCGTTGCCGTGCGTCTTGTTGACGAGCGTCTGACGGTCGACGCGCTCAAGCGCTCACTCGTCCAGGACTTCGACACGCCGGTCGTCACACGCACCTCGCACGATCGCATTTTGTTTGACGTCCGCACGCTTGTGGGCGATCGCGATATCGAGACCGCGGCATCGACGCTTGCCGCGTGCGTTGCCAAGGCGGCGCGGCGATGAGTGAGGACCAAACGCTGGTGGAATGCCCCGTTATCGTGGGCACGGCGGGTCACGTCGATCACGGCAAGTCGGCGCTCATCGAGGCACTGACGGGCAAGAATCCCGACCGCTTGGAAGTTGAGCGTCGCCGCGGCATGACCGTGGAGCTCGGCTTTGGCGAGTTGGCCCTGCCGAGTGGCAAGATCGTGGGCCTGGTCGACGTGCCGGGGCATGCGCACTACCTGCGCGCCATGGTGCAGGGTGCGACAGGCATCGACGTTGCCGTGCTGGTGGTCTCTGCCGTCGAGGGCGTAATGCCGCAGACCCGCGAGCACGTGCATGTGCTGGAGCTGCTGGGCGTCACACACATGGTCGTCGCGCTGACGATGTGCGACCTGGCCGATAGCGAAATGATTGAGCTGGCCGAGCTCGACGTGGACGATTTTCTTTCGGATACCGTGTTTGCGGACGCGCCGATCGTGCCTGTGTCGTCTAAGCCGGGCGAGGGGATCGACGGGCTGCTTGCGGTGCTCGACGAGCAGGTAAGTGCCTGCTGGGATGCCTGCCGCGACCGTGCCGAGCGCACCGATGCCGCGCCGCGCC
>UROR01000096.1 GCA_900549535.1 uncultured Collinsella sp. | reverse complement strand
TCTCCTTGTTCGATGGTGCAAGCAAATGCGCCGCCCGCATCGCGAACCACATCGATGCAGGCATCGGATGGATGGCCGTAGCGGTTGCCCTCGCCCGCACTCGCGATAGAGAGCTCGGGCTTAAGCGTGCCCAGCAGGTCTGTGTCGACGGAAACTTTTGAGCCATGATGCCCCAGCTTGAGCACATCGATATCTCCCACCTCCTGTACAAACTCACGCTCCTGATCGAGCTCGGCGTCACCAGTAAGGAGCACGCGCAGGCTCTTGCCTTCCTGAGCGTAGGAGAGCAGCAAAACAAGAGAGTCCTCATTGCCCTCGCCATCCACCGTGTCAAACGGCCACATCACACGTGTCCGAAATGCGCCGATATCGACCGTGTCTCCGCAAGCCACCTGCCGATACGTTACGCCGGGGCGATTCAGGACCTCAGCAGGCGCGCCGTCAAGCGCATCGGCCGCGACCACAATGGTTCCAACCGAAAACTGATCGAGCACATCAGGAAGGCCACCCCAATGATCCTCATCCCAATGTGTCACAAAGACGGCATCGATATGGTGAACGTTATTGCGAACCAACGCTGACACCACGCGTTCATCGAGCCCACAGTCAACGAGCGCCACGACGCTACCCTGGCGAACCAGAATCGCATCGGCCTGCCCCACATCGAGGACCGTCACCGAAGGCGGCGCGAATCGATCCCAGTAGATGTACGGAATCCCCGCCAGGAGCGCCAAGCAGACAAGCCCAGCAGCCATAGGTCGTGCCTGCGGGCGCGGCCACCAGACTAGAAGGATCCCCAGAAAACACGGCACAAGGTAAATCCACATGCTATCGGGCGGCACGCTCACGGATGCACCCGGCACGGCGGCAAAGAGCTGTTCGAAGAACAGTGCGCAACGCGCGGCAATCATGGGCACAACGAGCGCCCAAACCTGCAACGGCGCCACGAGCGAAAAGGGAACCAGTACGATCGACACAGCGAGCAGTAGACTCACCACCGGACCGATGACCGCATTCGCCAACGGAGCAATGAGCGAGAACGCACCAAAGGCAGGAACGGTGATAGGCAGCGTCGCCAACTGCGAGCACAGCGTGACGGAAAGCATGCTGGCAATGCCCGGCGGCACACCCAACTCACTCAAAGCGTAGGTCGCATAGGGGCAAAAGCACAGAATGGCAAAGACGCTGGCACATGAAAGCTGAAAGCCCATCTCGAACAGCACCGTCGGCCGCAGTAGCACAAAGATGGACATAGTTACGAAGAGTGCCGATGCGCCGTGCCGGCGGCGCCCCGCACCGTTTACGACAAGCGTCGCGAACACCATGCAGCACGCGCGCACGGCAGAGGGAGACGCACCCGTAAAGGCAGCGTAGCCCACAAGCGTTATCGCCAACATCGCCCGCTGAAGACCACGTGAACACCGAGTCTTTTGCAAGACACCCTCGATTACAAACCCCACGATAGCCAAATGGCTGCCCGAGACGGCGATAAGATGCGCCGTTCCCGTCACCGAAAACCAGTCGCCCGCCGGCTGGGCACGCAGCTCGGCCGAACGACCGCAGACGACACCGGCTATGAGCGCACGCGCCGGGTCGGTCGCAGGCGCGATGGACGCAAGCAGCCCATTTCGCAGCCGAAGCAGCGGCCCCGGAGAGCCCTCATCGACCGACACCAACCGGATGACCTTCACTTTTCGAAGCTCGCCTCGAAGTACACGCGAGCGCCCATACGCATCGTTCTCAAAGAGCGAAATTCGACCGATAGCATGCACATGCGAACCGGCGCCGAGCTCGCGATCACACGACAGCCGCACCTGGCCCAATCGATTTTCGCCCGCATACGCATCGCAGGTATAGGAGTACGCACCGTCATTGCTGGACGGGTCGCCGTGCACAACAAACTCGAGACTGCTCGCGGCCCGATTATCCAGTGCCCTCGAAGTATGTAGCGCTCCGATCGCCCAACCCGCGGATACGACCGCCCCCGCCACGAGGCCAAGGGCCGCGGCATGCAGCCATCGCCTCCAGCGTGTAAGGCGCATACAGAACCGAGCCAACACGATGCAAGCCGCAGCCGCAATGGGAATGGCCCAGAGCGATGCGGCGGACGCCGATCGCTCTCCCAGCAGCAAATCGGCCGCCACGTTAAGTACCAAGCCACAGCTCGCACACAGGCCGACACAAAGGGCCATCGTCCACGGCATCAATGGCCGAGGTGGCATCACATGCTCGCGCTCGGACACACTCATACGCAGATGCAATCTTTGATTTTGGCGAGCTTCTTCTCACCGATTCCCGATACGCGCATCAGGTCATCGACTGAGGCAAAAGCGCCGTTCTTTGTCCGCTCATCGATAATCGACTGAGCCATAGAAGGCCCAATACCCGAGAGCGTCTGCAGCTCCGCCGCACTTGCCGTATTGATGTTCACGAGCCCCGACGAAGACCCCGCGCCAGGGGTCGTGGCAGCACTACTTTCGGCCCCGCCGACCGCCGCAGCCGCTTGTTGCTCCCCCACCGTCGGAACATAGATCTTTTGGCCATCTGTGATCTTGGACGCACGGTTAAGCCCTGTCACATCTGCCTCGGCCGTAAGCCCTCCGGCGGCGTCGATAGCTTGGGACACCCGTGCTCCATCTTTGAGCCGATACACGCCAGGCCTCACAACGGCGCCATCCACATCGACGTACACCTCCGCAGCAGAGGAACTCTTGGCAGACGACTCATCGGCATCATCAGGAGAGGCATCCCCGGCCCCGCGCGCATCCGAGGCGCTTGCCTCATCACTATGCTCAAACGACACGCCGCTGGAGCGGCTACTAAAACTTGCCATCGCCAAGCCGCTCGCGGCGGCAATGACAACCAGAATCGCCACCACCACCGCTTTATGCCCGAGCAGCTTTCCTGCCCAGCGGTCCATACGTTTAACCCGTTCGTGTTGCTCGCGCTGCGCCATAGCAAACACCTCCCAACACCATCGTGTCAGGAAACAAACGCCGCAGCTTCCGCACGTCCACACCAGTTTTCGCGGTCAAACCAAATACCGACCAAAACCTTGCGCGAACATGTCCATTTATTCAGTCACACGTCAGCGAATGAACATCTTGGCATCATTTGCCCAGATAGCAAAAGGCCGACGATACAGGCGCATCGTCGGTCTATGCAGGCAATTACTCGTGATCTTGGTAAATCTCACGCGGAGCAAGCTCCGAATGTTTGCGTTTTAAGGTCTTAGGGGCCTTATACGTGTTGCTGGAGAAGTCGATATACTCGGTCTGCTTAAGCAAGCGCTCGATCATCTCCTCGTGGTCGAACAGCTCCCAGGCCTCGTGCACG
Organism: uncultured Collinsella sp.; assembly: GCA_900549535.1. Classification (GTDB taxonomy): domain Bacteria; phylum Actinomycetota; class Coriobacteriia; order Coriobacteriales; family Coriobacteriaceae; genus Collinsella. The sequence goes on along the minus strand of UROR01000096.1, from coordinate 4,549 downwards.
GCATCGAGTTTGGCGTGCGTCTCGGGACGACGCGGCATAAAAAGCGTGCAGCAGTCGGGCGCTGCCTCAGTGGAAATATCGAACGTACCGATCTCCTGAGCGCGCGCAATGATCTCCTGCTTGTCAGACCCGATGAGCGGACGGAACACGGGGATCTTCACGGCCTCGTTGACGGCCATGATGTTCTCGAGCGTCTGGGAGGCAACCTGACCGAGTGACTCGCCGGTCACGATGGCCTTGGCGCCCTCGATATGCGCGATGCGCTCGGCAACCGAATACATGATGCGGCGATACATGATCACACGCAGATTGCTGGGACAGGCGACGGAAATCTCACGCTGGCAATCGCCAAACGGCACCACGTACAGGCGGCCGATCTGGACACCCGGCTCAAGCGCACGGATGATGTCCTGCACCAAATACTCGCTCGTATCGGGCGTCTGCGGACGACCGGAGAAATGCACCGGCACGCAGACCGCGCCGCGACGCGCAAGCATCCAGGTCGCCACCGGAGAATCGATGCCCGATGACAGAAGCGTCACGACCTTGCCGGCAGAACCCACCGGCAGACCGCCCACGCCGCGCTCGGAACGCGCGTAAACGTAAACGCTACCCTGGACCACCAGTACGTGCAACATCGCATCGGGGTCGTGCATTTGAACCTTTTTATCGGGGAAGGCCTCGCACAGCACCTCGCCCACCTGACGATTGATATCAATCGAGGTGAGCTCATAGTCGGTATTGGAGCGCTTGGCGTGCACCTTAAACGAATCGAAGGGGCCAAACTCGCGCAGCGCCTTGACGGCAGCGGCACAGTACTCCTGCGGGTCGCGGTTGGTGTGGTACGCCAGGGACACACGGGCAACGCCGGGGACGGTGCGGATAACGCGCGCCGCCTCGTCGGCCTGATGCTCGTTAAAGGTCACGAGGATATAACCGGAAATTCGAGACACGGCATTCACGGAAAAGGCGGCCAAAGCCGCCTTAATGTTATCCATGAGGATATGCTCAAAATGTGCGCGGTTCTTGCCCTTCAGTCCAACCTCGTGATAGTGGACCAGGCAGACGCGAGCTGCCATTTAGGCTTCAGCAACCTTATGGCCGAGCGCCTTCTCGTAACGGGCCTCGTCGTAGGAAATATCGCCGTCGACGATCTCGTCCATAGCCATCGAGATGGTATCGGCGCCAGAGAGCGCGATGGTGATGTCATCGACATCCTGAACGGCAAGCACGCGGTTATGCTGGCCGCGCAGCATGCTATTGATGTCGCAGGCACGCTTGGAGGCAAGCGAAGCGAGCAGGAAGCGGTTGTGATCGGTCTTCTCCAGAAGATCGTCAATGCAAGGCTTTACAACGGACACGGACCTCAGATCCTTTCATGCATATCGAGAACGCGAACGAGCTCGTCGGTCGCGCGGTCGAGATCGTCATTCACCACGACGTCGTCGTAGCGGTCGGCAAGGGCAAGCTCATGGGCGGCGTTTGCCATACGCAGCTCAATCGTATCGGGCGTCTCGGTACCGCGACCGACCAGACGCTCGCGGAGCACCTCGAGCGAGGGTGGCTTGATAAAGATCAGCACGGCCTCGGGAAAACGCTCCTTGACCTGCAGGGCACCCTGGACATCGATCTCCAAGATGAGAGACGAACCAGAGGCGAGCTTGGACTGAACCTCGCTCACCAACGTGCCGTAGCAGTTACCGTGGACCTCGGCCCACTCAACAAACTCACCGTTTGCCACGCGGCGGTCGAACTCCTCGAGCGTCAGGAAAAAGTAATTGACGCCATCGACCTCGCCTTTGCGTGGGGCTCGCGTGGTAGCCGAAACCGTCAGGCCCAGGTTAGAGCGACGCTCGCGCACACGAGTGACGAGCGTGCCCTTGCCCGCGCCTGACGGTCCAGAAATCACAAAGAGCTTGGAATCCTGAGCGCTCACTTATTTGGTCAGCTGCTCGAGGAGCTGCTCGCGCTGACGGACGCCGAGGCCCTGGACGCGACGAGTAGCGGAGATACCGAGCTCCTCCATGATCTTGGCGGCCTTGGCCTTGCCATAACCAGGGAGAGACTCGATGAGGGTGGAAACCTTCATGCGGGAAGCGATGGGGTCATCGGAGTTGAGCACGGACTCGAGGGACTTCTCGCCCTTCTTGATCTGCTCACGGAGCTCTGCGCGGGCGTGACGCGCGGCGGCAGCCTTCTCAAGAGCCTGCTTGCGCTGCTCATCGGTAAGCTGAGGGAGTGCCATTCGTACCTCCAAATAGTTGGGTTATATCTGATTCAATATTTGGCATTTTAGCACGTAAAACGTACAAAATGGCCAATCGCGGCTCCATAGGTTAGACGATACCCGCAAAAAGTGCAATATATCGCGCTAAAAGATGAGCCCCCGACCTGCGATTCCACACAAAGGATGGGAAAGTTTTCGCAGGCACAGGGGCTAATTTGTGCTAATGAGACCCAAAAGTGGTGACTTAAGGGAATCTTTTATGCGACGTTTTCGACCAGCTCGGCAACGATGGCGTCAAACGCGGCAACCGGATCATCGGCGCCGGTAATGGGGCGGCCAACCACGATATGGCTCGCGCCGCGCTCGATAGCCTGGGAAGGCGTGGCCACGCGGGACTGATCGCCCAACGCGGCGCCAACCGGACGCACGCCCGGGGTCACAATCAGCGCATCGGGGCCGAGCAGCTCACGCATGTCATGAGCCTCCATCGGCGAGCACACGATGCCGTCGATACCGTTGGCCTGGGCGAGTTTTGCCAGTCGGGCGGCCTCCTCGGCAACGGGCGACTCGACGCCGATCTCGCTCAGCGCGTCCTGATTCATGCTCGTAAGCACGGTGATGGCAACGAGCTTGGCTCGATCCACGCGTGCCTCCTCGGCACCCTCACGGCAGGCGGCGAGCATAGCACCCGAACCCAAGCCGTGAACCGAAAGCAGGTCGGCACCGGCAAGCGAGGCCGAGCGAGCGGCACCACGCACCTGATGCGGAATGTCATGGAACTTAAGGTCGAGGAACACCTTGAAGCCTAGGTCCTTAAAGGTCTTGACGATCTCGGGACCCTCGGCGTAATAGAGCGTCATGCCCACTTTAAGCCAGGCGGCATGGCCCGAAAGCTCGTGGGCGAGCTCGAGCGCGCGCTCACGGTCGCAGTCGAGGGCGACGATAACACGGTCGCGGGCATCATTCTCTAGCATTCGAAAGCACCTACCAGCTCGTTGATGTCCTTCACGCCCTGGGACTCGGCCCAGGCCTCGAGCTCGCGCGCAATCTTGAGCGAAGCGCACGGATCGACGAAATTGGCCATACCGACCGATACGCAGGTGGCGCCGGCCAGGATAAACTCGGCCGCGTCCTCACCGGTCATGACGCCGCCGACGCCGTTGATGGGGATATCGACAGCCTGGGCAACCTCCCAGACCATACGAACGGCGATGTGGTGGCACAGCGGACCCGAAAGGCCGCCCTTAGGCTTGGCCACACGGGACTTGCGGGTATGAACGTCAATGGCCATACCCTGGATGGAGTTGATGACCGAAAGGCCATCGGCTCCCGCGGCCTCGAGGGCCTTGGCGATCTCGGCGACGTTGACCGGGGCCATCTTTACGAACAGCGGCTTGTCGGTCACCTTGCGGCAGGCGGCCATGACGCCAGAGGCGCCCTCGGGCGTGGAGCCCATGGCGGCGCCGCCGGCGGCAATGTTGGGGCAGCTCACGTTGATCTCATAGCCGGCAGCCCAGGGGCACAGCTCGACATACATCTCGAGCGCACGGACAAACTCGTCCACGGAATGACCGGCAACCTGGCAGATGACCTGGCAGCCGTCCTTGGAGAGCTGCTCGAGCCACGGACCGGACTCGCGGGCGAAAGCGGCCACACCGGGGTTCTGCAGGCCCACGGAATTGATCATGCCGCCGGGAATCTCGGCCATGCGGGGTGCGGGATTGCCGGGCCAGGGCTCGGCAGCGCAACCCTTGGTGGTGATGGCACCCAGCTGGGAGACATCGAAGAAGTTCTGGAACTGCCAACCGTAGCCAAAGGTACCGGCTGCGGTGTTGATGGGGTTCTGCATCTTGACGCCGCCGAAATCGACGGCCATGTTCACGGTACCCACTAGAAGACCACCACCTTGGAAGCATCGAACACGGGGCCGCACATGCAAGCGCCCTTCATACCGTCGACCGTCTCGACATTGCAGGTGTTGCAGGCGCCAAAGCCACAGCTCATCATGCGCTCAAGCGACACCTCGCAGTACGCACCGGCCTCGGCGGCAGCGGCGGCGACTTTCTTCATCATGACAGCGGGGCCGCAGCTGGCCACATAGTCGTAGCCGCCCTCGCCGAGCAGCTCGGCGGCAGGATCGGTGCAAAAACCGTGCGAGCCGAGCGAGCCGTCGTCGGTGCAAACGTTGACCGTGGCGCCCAGCGCGCGGAACTCATCGACACCCACGGCCTTGGAAGCGGTGCCAAAGCCCAGGCACACGTCAACATCCACGCCCTGCTCGGCAAGCATACCGGCAAGACACAGCACAGGCGGAACGCCGAT
>UROR01000095.1 GCA_900549535.1 uncultured Collinsella sp. | reverse complement strand
GAAGATCTTGATTACCTATGGGAGACCCTGGGCCTCGAGATCACTGCTGACCTTTGGCCCGAACGGGACAAAATCCATCCCACTCTGCGCCCCGCCATCACGGTGATGCAGGCAAAATACCGCCGTGCATCCTTTTTGATCATGCGGATGTCATGGCACGCGGGACTCCCCGACCTTAAGCGAATCCAGTCAAGCCTCGTCGAGCTGTCCGGTATGCCGACTGTCATATCCGAGGCGCACCTGGAGCAACGACAGCGCGAGCGACTGCAACAGCAGCGGATTCCCTTTATCTGCCCCGGTGTTCAGGCATATCTGCCCTTTATGGACGAGGAGTACTGGAGCGGCAAGCCCAACAAGCACGTAAAGGTCTACGGTCCGCACGAATGGGCACAGCTCAAGGATTGAGCCGAGCGAGCCCTCCGATGGAAAACACGTCCCACCCCGAGCGCTCAAAACGGGTCGCACTTTCAGCCGCCCCTACAGCAGCACCTCGGTCCAGGCCGCTTCCTTAAACCCAGGAATCGCAAAGTCGTCGCCCACCAGCAGCGGACGCTTGACCAGCATGCCGTCGGTCGCCAGCAGCTCGTAGCACTCCTGATCCGTCATGCCCGCATCCAGACGCGCCTTCAGGCCCAGCTCTCGATATTTCATGCCCGACGAATTAAAGAAGCGCCGCACCGGCAGCCCCGAACGAGCAATCCAGGTCGCAAGCTCATCAGCCGCGGGATTGTCCAAAACGATATCGCGGTCGATATACTCTACCCCATGTTCGTCCAGCCATGCCTTGGCCTTCTTACAGGTCGAGCACTTGGGATATTCAACAAACAATACCGCCATGGGATTTCCTTTCTTAGAGAAAACAGGTGTCTGGAAAACTGCACATCGACGACCACTCGCGATTGCAGCCGTTATTGTAGTCAATGTCGAAGCGTAGGCAGTCGCGATGTCTCGTCTTAAGGCTAGCGCCTCGCGTGGGCGCCGATGGGGCGCGTCGCGTGGTGCACCCATGCGGCGACCAGCAATACCAGCAGCATCGCGCTGACATAGCCCGCGGCATCGAAGCCCAAGTCGATCATGTCGAAATGTCTGCCGGGAACAAAGATCTTATGCACCTGGTCGCCAACGGAGCAGGCGGCGCAAAAGAGCAATACGGGCACGCAACGGGAGCACACGCTCCACGGACGCCTGGAAAAGCAAGCCACGATCACCGAGGCGAACAATCCGACGAAGAAAAACTCTACGGTATGGGCAACGCGACGGACGTTCGCGCCCACCCACATGCGAATGGAAGCAAGTCGGCCAGACCGGACATTCAAGGCAGCCGAATCGGTGCCCCCGGTCATTCCGTTCTCCGTCTGGACTTCACCCGTGGCATCGGCGGCCTGAACGCCCGTGGCCTGACCCTCCACCACACGCGCGGTGGACTCGCTCAGCAACGACGTCTCCACCGCATTTTGCTCCGTCAGCACCCAGATGCCCGCCAGCGTTACAGCGAACAGAACGATCGCGGTCCATCCGATTATTTGTTTTACGCGCGCCAAGGGCCAACCTCCTTTTTTTGAATATCAGCGAGTGTAGCCCCAAATGACATCGTCACCGTATCAAAATTTGAATCGCAACAGGAAGCGACAAAGCAACGCAAACCCCTACCCCGCCTCGCGCATCCAGCGATCGAACGTCCCCACGCACACGCCCAGGCACTTTGCCGCCTGGCTGCGGGTAATATCGCCTGCCTCATAGCTATCGCGCACCAGCTCAAACTGAGGAGGGCACGGCTTGCGAGGTCGACCGAAACGGACCCCTCGCGCCCGCGCCGCTGCAATTCCCTCCGCCTGGCGCCGATGGATATTCTCGCGCTCCACCTGCGCCACGTAGCTCAGCAGTTGCAGCACAATATCGGCAATCAGGGTGTTGGTCACATCCGGCGCGCCGCTGGCCCTGACGCGCGTGTCAAGCAATGGCATGTCCAACACCACAATGGCAACCCCGAGCTCCTTGGTAATGCGCCGCCATTCCTCAAGAATCTCGGAGTAATTACGACCAAGTCGGTCGATAGAAAGCACCACCAGCACGTCCCCGTCCCCCAACGCACACAACAGCTCGCGGTAGCGCGGACGATCGAAGTCTTTACCGCTCGCATGGTCGGCAAAGATGTTCGCCGGCTCCACGCCAAAGGCGCCCAACGCGTCCAGCTGCCGATTGAGGTTTTGATCGCGCGAGCTCACCCGCGCATAGCCATACACAGTCGCCATGTCCTACCCGCTCTCTCGTAAACCTGCCAAAAAGGGACAGGTTTATTTTGGTAGGTTTTACCTCTCAAATAGCAGGTAAGCGGGCGGCCGAGCAGACGGCAAGGTAGTCACGATCCAAATGCGAAGGGCGGTCCCGAAAGGCCGCCCTCCGCTCCCCCACCATGAGTCGGGATTTGGCTAATGGATAAGCTTAAAGTCCAAGTGCCCACGCGTGGTATTGACGCGCGAGACCTCGATAATCACGCGCTGGCCCAGCTCGTAACGGGTCCCCGTGTCGGCGCCCGTGAGCGTTAGCGCGTCCTCGTCGAATTCGAACCACTCGTTGCCCAGGCTCTTGATCGAAACCAGGCCCTCGACCTGTGTTAGGTCCAAGCGCACAAAGAGGCCCATGCTGCTAACCCACGAGACGGTTCCGGCATAGCGCTCGCCCAGACGGTCCTCATAGTACTGGGCAATCTTGATCTTTTGCGTCGCATGGCTGGCGGCATCTGCCGCGCGCTCGGCATCGCTGCATGCGCGGCAGATCTGCGGCAGAATGCGCGGCAGCGACTCGCGCCCCTTGCCGATCAGCCGCGGCGTACGGACCAAGGCGTCCTTGCCGCCGAGCCGCTCATAGGCCAACTGCAGTTTGAGCACGCGGTGCACCACCAGATCGGGGTAGCGACGGATGGGACTCGTAAAGTGACAGTAGCACGGCGCGGCGAGCGCAAAGTGGCCCTCGTTGCGCGGCTTGTACAGCGCGCGCTGCATGCTGCGCAGAAGCAGCGTGTTGACGAGCGGTGCGTTGGCCGTACCGGCGGCAGCATCAACTGCAGCCTGCAGCTCATCGGGACTCCCCAGGGCAATACCGGCAGCACGGCGATCGTCGATGATGTCCAGCTGCGCCAGCGCAACGGCGGCACCGTGCAGGCTATCGGGGCTCGGATCCTCATGCACGCGATAGCAGGCCTCGATATCGCGGTCGGCCAGCCACTCGGCCACGCACTCGTTGGCGAGCAGCATGGCTTCCTCGATCAGCGACGTGGCACACGAGCGCTCGCGCGCCACAATCTGCACGGGCACGCCGTCCTCGTCCAACATAGCGCGAATCTCGGCCGTATCGAAGTCAACCGAACCGCGCACGCGACGAATGTGGCGGCGAAGCTCGGCGAGTTAGTTGGCGGCGACAAGAAAATCACCCAGATCGACGTTATAGCCGCGAGCAGTTTCCTCGCATGCAAGCCCACGCTCGAGCGCTTCCTCACGCGAAGTCTCTACAGCCGCAACATCCTCGGCGGCACCCTCCAGCACCCCATACTCCACCGCGCCGGCACGCACCAACAGTGCCTCGGCGCCGTCGTAGTCCATTCGCACGCGCGAGCGAATCACACTGGGATAAGGATCGTAGCGGCGAACGCGGCCCTGCGCATCGAGTTCAATATCGACGGTAAACGCCAAGCGGTCCTCGTCGGGACGAAGCGAGCACAGGTCGTTCGATAAGTGCTCGGGCAGCATGGGCAGCACTCGATCGGCCAGATACACCGATGTCGTGCGATGGCGCGCCTCAAGATCGATATGCCCGTCCCAGGCAACATAGTGCGAGACATCGGCAATATGGACGCCCAGCCTGTAGCCGCCCTCGGGCGTGCGCTCCAGCGAGATAGCATCATCAAAGTCGCGCGCGTCGACCGGGTCAATCGTAATGATAAAGCGGTCGCGCAGATCGCGTCGGAGCGGATCTTTGAGCGCCGCGGTCACATCGAGCGAAAGGCCCTCGGCCTCGGCCAGCGCCGCCTCGGGATAGCTGTCGGTATAGCCATAGCGCGCCATTACGTATTGAACACCCAGATCGGGCGCGTCATCGCCGCCAATGCGGCGCTCGATGGTCACGGTACCTGATTCAAGGCGCGTCGGATAGGTCAGAATGCGTGCGACCACAGCGTCACCGGGATGAACGCCCAGGCGCTCGGCCGAAGTGTCCTCGGGCAAAATGAAGAAATCGGCCTTGAGACGCGAATCGAGCGGCTCGATCACGCCGAGCGGACCGGCCATCTGGTACGTGCCCACCACACTGATGGCAGCGCGCTCGACGACCCCCTCAATCACGGCACGACGCTCACCATGCGGGCTGTTCTTAATGCTCACGGCGACGGTATCGCCATCCATGATCTCGCGCTTACCGCGGCCCATGACTTTATAGTCGCCGTTCTCGGTTATGACATAGGCGCTGTGCTCATGGAGCTGCACGCGTCCGGTCAGACTCGGGCGGCGCTCGCTGCGCACCGGTCCACGCTTGCTGCGGGCACCGTGCTTATGCTTGTTGTTGCGCCCCATGGCGCCTCCTTACTATCGGTTGCGAACTCCAAAGAGTCTACCCAAATGATCCGCGATCCTGCCGTCGCATAGGAATCAAAAAACGGGCCGCCCCATAAGAGACGACCCGTTGGTAGTAATGAATTCCAGACATGCCTACACGCGCAGATAGCGGCGCATGGCGATGGCAGAACCAAAGAGACCGATAATCACGCCGACCAGGACCAGCGCAGCATAGGTCACCAGGTAGTACTGCATCGGCAGGGCAAACGACATCCAGCCGATGCTCTCCTGCAGACGCGGAATCATCAGGTTGCGCAGCAGCTCCAGCACGCCGATGGAAAGCAGCGAGCCCAAAATGGCCTGCAGCACACCCTCGGTGATAAACGGGCCGCGAATGAAGCCGTTGCTGGCGCCGACCAGACGCATAATCGCGATCTCGCGACGACGCGCCGTGATGGACAGGCGAATCGTGTTGTTGATAAAGATGAACGCGATAAAGGTCAGCAGGCCGACGAGTACCACGGCAGCAATGCGGATGTAGTTGGTCACCTGGAACAGGCGGCTCACTTCCTCTTGGCCGTACAGCACGCTCGCGTTGACGTCGCCATCATCTGCGATCTTCTGGAAATCGGCGTCCTTCTTGAGCTTCTCTGCCGTGCTCTCGACCTTGGACGGATCGTCCATCTCGATCGCAAACGAAGCCGGCAGCGGGTTCTGGCCATCGAGCGCGCTCATGGTGGCGTCGGCGTTGCCCGACATCTTGCTCGTATACTCGGCCAGCGCGTCGTCCTTGTCCTTGTAGGTCACGGACTTGACGTTGCTCCACGTCTTGAGCTCGGCCTCAAAAGCCTGAACATCGGCCTGATCGGCGTCATCGCTGATGAACGCGTTGATGACAACCTGATCCTCGACGGTGCCGATCACGGAGTTCAGCATCGCGGAGCCCATAATGAACAGGCCGATGATAAACAGCGAAAGGAAAATCGTGATGACGGCGCCGAGCGAGGTGGTCCAGTTACGGAAGAAGTGGCTGATTGCCTCTTTGAAGGAGTAGCCCACGTTAGTTGGTGCCATAGTTGCCGTAACCTCCCCTCTCCTGGTCGCGGATAACGTGGCCGCCCTCGAGGGCGATCACGCGACGGTGCATGCTATCGACCATCTCGCGGTCGTGCGTAGCGACGATCACGGTGGTACCGGTGCGGTTAATGCGCTCGAGCAGCTTCATGATGCCCAGCGAAATCGCCGGGTCGAGATTGCCCGTCGGCTCGTCGCAGATCAACAGCGGCGGGCGGTTGACCATAGCGCGGGCGACGGCAACGCGCTGCTGCTCGCCACCCGAAAGCTGGTCGGGCAGCGAGTCCATCTGATCGGCCAGGCCGACCAGACGCAGCACCTCAGGCACCTGGCTGCGAATGACGCCCTTGGGCTTGCCGATGCACTGCAGGGCAAACGCCACGTTTTCGTAGGCGGTCTTTTGCGGCAGAAGCTTAAAGTCCTGGAACACGGCGCCAATCTGGCGGCGCAGGAACGGAACCTTGCGGTTCTTGATCTTCATGAGGTCCTGACCGGCAACCAGGATGCGGCCGCTCGTCGGCTTGACGTCACGGTTGAGCGTCGACAGCAGCGTGGTCTTACCCGAGCCGGAGTGACCGACCAGGAAGACGAACTCGCCCGGATAGATCTCGATGTTGATGTCGTCGAGTGCAGGCTTGTTGGGCTGTGCCGGATAGATCTTGGTGACATGCTCCATAAGGATGACGGGCTCGACACCGGCCTGCTTGGCCATCTTCTTGCGGCTGGCCTGCGGATCGATGGGCGCAAACACCGACGTAAAATCGGGGTTGTTGAGCGCGTTATCGAGGCTTGCGACCTCGGCTGCCTGATCGCTCTCGACCACCGGGGCAGCAGGCTGCGTGGGATCGGGAATAGCGGCAAAGAGACCGGACTGCGCAGGCTGAGGAACCGGCGTCGCAGGGGCCATGGGGTCGGGAATGCCGGCCATGGTAGGCTGCGGCGTGGCGGCGCCAGCCTGAGGCTGCTCCACGCGAGCGGTCACGGCCTGAACGGGCTCAAAACCCGCCGTGCCGGAAAGCGCGACATCGCTGGTGGGATTGTAGGCAAAGGGATCGGATGCCGGCTGTGCCTGATCTGCCGGCTGAGTGGGGGCCTGAGCAACAGGCTGGCCCTCTGAATCCGGAGTGGCGAAACGACTGCCCTGGACGCCTGTCTGCGTCTTGGGGGCATCATCGCCCGCACCGGAGGTACGGAAGTGGTTACCCACTGGTGCTCCTTATCGTCGTGCGTTTAAACTACATGAGCGCTTTGTATTTTAGCAGCATTAGCTTTACTGCACATAAGAAGCATGGCGGGGTTTGGGTCTCACCGGCCGGGGGGGGGGGTTAGAGCCCCAAAAAAAAGGAGCCGGGGCCCCCGGGGTGGGGGAGGGGGGGGGGGGGGGGGGGAAGCCGCGCCGGGCGCGCGGGATGTATTTGGGGGTGAGCGTGGGCCCGTTTCCCCATGGGAACTTTGCTTGGCAGGACTCTAATTTAAATTCAGCATAAACAGGGGCGCCCTCTTTGAGGACGCCCCTGTTCTAGCTTGTTTGCGGTTGTCGACGCGATACTTTGCCTCGTCTTGCCTTATGCCAAGAACTCCTTGGTGGTGGCCACGATGTTGGCGGCGTCCAGGCCGTACTTGTGCAGGAGCTCGGCACCCGGACCGGACTCGCCAAAGGTGTCGTTGACGCCGATCTTCTTAAGCGGCGTCGGGCACTGCTCGCACAGGACGTCGGCGACAGCGCTACCCAAGCCGCCGATCACGGAATGCTCCTCGACGGTCACGACGTGGCCGGTCTTGGTGGCGCTCTTGACGATCAGGTCGGCATCGATGGGCTTGATGGTGTGCATGTTGATGACCTCGGCATCGATGCCCTCGGCAGCGAGCTGCTCGGCGGCCTCGAGGGCCTCGCCGACCATCAAGCCGCAGGCGATGATGGTCACGTCGGCACCCTCGCGCATGACGATGCCCTTACCCACCTCGAACATGTAGATCTCGGTGTACTACATAACATTAAAAAAAAATCGGGCAAAGCGCATGTAGACGGGGCCATCGCACTCGTAAGCGGCACGCGTCACGGCACGAGCCTCCACATCGTCGGCGGGAACGATCACGGTCATGCCGGGGATGACACGCATCAGGGCGATATCCTCGCAGCACTGGTGAGTAGCGCCGTCCTCGCCCACCGAGATGCCGGCGTGCGTGGCGCCGATCTTAACGTTGAGGTGCGGGTAGCCGATGGAGTTGCGGACCTGCTCAAAGGCGCGGCCGGCTGCAAACATGGCAAAGGTGCTCGCGAAGGCAACGCGACCGGTGGTTGCGATACCGGCGGCGACACCCATCAGGTTG
>UROR01000094.1 GCA_900549535.1 uncultured Collinsella sp. | reverse complement strand
GAGTACTTGTTGAACACGGCACCGGTGATGCAACCAAGAATGATGCCGCCAAACACGCCGGTATCGAGCACCTGAATGCCCATAACGGTGGCCTGGCCGGTTCCGGTAAGACCGAGCATGCCGCTCGCATCGGCAAGAGAGCCGGTGGCGTTGAGCACGATGTTGTTAGCCTGCAGGAACAGGAAGAACGACATCAGGGCAATCAGCGAAGCATGGCCCTTGTTCTTCTTTGCCATGGCGCCGGCGATGCCCACGCAGAACAGAATCGAGAGGTTGTTGATGATAAACATCAGCGACTGATAGACAACGGCGCCCACAAGCTGGAACGGACCGGAGCCCAGTACGGGGACCAAAGCGCAGATGGTCTTGTTGGTCAGAATGATGCCCACGATGAGCAGGATGCCGGCAACCGAGAGATACATCATCGGCTGAACGATCGACTTCGCGAACACCTCCAACGGCGCTTTGAAATTGAACTTCTGTTTTGCGGTCATAGCGGTACTCCCCTTCCTTTTCCGCAAATTAAGACAGATGTGCCCTGGACAAGACCGTGAGCCTTGCCTTATATCAATCGATGTGTGGGCACGTTATGCCTAGAGACCAGGTTCTCCAAGCAGGTTAACAATGTGATATGCGAGATAACTCTTCTCAGCATCGGTAACGACAACGTTATAGGTAGACGACAAGTGGGCGGCTATGGCGTCCGCGCACGAGAATGCGCAGGGATACGCCGTTTCATCGATTCGGAACAGCGCGTCTCCGTTGATTTGCCCTGCCGTAGGATCGAGCGCTCGCTGTGCGAAAAACTGCAGGTGACGAACGAAACGTTCGTAAGGCAGCGAGGTGTCATCGAGGGTCGTAGCATAGCGCTTGGAAACAATCGCGAGCACGTCGCGAACAAGCTGGACCGAAACAATCAAACGATCGGAGCGTTACGGCATGGTGGCGTTGACGATATGCAGCGTAATAAAACCCTGCTCTTCTTCGCTCATCTGAATGCCCATATACTCCTTGATAATCTGCAGCGCACGGCCCGCAAGTGCATACTCCTTGCGATAGAACTGCTGGATCTCGAGCAGCAACGGATTCTCACAGGAGACGCCCTTGCGCTCGCGCTCCAAAGCAAGGCTGATATGGTCTGCGAGAGCAATGAGAATCTTGTCGTTGATATCAACATTGAGCTCTCGACGGAGCATCTGAACAATGTCCTCGGCAATCACGAGGTTGACGGTGGGGATGGACTCCAAAAGATGTGCCAAGCGGTCAATCGTACGCGAATCCTGAGAAGTTCCCTCCTGCAACGCGTAGGTCTTTTCGATCGACGCCTCGTCGATGGCATCGCCGGCATGACGGCCAAAGCAGAGGCCTCGACCGATGACGATGAGCTCGGAGCCATCGTCCGAAGTGACCATTGCGACGTTGTTGTTAAAAACTCGCTTGATAACCACGGTACCCACCACAAGAATTTACTCGGAAAGCCAGACGACAGGCTCTTTAACAGCAACAGGGCCGGAAGCATGCTCACGAAGAGTCGAGTTCTCCGAACGCTCGCACACGATAACGAAGACCGTGGGATCGAAGCCGGCGGCGCGGACCGCGTCGAAATCGACCTCGACGAGGGGCTGGCCCGCGTCGACATGGTCACCCTGGGCAACAAGCGCATGGAAGCCCTTGCCCTCAAGTTTAACAGTGTCGATTCCGATATGCAGCATCACCTGAGCAGAGCTGTCGTCGGACATGATGCCCAGCGCGTGCTCAGTCGGAAACAGCGCCGCGACGGTGCCGGAAACAGGAGCGCACACCGTTCCCTCTTGGGGAACCACGGCAACGCCATCGCCCACGGCACGGCTGCTAAAAGCGGGATCATTGGTTTTTTCTAGATGAACAAGCTCGCCGGAAACAGGAGCAAGGATTTCGAACTCGGAAGCTGCGGTCTTCTGCTCATCCGAACCGCCCATCAGGCGAGAAAAGAAACCCATGGTGGCATGTCCCTTCATAAATATAGCCCAACCAAAATCAAGCGAATGCGTCCATAGAGACACACCCGTTCAAAGACTTTGGTTAGGCCCACGTCCGAGGGACTCGGTAACCTTCCGCATTTCTTTTGACGGGAGCTATTGTAGACAAGCCCAAAGCCGGAACAACCATTATGACCGATGAACGGTATTTTTTCTTCGATAAACGGTATTTAGGCGGCACTTAGGGACGTTCCTTTTCTGCCGGCACCCGGGGACACTCCTTGCTCTGGTGCAATGGGGTCAGGTTTGTTTGCACCAACTTGGTGCAGATTAACCTGACCCCATTGCACCAATCTCACTTGCGCTAGATGAAGAGCTCGCATTCCTTCCGCACAACGCAAACCTTGCTCAACATCTTGGTAACGGCGGAAAGCGCAGCGGGATTAGGCTCGCGGGCATTCTGCGGGCATACGGAGACGCAACGCATGCAGGAGATGCACGCCTCGCCATCCACCTGCCTTGGATCGTCCTTGTCGATAGCTCGAACAGGGCACAACGCAGCGCAAGCACCGCAGGAGACGCAATCCTCCGTTGCATGGGGCACCATACTGTGGCCTCCAGCTTGCTTATAAGGACGATTGCCGGGAATAGAGGGCTCGGACGCAGCCCCGTCCAGTAGCTTTTGCCGGATCCGCTGCGCAAACTCTGAAAGTTGCGCCACATCCTGCGCATCCGGTCGCCCAGCAGCAAACTGACGAGCAACGGAATGCTCAGCAATGGCAGAAACCGCTGCAACCACCCTAAATCCGGCACGCTTCGCAACGTCTTCCAGCTCAATAAGCGCATCCTCAAACGCGCGGCCCCCGTAAACACAAACCAAAACAGCCCGAGCCCCGTTGCCGCGCACCATTCCCAGTCGCTCAACCGCCACAGCTGGAACCCTGCCAGCATATGATGGGACGGAGATAACCGCAACGTCGCCCTTCGCCATCGAGACCCCGTGGAAATCCAACCCGCTATCGGTCAGATCGACGGTAACGATATTCCCATCCAGCGTCCCGGTCACAAGACCAGACACTTTCTCCGTTCCGTCCGTCGGACTAAACACAATTTCGAACATGCTCATCGAACATCCTCCCCTACGCTTGGTAACACACCAAGCCGCCCGCATGCTTAGACAGAGTATACGGCGCGCGGGGACACCCCGGTTTAGCGCAAAGGGGTCAGGTTTGTTTCCACCAACCTGGTGCAGATTAACCTGACCCCTTTGCACCAAACTATGCTGTCTGCCTCATCGATTTGCATAATTTCCATTACAGATTGCATATATTTACATGATACCGCTGTGTTCTCCTGAGGTACCCCATCCCGGACCGTGCAAAAAACGGAGTATTCTGCAACGCGCTCGTGCCAACACCGCCGCGAGCGGGCAAAACTGTAGGGCGCTGCATCATTTTGGGTTCCGCTATAACGAGAATGACGCACCTTTGCACCGGAAAACGGAAAAGTCTGACTCAAAACGCTCGCTAGGGATATCCGAAGGCCACCGCTGGCGACGTCGAATCGTATGCAGGCAACTCGATCTGCAGAATACTCCAAAAAATGCACGGCGCACCCCATGGGACCCATTGCCGCATGGCTGAAAACGGGCCTTCAGCATCCTCCAGGTGCATTCCTGAGCAAATCACACCGGACCAACGGTCGGATGCGGCAAACAAAAGGGCCCCGAGCGTAGTTGCTCGGGGCCCTTAGTTCGCCTCGCTCTAGCGTGCGACGCGTATGTTACTTGCGCTTGCCGCCGCCGTCACCGGGGCGACGGGAGCTGCCGCCGCGCTTGCCGCCACGATTGTTGCCATAGCTGCCACGGTTATCGCGACCGCCGGCACGACCGCCGCGGGAGCCGGCCTGGTTGCCGCCACGCCCGCCGCGGTAGCCGCCACGGCGCTCCTCGCGGGTATCGTCGTAGTTGCGCCAGTCATCGCGGCGATCGCGGCTGGCACGCGGGTCGCGACGATCGCGCGACTCATTCGAACGACCGGCGCCGCTGCGGCCACCGTTGCCACGAGCGCCCTCGCGACGCTCACCACCGCGGCCGCCCTCGCGGCCTCCGCGCTCGTCAAAGCGCTTGCCGCCGCGGGCACCACGCTCGTCACGCGAACCACGGCCTTCGCCGCCACGGCGCCCATCGCGCCCGCCGCGCTCGCCATCGCGACCGGAGCGACGACGGTCACCCGAGCCGCGCTTGCCGCCGCGCGCACCACGGCCTTCGTCCTCGCGCGCAACACGACGACGCCCGCCACGGTGCTCGACCTCACGACGGCGGCGGTGTGCCTCGCCCTGGAACTGCTTGGCGCGACGCTCGGCACGGTTGCCGCGCAGGCCCTGCTCAACAGCACCGCCGCGCTCCTCGGCAGCCACCTCGCGAGCCACGCTCTCAACGGCCTCGTCCACGCGAGCCTGAACGCCCTCGCGCACGCGGGTCTTGCCGCCACGCTTGGGACGACTCGGGCGCTCGCCGTCGCTGCGGCGCTCGTCGCGACCGCGGTTGGAACGACCGGCCACATCGCCGTAATCGTCGCCGTTGCGCTTGCCGTCGCGACGTGCCTGCTCGAGCTTCTTCTTGCTCTTGGACTTGCCGCGCTTGGTCTTCTTCTTCACCTTAAAGGCCGCAGGATCGCGCTCGGGATCAACCGCGGGCGGGTTGGGACCCACATGCAGGTCGCCGGCCTCGTAGATGTCGGCCGTCTTGTCCATGAGCTTCTCGATCTCGTAGAACTCATCGACATCCTGCTCGGTCACGAACGTGATGGCCCAGCCCAGCTCGCCGGCACGACCCGTGCGGCCAATGCGGTGGATGTAGTCGGTCGGCTCGGCCGGCACGTCAAAGTTCACGACATAGCGCACATCGCTAATGTCGATGCCGCGGGCGAGGACGTCGGTTGCCACCAGCACGTCGACGGTGCCGTCGCGGAAAGCCGAAAGCGCGCGCTCGCGCTGGGCCTGGCTGCGGTTGCCGTGGATTGCGGCGGCCTTGATGCCCTTGCGCTCCAGACGACGGCAGCAGCTGTCGGCGCGGTGCTTGGTGCGCATAAAGACGATAGTGCGCTCCGGGCCCTCCTTTTTGAGGAACTCGGGCAGCAGGTTGTTCTTGGCCTCGATGGACACCGGGAACACAAACTGGTCGACGGTGTCGGCGGTCGACGTGGCGGGCGCGATCTCCACGCGGGCCGGGTCGCTCACCAGGTCGGTGATCTCGCCCACGGCCTCCTCGTCGAGCGTGGCCGAGAACAGCAGCGTCTGGCGCTCGGCCGGCGTCTCGCGCACAATACGGCGAACGGCGGGCAAAAAGCCCATGTCGAGCATGCGGTCGGCCTCGTCGAGCACCAGCACCTTGACCTCGTCCAGGTGGCAAGCGCCCTGCTCGATCAGATCGACCAGACGACCCGGCGTGGCGACCAGAATGTCGCAGCCGTACTTGAGCGCCGCGGTCTGCGGCTTGTAGCTCACGCCGCCCACGACGGTCACGGCAACATGGCCGGTGACGTCGGCGATTTTGCTCGCGACCTCGTCGATCTGCTGGGCAAGCTCGCGCGTGGGGGTGATGACGAGCATCACGGGGCCACGGCCGTTGCCCTCGGGCTTCTTGGCACCGCGACGGCGGTTGCGGCCGCCACGCTCGCGCACGGGCTTGGGCGGAGCAATGTGCTCCAGATTGTTCATGGTCGGCAGCAAGAAGGCGGCCGTCTTGCCGGTGCCGGTCTGAGCGGCGGCAAGCAGGTCGCGGCCCTCGAGCACCACGGGGATCGAGCCAGCCTGCACGGGCGTGGGCGCCGTGTAGCCCAGGTTCTCGATGGCACGAAGCATCTCGTCCGAAAGTCCCAGCTCGTCAAAGGCGGGCAGGTTCTCGGTCGCGGACTCGACGGTCTCGGCGGCGCTAGCCTCGTCGGCAGCATCGAAGGCAGCCTGGGTCATGGCCTCGCGGGTCTCGTCCAGAATCTCGGCGTCCGTGACGTCGGATACAGAATTACGCATATGTTGTTGTTCCTTATCTGCACGCGTTATGGGCACGGCATGCGGCCGCGCGAGCGTGCTTGGTAGTGCGCTAATACATACAAAAACAGGTGCGCACAGAGAGGACGTTGCTCAGCACGCTGGCGATCGCTTTGGCAGCCCTATCACGCGCCGTCCAGACGCAGCAGCTCTAAGCGATGGAGCAGATTCGCCGCCGGTTAGTATACCCGCGCTTCGCATGCCCCCACGTAAACCACAGATGACGGGGCGGACGGGGCGGGTCTGGGCCGATTGTCTCAATCTGCAACAGCTGCTCAGCAAAAACCGGCCGAACCGTTACAGATCAAGACAGAGCTCAGCCACGCAAAACAACATCTCGATCTGTAACAGAAAAGGGCCGTTTTCCCTGCTAGATGTTACAGATTGAGACGTTTGGCAGGGACGGCCAACGATTGAGCAGCCACCCTCATCTGTATCGGAATGTCATACATTTCCTTTTGTACTGGACACCCCCAGGGGGTATGGGTGTATAGTATCGGCAGGTTAACATTTCCAACACTACGCCACAGAAAGGAGAAGCCATGGCTCAAGATAAGTTTGACGTGGGCGGCATGACGTGCGCCGCTTGCCAGGCACACGTGGACCGCGCCGTGAGCAAGCTCGACGGCGTCCAAAGCGTCGCCGTCAACCTGCTCGCCGGCTCCATGTTGGTGGACTATGACCCCGCGCAGGTCTCCCCCGACGACATCTGCACCGCTGTCGATCGCGCGGGTTACTCGGCCTCGCCTGTCGATGCGGGCGCTGGCGCCGCCAGCTCAAGCGGCAGCGCGCAAGCCAGGTCCGGTGCCACCCATATGGAGTCGCCTACCAAAAAGCTGGAGGCCACCGCCTCCGCCATGCGCACCCGACTCATCGTCTCGATTGTCTTTCTCATTCCGCTGTTCTACATAGGCATGGGGCACATGCTCGGCTGGCCGCTGCCCAGCGTCTTCACCGACCACACCCACAGCATGACGCTCGCCCTCACCGAGCTCGTCCTGCTCATCCCCATCGTCTACGTCAACGACGCGTACTTTATCAACGGCTTCAAATCACTCGTGCACGGCGCGCCCACCATGGACGCTCTCATCGCCGTCGGCGCCACCGCGTCAATCGCCTGGTCGCTGTACGCCATGTTCATCATGGCCGACCAGCTGGCTACAGGTCAGGTGCACGAGGCCATGATGACGAGCATGGACAACCTGTACTTTGAGAGCGCCGGCACCATTCTGTCGCTCGTCACCGTGGGCAAATACCTCGAGACGCGCAGCAAGTCCAAGACCGGCGGCGCCATCGAGGCGCTCATCGACCTGACACCCAAGACCGCGACCATCGTGGCCGACGACGGCACCGAGACCGCTGTGGACGTCGACGCCATTCTGCCCGGCCAGGTGCTGCGCGTGCGCCCCGGCGAGTCCATCCCTGTCGACGGCGTGGTACTCGAGGGCGCGTCGGCCGTGGACGAGAGCGCGCTCACCGGCGAGTCCATCCCCGTGGAAAAGACCGCCGGCGACACCGTCAACGCCGCCACGGTCAACCGCACCGGATCGTTTACCTTCCGTGCTACGCGCGTGGGTGCCGACACGTCGCTCGCCAAAATCATCCAGCTCGTCGAGGACGCCAATGCCACCAAGGCGCCCATTGCTCGACTGGCCGACAAGGTCGCCGGTGTGTTTGTGCCCGTGGTGTTCGTGATCTCGGCCGTGACCTTTGCGGTGTGGATGGCGCTGACCGGCAGCGTGAACGAGGCGCTCACCTCCGCCGTGGCCGTGCTGGTGATCAGCTGTCCGTGCGCGCTGGGCCTGGCCACGCCCGTCGCCATCATGGTGGGCACCGGCAAGGGCGCCGAGATGGGCATTCTGTTTAAGAGCGCCGAGGCGCTGGAGAATCTGCGCAACGTGGGCACCGTGGTGCTCGACAAGACGGGCACCGTTACCCGCGGCAAGCCGGCCGTAACCGACAGTGTGGTTGCCGAGCGCGTCGACGGCGCGCC
>UROR01000093.1 GCA_900549535.1 uncultured Collinsella sp. | reverse complement strand
CCGACGTCGCGCGCTCGTGAGTTTACGCGATGCGGTACGGGCGCACGAGGCCGATATTGCCCATGCACTCAAGACCGATTTGGGAAAGTCGCATGACGAGGCATATATGTGCGAGATCGGCACGTCGCTTTCCGAGATTCGTCATCAGATCGCTCACGTGGCTCGATGGAGTCGTCCGCGCCTGCGTCCGTGTGACCTTGCCAACGCCGTGAGCGCGTGCAAAACGCGAGCCGTGCCCTATGGCGTCACGCTCATCATGGCTCCGTGGAACTACCCGTTTTTGCTGACGCTCGAGCCGCTCGCCGGCGCGCTCGCCGCGGGTAACACCGTGGTTATCAAGCCGAGTGCCTATGCTCCGGCATCGAGTGCGGTGCTCAAGCAAATCTGTGAAGAGGCATTTGATCCGCGCTTGGTGACGGTCGTCGAAGGCGGGCGTGCCGAAAACGAAGCGTTGCTCGATGAGCGCTGGGACAAGATCTTCTTTACCGGTAGCGTTCCGGTCGGCAAGCTCGTCATGGAGCGTGCAAGTAAAAACCTCACACCCGTGACGCTTGAGCTGGGCGGAAAGAGTCCCTGCATCGTGGATGCGACGGCTAACTTGGAGGTCGCGGCACGCCGTATCGCCTTTGGTAAATGGCTCAACGTGGGGCAGACCTGCGTGGCGCCCGACTACCTGCTGGTCGATACGCGCGTGCACGACGAGCTGCTGGGTCTCATCAAGGAAGAGACCCGCCGTATGTTTGGCGAGCATCCGCTCGATAACGAAGATTACGGGCATATCGTCAACGCCAAGCATTTTGCGCGCGTGCGCGGGCTGATCGATCCCGATAAGGTCGTGCTTGGAGGTACCGCGCGCGAGACTTCGCTCAAGATCGAGCCGACGATTTTGGATGGCGTGTCCCCCGATGACGCCGTGATGCAGGAGGAGATTTTCGGCCCCATCTTGCCGGTGCTGACGTTTGAGAGCCTAGACGAGGCAGAGACGTTTATTACGGATTGCCCGACGCCGTTGGCCCTGTATATCTTTAGCCAAGACCGCGCAGTTCAGCAGCGCTTTGTGCGCTACGTGCCCTTTGGCGGCGGCTGCGTCAACGACACGATCATGCACCTGGCTACGAGCCATATGGGCTTTGGCGGCATGGGTGCGAGCGGTATGGGACAGTACCATGGACGCGAGAGCTTCGATACGTTTAGCCACAAGAAGAGCATCGTGAACAAGGCAACGTGGCTGGACGTGCCGTTCCGCTATGCCCCTTACGCAAACTGGAAGCACAAGTTCGTGCGCATGTTTGTGCATTAGAATCAGATGACATAGGGATAAACAAAGTGGCCGCCCCCGCGTAAGCGAA
This sequence comes from uncultured Collinsella sp., assembly GCA_900549535.1. GTDB lineage: Bacteria > Actinomycetota > Coriobacteriia > Coriobacteriales > Coriobacteriaceae > Collinsella. The sequence goes on along the minus strand of UROR01000093.1, from coordinate 6,675 downwards.
GACGGCCACTTCTCACGATGAAAACGTGTATCGGAGTTGGCAAGACCCGCTGCCACGGGTGCTATCCGTGTTCCTATCTTATCTGCAAGCGTTCCGTCGCGCAAGCGTTGCGGCAAACGATTGAAAGACGCAGACAGGATGAATTTGTGTCCGCACGGGCCCGTAGGCTTCTCAACTATGTTGTGGATGCTCTCTAATCGGTAATGGAGGCGCACGTGTTTGATGACGATGACCTGTTCGATCTGACAGACGATCCGTTTGAGTGGGATATGCTACTCGATGACGATGAGCTGGAGCAAGATCGTAAAAAGCGACAGGGCAAGAAGGCTCAGGATGACGCTTCGAAAAAGCAAGACAAGCGCCGCCGAGGTCTGTTCGGCGGGCTCTTTGGGTAACCGTCGCATCGCTGCGTCTGTATACTAAACAGGTCTTATACGCGCTGCGAAATGAGGGCATAGACGATGATGTGGTTTACCGCCGACCTGCACCTGGGCGATACGAATATCTTGCACGACATGGATCGACCGTTTGATTCGGTCGAGGAGATGAACCGCAAGGTCATCGATGCCATCAATGAGTGCGTGGCTGTGGACGACCGCCTCTATATCCTGGGAGACTTTACGTATCGTTTGCCCATGGCGGAGGCAGTGCGCCTGCGCGAGCGCATCGAATGCCAGAACGTGACGCTCATCCGTGGTAACCATGATGGCGATTGGGGAGATCCGGACGCGCCGCACATTTGGGATGAGGTGCGCGATTATCTGGAGGTCGCCCCCGGTTACGCTAAGGGCCATCGGCTGGTAATGAGCCATTACCCCATGCTCAGCTGGAATGGCAAGGCGCGCGGCGCCATCATGCTGCACGGGCACATTCACAGCAGGGGAGACCGCACCAACGCGCGCAATCGCGATCGCGAGCGCCCTATCTTTCGCTACGACGTTGGCCTCGATGCCAACAACTACAAGCCCGTTAGCCGCGACCAGATTCTCGGCTTCTTTGGACTGTAGCCCTCAAACCACCACAAAGGGGACAGGCACCTTTGTGGTGGTCCTTGCATAGATTGGAGTCGCTATGAAGCAATTGCTCATTCGTGCCGACGATATCGGTTATTCGTATGCCGTTAACCTGGGGATTGCCCGCAGCATCAATGAGGGTCTGGTGCGCTCGGCGGGCTTGATGCCCAATATGCCCGAGGCCGAGCGTGGCTGGTCGCTCGTGGCGGACGCTGGCATTGCGGTGGGCCAGCATACCAACGTGTGCCTGGGCAAGCCGTGTGCCGACCCGGAGCTCATTCCGAGTATGCTCAACGAGAGCGGTGAGTTCCATAGCAGCCGTACCTTCCGCGAGCATTTTAAGCGCGGCGAAGAACTGATCGACTTTGATGAGGCCTGCATCGAGATCCGCGCGCAGCATGACCGCTTTGTCGAGATCGTGGGCCGCGAACCAGATTACTTTGAGGCCCATGCCGTCATGAGCAAAAACCTTAACCGAGCGATCTCGGCGGTTGCTCAGGAGCTGGGCCTTAAGGAACAAAAGGCGAGCTTCGACCCCACGACGGTGGTGCGTTGCGGTGCCACCGACCTGCGCATGGTGATGCATTCGATGGAGCCAGGCTACGAACCCAAGGACTCGATTATGCAGACGGTTCGCGAGATGGTGGACGGAGAGACGGTCGTCTTTGTGTGTCATCCGGGCTATCTCGATCGTTTTATCTTGGAGAACAGCTCGCTTACGACCGATCGCACCAAGGAAGTCGATGCGCTGATCGACCCCGAGCTTCGCGCTTGGCTTGAGTCTCAACCTGATCTTCGCCTGATCGACTACCGCGACCTGTAGGGACCCAAGTCACCACAAAGGGGATAGGCACCTTCGCGGTTGATCTGGCGCCGTTGCCATTATGGCTGCGGCGCCTTTTTTGTCCGCGTGGCGCGGTAGAGTGTAGAAGGTTGAAATTTGCGTCCATCGAGGAGCTGCTATGAACGAGATCAAGTGCCCGCATTGCGGCGAAGTTTTTAAGGTCGATGCGTCCGGTTATGCGGATATCGTCAAGCAGGTGCGCGATGCCGAGTTCTCGCGCGATCTTGATGAGCGTGTAAAGGCCGTCCAGCGTGAGGGGGAGCAGGCGTTGGAGCTTGAGCGCTCTCGTTCGACGGCCGCCCTGCAGGAGGTGGAGTCTCAGCGTAGCGCTCAACTTGCCGAGCAGAAAAACGCCGCGGCTCAGGAGCTGGCACAAGAGGTTGCCAAGCGTGATGCCGAGCTTGCCGAATTGCGTGCCAAGCTCGAGGGCGCTGCCGCAGAGCGCGAGAGTGCAAGCCAGCGCGCGGCGGTTGAGGCCCGTGCCGACGCTCAAAAGGAGAACACCGAGCTCCAGCGCGAAATCGACAACTTGCGTGCGCAGCTGGGGCGCAAGGATGACGAAGCCAAGCTTGCCGAGTCGGCGGTGCGCAATGCTGCTCAAAACGATGTAGCTGCACGAGATGCCCAGATTGCCGAGCTGCAGGCCAAGCTTGCTGCGGCGGACAAGGCCCAGGAGATGGCGCTTGCCGCTGCCGCGGCCGAGTCGCAGCGTGAGCTCGATGCCGCTCGCAGCGAGGCCGAGCGCGCGCTTGCTGACTATCGCGCGAAGGTGCAAGAGAAGTTTTCCGCCGCAAAGGCTCAGTCCGAGCAAGAGGCCGAGGGCCTGCGTGCCCAGCTGCGCGAGCAGGAACTGATGGCAAAAATGAACCTGTCAGAGGCGGTCGCCGCGGCGGAGCGAGAGCGCGATGAGGCGCGTGCCAAACTGACGAGCGAGCTGGCGGTGCGCGATTCTCGCGAGGAACAGGCCAAGGCGGCACACGAGCTCGAGCTTGCGCAGGCCAAGCGTGCGAACGATGACCTGATTCGCTATAAGGATGAAGAGATCGAGCGCCTTAAGGACATGAAGGTCCGCCTGTCCACCAAGATGGTGGGTGAGTCGCTCGAGCAGCACTGCGAGACCGAGTTTAACCGTCTGCGCATGACGGCGTTTCCTAACGCGTACTTCGAGAAGGATAACGATGCGTCCGAGGGCACCAAGGGCGACTTTATCTTCCGCGAGTGCGACGCAAGCGGTAACGAGGTCATTTCGATTATGTTCGAGATGAAAAACGAGAACGACGAGACCGCGACCAAGCACAAAAACGAGGACTTCTTTAAGAAACTCGATCACGATCGTCGCCAGAAAGGCTGTGAGTACGCGGTGCTCTGCACACTGCTCGAGCCCGAAAGCGAGCTCTATAACGCAGGGATAGTCGACGTGAGTTACCGCTATGAGAAGATGTACGTGATCCGCCCGCAGTTCTTCATTCCCATGATCACGCTGCTGCGCAACGCCGCCATGGGTTCGCTGCGCTATAAGCAGGAGCTAGCGGAGTACAAGCAGCAGAATATCGACGTCACGAACTTCGAGGCCAAGATGGAAAAGTTCAAGAATGATTTCGGTCGCAACTACGAGATCGCGAGCCGCAAGTTCCAAACGGCGATCGATGAGATCGACAAGACGATTAGCCACCTGCAGAAAACCAAGGAGGCGTTGCTGTCCTCCGAGAACAATCTGCGCCTAGCCAACAAGAAGGCGGACGATCTTACCATTCGCAAGCTCACGTGGGGCAACAAGACCATGAAGGCCGCGTTTGACGAGGCGCGCGGGGCTGCGACAGAGACAAACGATGAGCCAGCCGAGGCGGATTCGTATGAGGTCGAGGGTGCCGAGTAAGGCATAGCGTATAGCGCAAAAGCGGGGCCGCTGGCTATATTGCCAGCGGCCCCGCTTCGTTTCGTTCCAGTATGTTCGGCTAGTCCTCGAGCAGGTCCTCGATAAAGCCGACGCGGTAGTTTTTGAAGATGACCTCGCCGCCGTCTTGCGTGGCGTCCAGATCGACATCGCCCATGATGCCAAAATCGTGGTCGCCATCCTCGTCGGCAAAGATCTGGTGCACGTGCCATACGTGCGCGGTCTTCTCGTCGGACTCGTCAATGGAAAACATCGCGGCGCTGCGGGCATCTCCGTCGGTGAGGATTTCCTCGTGCTGCTCGTGGTAAGCGTCGAGTGCTTTTTGCCAGCGGATCTCGCTCATGCCCCAGTCCTCGTCGAGTTCGCCCAGGTCGCGAACGTGCTCGCGGGCGGCAAGGGTCACGCGGCGGAAGAGTGCGTTGCGCACCAGCAGCGTGCAGCCGCGACGGTCCGCAACGACCTCGTCGATGCCCTGCGGCGGCGCGGCGTCGAGGGCCGCCGGGTTGCCGGCGTTCTCCCACTCGTCCACCAGGCTCGAGTCGACCGAGCGCACCACAAAGCCGAGCCACGAAATGATGTCGCGCAAGCGCTCATCGCGCTTCTCAATGGGCACGGTGCGATCGAGGGAGCGGTAGGCCTCGGCTAGGTAGCGCAGCAGAATGCCCTCGGAGCGGGCGATGCCGAGCTTTTGGATATAGCCCTTAAAGTCGCTCGCGCTCTCCAACATGTCGCGCAGGACACTCTTGGGAGAGAGCTGGTAGTCGTTTGCCCAAGGCACTTCCTGGCAGTACTTGTCGAAGGCGGCATCGAGCAAATCCTCGAGCGGCTTTTCGTAGGTGACATCCTGGATGCGCTCCAAGCGTTCCTCATATTCGACGCCGTCGGCTTTCATCTCGGCCATCGCGCGGTCGCGCGCGGCGCGCTCCTGCGCGCGCAGCACCTGCTTGGGATCCTCGAGCGTAGCCTCGACCATTGAGATCAGATCCATGGTATAGGTCTCACTCTCGGGGTCGAGCAGCTCCAGCGCGGCAAGCAAAAACGGCGAGAGCGGCTGGTCGAGCGCAAAATCCTCGGGCAGGTCGCCCGTTAGCGCATAGTCGATGTCCGGCGCGGCGTCAGCTGGAGTGTCGGGTGCGGGCGGCACCTCGGTGCGCACGACGACGCCGGAGTCGATGAGCGTGGCGAAGATCTCGTCGGCGCGAACCTCGAGCTTGGCCTTTTCTTCGGGGGTCTGTAAGCTCGTCTCGATGAGGTCGTGTACGCGGGCTCGGGCATCGCCGCCCTGCTCGACCACGCTAATCACCATGGAGTGTGTGATGCGCAGGCGCGGCTTGAGCGTCTCGGGCTGCGTCTCGATCAGGCGCTCAAAGGTTTGCTTGTTCCAGGTGACAAAGCCCTCGGGGGCCTTTTTCTTTTTAATCTTACGGAGCTTTTTGGGGTCGTCGCCCGCTTTGGCCATAAGCTTGGCATTCTCGATCTCGTGCTCGGGTGCCTCGGCAATCACCATGCCCTCGGTATCAAAGCCCGAGCGGCCGGCGCGACCGGCAATCTGGTGGAACTCGCGGGCGCGCAGACGACGCATCTTGTAGCCATCGAACTTGGTGAGCGCGGTGAGCACCACGGTGTGGATGGGTACGTTGATGCCGACGCCGAGCGTATCGGTGCCGCAGATGACGGGCAGCAGGCCCTGCTGCGCCAGGCGCTCGACCAGCAGGCGATAGCGCGGCAACATGCCAGCATGGTGCACGCCGACGCCGCATCCAAGCAGGCGCTTGAGAATCTTGCCAAAGGCCGTCGAGAAGCTCGTGCCTTTGGCAGCTTCCTTAATGGCCTCGCGTTGCTCCTTACTAGCGATGCCAAAATTGGCGAGCGACTGTGCCGTTGCAAGGGCGGCATCCTGGCTAAAGTGCACGATATAGAGCGGGGCCTCGCCGCGGCGCATGGCGAGCTCGACCGTGCCCTCGAGGGAGGTCGTCACATAGTCGTAGCTCAGCGGAACAGGACGCGGGGCATCGATGACCAAGTCGCAAGCAGCGCCGGTGTGCTCCTCGAGTGAGGCGGCGATGGCAGTGACATCGCCGAGCGTGGCGCTCATGAGCATAAACTGCGTGTGGGGCAGGGTGAGCAGCGGTACCTGCCAGGCCCAGCCGCGGTCGGGGTCGGCAAAGTAGTGGAACTCGTCCATGGCTACGCAGCCCACATCGGCGTCCTCGCCCTCGCGTAGCGCATCGTTGGCGAGGATTTCGGCCGTGCAGCAGATGACGGGTGCCTTGGTGTTGATATGCGTATCGCCGGTGATCATGCCGACGTTATCGCGGCCGAGCACCTGTACCAGATCGAAGAACTTTTCACTGACCAAGGCCTTGATAGGGGCTGTGTAATAGCAACGTTTGCCCTGCGCCATGCCCATAAAGAGCATGCCCAGCGCGACGAGCGACTTGCCCGATCCGGTCGGTGTTCCCAAAATGACATGGTCACCGGCGGCTAGATCCATGAGGGCTTCTTCTTGGTGATCCCACAGCTCAATGCCGCGATCGCTTGTCCATTCAAAGAAGCGTTCGAAGGCTTGATCGGGCGTGAGCCATGGTTCGGGCTCACTGCCGTCCTCGGGCTCCCGCCAGGTGGGGGAGAGCGCGCCGAGCGAGCCGAACTCTGCCTCGGTTCCCGTGCCGCCCGAGAATGAGCTGGCGGCCCCGGCGCCGGAGACGGTGCTGGCGGCGGTATCTGTCGTGGTCTGTGCCATGTGGTTGCTTTCTCTCGCGATTGTCCGCCAACTATTATGGCGTAGCGGCGGCGCGGGGTGCCAGCGCGAAAGAAAATGCAGGAAATGGGCGTTCTGCTCAGCCGTTTGGTGCGGCCGCGAGCTAAGTGAGTAGACTTTTTGCGATTTCGCCAGCACATGGCTTTTGCGTAAGGGATTTACC
>UROR01000092.1 GCA_900549535.1 uncultured Collinsella sp. | reverse complement strand
ATCCTCGTTTGCCAGGCCCTCTTCTCCGGCCGCACAGCCACACGCCACGCCACAGGGCCCGAAACCCGCAGCAGCCATACCAGCACGCGCTCACATGCCCACGAGGCGGCAACGACCAGCACGGTCCACGCCAGCAGGTCAGCCGTCTCAATCATAAGTTTTGCCTGATAGATGCGCTCACCCACGGTGCCCACCGCCATGCCGATCAGCTCCGCCGCCACGCCAGCTTTCCAGCCCATGCCGATCACGGCTCGAGCGCACGAAAGCACAAACGGCAGCACCTCGCGCCAGGTATGGGCACAAAACAGACGCCAACCCCGCACGCCATGCATGCGGAACATCTGCTCCAGCGGCTTATTCACCTGCGACAGGCCCTCAGCCAGCGAAAAATACACGCCCGGCAGCGCCATCAAAAACACCGCGGCGATGCTCACGCGCGCCGATCCCAGCCAAATGAGTAGCAGGACCACCACGCAGGCGACCGGCGTCGCCTTCACAAACGATAGTGCCGGAGCCACCAGGTGCGCAAACGCCCGCGACCGTGACGAAATACCGGCAAGCACGCCGCCACACACCGCGGCAAGCGCCAGCCCGCCCAGTATCCGCGCGCCCGAGCCCACCAAAATCGCCCAGGTACCGCCATCGCACACCAGGCGCAGCAGCGCCAAGGCAACAGCACCCGGCCCCGGCAAGATCAGTGGCTGCGCCACCAGCACCGCCGCGAAGACCCACACGGCAAGCCAAAAGGCGGCGACGGCACCTGCTGCCGCCACCGCCTTCATACGCTCTGTCATTTGTCGAGCAAACGCACGCACGGGCTACTCCATGTAGTAGAAATCGTCAGCCGGAAGTTTACCACCCACGGCGCTCGCGTCCGCGTCGGACAGCACCTGCAGATACCCACTAAGTGCCGCCTTCATATCCTTGCCCGTCTGGCACACGAGCATGCACCCGGGAATCGCCTTCTCGGCGATCTTGGCGTTGTCCACGATGCCGGCATCGACCACGGCCTGCGCCCAGTCTGCCGGCGCCGCATTGACAGCCTTAACGCTCGCCGCATGGCAGCTCAAGAACTCCGCCACGGCCTCGGGATGTTCCTCGGCAAACGCGCGGCGCACCACGGTCACGCCCGTCAGCAGGCGCGAACCCGTGTCACCCGCCAGCTCATCCCACACATCGGTCAGACTTACCGGCGCTGACAGCTTGCCTTCGCTCTTGGCGATGGCAGCGGTCTTGAACGGCTCCGGCAGCACGCCCACGGTAGACGGGTCGGCAAGCAGGGCCGACAGCACCTCGGTGGGCTCGCTCTTAAACTCGAGCGTCACCTGGCCGGTCAGGCCTGCGCGCTCCAGCAGGTAGTTCATGACGTACTCCGGCGTGGTGCCCTTGCCCGTCATATAGACGGTATGGCCCGCCAGATCGCCAAACGAGGCCACACTCGCGTCGCCCGTCACAACGTTCAGCACGCCCAGCGTGTTGATGTCGATGACCTGCACCGCACCCTCGGTCTTGTTGTAGAGTACGCTCGCCACGTTGGCAGGCACCAGGGCGATATCGACATCGCCCTGAATCACCTTGGGCACGATCTCATCGGCTGCAGTGCTGATCGCAAAGTCGAACTCGTTGTCCGTCTCACCATCGGCCGCCCGGTCCATAAACTGCACCAGACCCATCGACGTCGGACCCTTGAGCGAGGCGACGTGCACCTCAACCGGCTCGGCAGCGGCACCGTCAGCAGCAGACCCGGCAGCCGAGCCCGCGGCGGACCCGGTACCGGCAGCCCTGCCGCCACAGCCCGCGAGCGCAAGCGACAGGGCGCCCGCGGCGAGCGCCGAGGCAAACCCCCGGCGCGACATCTCAAAAACAAACGCGCGCATCGCTAGCACGTCCCCTCGTTAGGCATCGTCCATGCGTGATGGTCGGTATGCAGCAGCTCCTCGGCCAGCGGCGAGAGCGGCTCGCCCAAGAACTCGCGGTAGCACGCCTGGACATCGGGATTCTCGTGCGAGAAGCGAATGTCCGCAGCGGCATCCAGGCCCCACAGCACCTGACCGCGCTCGGCTGCCAGCTCGCAGCCGTCGTGGATGGGCTGACCGCCGCCACCGACGCAGCCGCCCGGGCATGCCATGACCTCAACGAAGTCATAGCTCACGCGGCCGTCGCGAATCGCGTCGAGCAGACGGGCGGCGTTGCCTAGCCCGTGCGCCACGGCGACGCGCACCTTGGTGCCATCGATACCGGCCACGGCCTCCTTCCAGCCGTCCAGGCCGCGCACATCGGTAAAGAAGTCGGCGTCGGGGTTCTTGCCCGTCACCAGGTAATAGGCCGAGCGCACGGCAGCCTCCATCACGCCGCCCGTGGCGCCAAAGATCACACCCGCGCCCGTGCCAAAGCCCAGCGGCGTGTCGAGCGGCTCCTCAACCAGCGTGTCGACGCTCACGTGGCTCGCGCGGATCATGCGCACCGTCTCGCGCACCGTCAGCGCAACGTCCACATCGGGCGTGCCGTCCTCGCCCACCATGCTCGGCAGCGCGCACTCGGCCTTCTTGGCCGTGCACGGCATCACGGACACCACAAACAGACGCTCGGGCTCCACGCCCAGCACCTTGGCGTAGTAGGTCTTGGCGATGGCGCCAAACATCTGCTGCGGCGACTTGGACGTGGACAGGCTGTCGACAAACTCCGGGTAGCGCGCCTTCACAAAGCGTACCCAGCCCGGGCAGCAGCTCGTGAACATGGGCCAGCTGCGGCTGTCGCCCTCGCCCTTGGCGGCCTTACCCAGGCGCTCGAGCAGCTCGGAGCCCTCCTCCATAATGGTGAGATCAGCCGAGAAGTCGGTGTCGAACACGTACTCAAAGCCCACGCGGCGCAGCGCACAAGCCAGGCGCTCGACAGTAGCCTCCTCGCGCGGAATGCCGAGCTCCTCGCCCCAGGCGCTACGCACGGCCGGCGCAATCTGCACCAGCACGATCTTGTCGGGATTAGCGAGCGCGTCAAACACGGTCTCGGTATCGTCGCGCTCGCGCAGCGCGCCCGTCGGACAATGCGTGATGCACTGACCGCAGGCGACGCAATCGGTCTTGCCGATCGGCGCGCGCCCGCGGGTACCCACGGCGGTATGTGTGGCGCGGTTGGTCAGGTCCCAAATCCCTAGGCCCTGCACGCTCTCGCACACCTTGATGCAGCGCATGCATTTAATGCACTTGTCGTTTTCGCGGATGATGGGAAAATCGAAATCCCAGCCCTCGCCCGCCAAATGCCTTTGATACGGCAGATAGAAAATGCCCAGGTCGTTGGCGATGGTCTGCAGGTTGCAGTTACCACTGCGCACGCAGCTCGTACAGCGCGAGTCGTGCTGGGACAGCAGCAGCTGCACGTTGGTGCGACGCGCCTCGCGGGCCTTGGGGCTGTTAGTGTGGACCACCATGCCGTCGAGCACGTAGTTGTTGCAGGCGGCAACCAGCTGGTCGCAGCCCTCAACCTCGACCACGCACACGCGGCAACCGCCGATCTCGTTTAGATCGCGCAGGTAGCACAGGGTGGGAATCTGGATGCCGGCGGACTTGGCCGCGTCCAGGATCGTGGTGTGCTCGGGTACCATGACCTCGCAATTATCGATAGTGAGCTTGACCATATTGAGTGCTCCGCTTTCGGTGTTGTCGCTGACAGTGGGGTTGTTGGGCTCTACCATTCCAGGTTCCTCCCTCCGCGGAACGCGCCAAAGCCAAAGTGGTCGCAACGCAGGCAGCGGCTTGCCTCCTGGCGTGCCTCCTCCTCGGTAAGGCCCTGCTCGACCAGATTCCAATCGTGGATGCGCTCGCCGGCCTCGCGCTCGCCCAGCTCGCAGCGGCCGCACTCGTGCTTGCCCTTAAACTGCACGGTCGGCAGCTCAACGTCGAGCTTGATCTTATGGTCAAAGCCCAGGTAGCGGTCGATATTTGCCGAAGCAACGCGGCCGGCGTTGATGGCCCGGATGACGGTGGCGGGACCGGTCTGGCAGTCACCGCCGCTAAAGAGGCCGTCGAAGTTAGGCACGGCGCCGTCCGAATCGGTGACGACGCAGCCCCACTTGCAGGCGATGCCCATCTCCTCAAACGGCTTGGAATCGATGTCCTGACCAATGGCAACAAACACGCGCTCGCAGGGAATGACGCGCTCGGGCGTCGCGGCGGCACGCGGGGCCGGACGCCCACGACGGGGCTCGCCGATAATCTGCGGCTGCACGCGCAGGCCACTCACGCGACCTTCCTCGCCCGTCTCGATAGCGAGCGGGGCGGTCAACTCCAGCACCTCGCAGCCCTCGGCCTGGGCGCCGGCAATCTCGGCATCCTGGGCCGTCATATCGCAGATGCGACGGCGGTAGACGATGCTCACCTTTTCGGCACCGCAGCGCACGGCAGAGCGCGCCACGTCCATGGCCACGTTGCCGCCGCCGATGACGCACACGCGCTGACCGCTCAGGTCGGGCAGCTCGTCGTCGCCGATGGCGCGCAGCATCTTGACGGCCGACTCCACGCCGGGCGCCTCTTCGCCCGGAAGGCCGAGCTTCTTATCGCTGTGGGCACCAATGGCCAGGTAGACGGCACCGAACTCGTCGCGCAGGCGGGCAAGCTCCTCGCCATTGACGGAGTGGTCGAGTTCCACGTTGATGCCGGCGCTCAAGATCCAGTCGATCTCGGCCTGCAGGCGCTCGCGTGGCAGACGGTAACTGGGAATGCCATAGCGAAGCATGCCGCCCAGGTGGTGACGCTGCTCAAAGATGGTCACCTTATGGCCCATCACGGCCAGGTAGTAGGCGCAGGAAAGGCCAGCCGGGCCGCCGCCAATCACGACGATGCGCTTGCCGGTGTTGTCGGCCACGCTGGGCTTGTAATCGTTGAGGTCGCTGTGCTCAACGGCAAAACGCTTGAGGGCGAGGATGTTCATGGGATCGTCGACCATGCCACGGCGGCAGTGCATCTCGCAGGGATGCTCGCACACCAGGCCGCAAACGAGCGGCAGCGGGTTGTTCTTGCGGATGACCTTGACGGCATCGGCATAGCGGCCGGCCTCGACCAGCGAAATGTAACCGGGAATGTCGACGTGCGCCGGGCAGCCCGAGACGCACGGGACGCGGGCCTCGCGGTCAAAGCCACAGGAGTGCTCGCGGATGTGGTGCTCAAAATCGTCGCGGAAGCCGCGAATGGCCGTGAGCGCCATGGCGCCGGCCTCGTAACCGATGGCGCAGTCGCTCGAAAGATAGATGGTGCGGGCGGTGCGCTCGATCAGATTGAGCGTGGACTCGTCGGCGCGGCCCTCGAGCACATCGGCGAGCAGGTCGCTCAGCGCGCTCAGGCCCACGCGGCAGGGCGTGCACTTGCCGCAGCTCTGGGTGGAGCACAGGTTGACGAGCGCCGCCGTAAACTCGACGGGGCACGGGGCGAGTGAACTCACCGCCAGACGACGTCCGAGTGCATCGTGCAGGTCGTCCATGACGGCCTGAGCGTGGCTGCGTTCCATTACGTGCAGTCGAGCCATAAGATCCCCTCTCACATGGCAGCCCGGAGGCGAGGCCGGGCGAAATTGCTACACGCACAACACTGACCTAAAAAGTTGTTAGGTCTCCACGCAGTTCGGCAGGCGGTATGAAATGTCACCCTCGGCGGTGAAATAGAACATTACCGCAGATAAATGCCATATTTGGTAAAACGCGTTACCAAATGACAATGCCCCGCCCACGCAATCACGTGGACGGGGCATTGCTCCAGGTATGCGGCCAGCGACCCTGTTGCTTTTACTTAAGCTCGGGCCAGTAACCCTTGTTGGCCTCGATCATGTCGTCGAGAACCTCCTTGGCGACCTTCATCGACGGCACGGTCTTGTTGAGCGTAAAGGCCTTAAGCGCCTTCTCGTACGAACCCTCGATCGTAGCCTCGACAATGAGCTTCTCGGAGTTCAGCTGCTGCATCATGAGGCCCTGCTGGAACAGCGGAATGTTGTCGCGGCTGATGACCTCGGGGCCGTTCTTGCCAATGTAGGCAGGCAGCTCGACCATAGCGTCGTAGGGCATGTTGGGGATAGCGCCCTTGTTCTCGCAAATGACCAGGAAGCGCTGCTTGGTGTCGTTCTTCAGAGCGATGGCCAGATCGGCAATCCAGTCGCCGTGGCTGCCCGCATAGAACGTGCTCTCGTCGATCTCGCCCGTCTTCTCGTAGTGATCGATGCCGTCGAAGAGGTTCTTCTCGCGCGTCTCCTCAACCTCATTCGCACGGGTGCGCTCGGGGTTGGAGTGCTCGACGAACTCCTTCTGCTGCAGGTAGTAGTTCAGATACGTGTTGGGCAGGTACTCCGGGAAGCACTCCATGATCTCGTACTCGCCCTTCCAGACGTAGTACCAGCTGCCCTTGGTGTGGCGATTCTGCTCGGGGTGCTCGTCGGCGGTCTCCTCGGGCTTCTTTGCCATGAGCGAGCCCATGCCCTTGAGGTAGGAATCGGGCAGCAGAATCTCATGCTCCTTGATGTACTCACGCAGCTGCGGGAGCACCTCCTCGCCCTTGTGGCGGATCGAGGTGAACCAACCAAAGTGGTTGAGGCCAAAGTAATCGTACTCGACATCCTTCTTGTCGATATCGAGCGCGGCGCAAACCACGTCGATAATCGCGATCGGCATGTCGCAGATGTTGATGATGCGAGCGTTGGGACGCAGCACACGGCAGCCCTCGGAGACGATGGCGGCAGGGTTGGAGTAGTTGAGAATCCAGTAGTCCTTCTTGGCGTACTTCTCAACGTCATCGATCAGCTCGACCATGGGGAAGATGGTGCGCATGCCGTAGGCAAGGCCGCCGCAACCGCAAGTCTCCTGACCCACGCAGCCATGACGAAGCGGAATCTTCTCGTCCTGCTCGCGCATGGCATAGCCGCCCACGCGCATCTGGGCAAACACGAAGCTCGCGTCGGTAAAAGCCGTCTTTTTGTCGGTGGTCACCGTGAGCTTGATGTCAAGGCCGAGGTCCTCGTGCAAAATCCAGTCCACGAGCACGCCGATCTTGCGCTGGCGCTCCTCGTTGATGTCGTACAGACGAATCTCGTCAACGTCGAGCTCGTCCTTGCGCAGGGCGATGGACTTGACGATGCCGGGGGTAAAGGTGGATCCGCCACCACACAGAGTAATGATCATTGTTTACTGCTCCTTCTCAATTGCGTTTTCGACCTTGTCGCGCATCTCGGCGACCTTCATGCCAAAGATGATCTGGATATTATTGCCGTTGCGGTTGATGCCGCTGTTGGGCACGTGGTTGATGAGGTCCTCATTGATGAGGTCCGGGTTCTTAACGTTCACGCGGAGACGCGTAAAGCAGTTCTCGAGCTCCTCGATGTTGTCCTTGCCACCAAGACCTGCGACCAGGTCGGCAATACCTGCATCGACGCCCTCTGCGGGAGCTGCGGCAACAGCGCCCTGCTTCACCGCGACAGACGCGGCGGCCTCGCCCTCGGCAACGGACTCGGCGAGCTCGGACTCCTCCTCGCGGCCAGGCGTGTGGAGGTTGAGCTTCTTAATAAGGAAGGTGAAGAGGAAGAAGTACAGAGCGGCGTTGACGACTCCAAGCACCAGCATAACCGGCCAGTTGGTCTTGTCGACACCGAGGACCAGGTTGGAAACCACGATGTTGATGATGCCGCCTGCAGTCGAAGCGGGCACGGAGAGGACCTTGAGCAGGACCAGGAAGATGCCGGAAAGAACCGAGTGAACGACAAAGAGCACGGGAGCGGCAAAGACAAAGAGGAAGTCCATGGGCTCGGTGACACAGGAGAGCACGGCGGTGATGATCAGCGGGATGATAACGGCCTTGGTCTTATCCTTGTTCCCCTTGTAAGCGGTGACGATAAAGGCGAGACCGATACCGATGTAGGGCCACAGGTTGTTGAAGGTGTAGCTGTTGAAGTAGGTGCTATCGGAGAAGGGCTGGCCCGTCATTGCCATCTCGGCAACACGGATGGGGTAGGCACCGGCGATAACCTGATCGCCCAGCGTCAGGGTGCCACCCACATCGGAGA
>UROR01000091.1 GCA_900549535.1 uncultured Collinsella sp. | reverse complement strand
CATTGTCGGCCTGATCCACGGATATGCATGCAGGAGGGGCTTCCAATTTCCGATGTCCTGCTCATATCGTCTGTTTGGCGAGTTGCTGAGCGTCATTGCTCGTTGAGCGGGCGGACGTTTCCCCAGATAAAACCTGCCAAAACAAACCTGTCCCTTTTTGGCGGGTTTTTGTCTTGAGAGCGGTACCATACAGGCAATGTTTAAACGAGAAAGGTGGGCTCTCATGGAACCTAAGCAGTACTACATCGGCATTGACGTCGGCGGCACTTCGGTTAAGGAGGGCCTGTTCGACGAGGACGGCAACCTGCTTGCCAAGGCCAGCGTGCCCACGCCTCCCATCGTCGACGCTGCGGGCTTTGCCGCGGTAACCGAGGCTATCGACCAGGTGGTCGCCAAGGCTCAGATTCCGCGCGCCTTTGTGGCGGGCATCGGCCTGGCCGTTCCGTGCCCCATTCCGGCTGCGGGCGATGCCAAGGTCAAGGCGAACATCTCCATCAACCTGCCCGAGCTTAAGATTGCCATTCAGGAGCACTGCCCCGACGCGGTCGTAAAGTACGAGAACGACGCCAACGCCGCCGCCATGGGCGAGGCCTGGCTCGGCTCTGCCAAGGGCGTGCAGAACGTGGTGATGGTCACCATCGGTACCGGCGTGGGCGGCGGCGTCATCATCAACGGCGACGTTGTGTCGGGCGTTGTGGGTGCCGGCGGCGAGATTGGCCACATGTGCCTGAACCCCGACGAGGAGCGTACCTGCGGCTGCGGCGGCCATGGCCACCTGGAGCAGTATTCCAGCGCCACCGGCGTGGTGAGCAATTACCTGGCCGAGTGCAAGGCTGCGGGCGTCGAGCCCATCGAGCTCACCGGTCCTTCCGATTCCAAGGACGTATTCCAAGCCTGCCGCGAGGGCGATAAGCTCGCGCTTGCCGCGGCCGATACCATGGCCGACTACCTCGGCCGTGCCCTGGCGCTTATCGCCAACGTGGTCGACCCTGAGATGTTCCTCATCGGCGGCGGCGCCTCCGCCTCGGCCGATGTCTACCTCGACGCCGTGCGCGAGCACTTTAAGCAGTACGCGTTTTCCGTCTCGCGCGAGACGCCCATCGAGGTCGCCTCGCTCGGCAACGACGCCGGTATCATCGGTGCCGCCTACGTAGCCCTGCGCGCCGCCGGCAAATAGCCGGTGCAAGGGGGTCAGGTTTCTTTGCACCAACATGGTGCATGGGGGACAGACTTGGCCCCCATGCTTGCCCCAAAATGTGCCGCGACCCTTCCGTCTGCGAAGGCTCGGCATCGGCGTGCTACCATAGCTACGTCCAAGTACACATATCAAGTGGAGGATATCCATGGCAAACGTTCTTGTCTTTGGTCACCAGAACCCCGATAACGACGCCATCATGAGCGCCGTCGTCCTGTCTCAGCTGCTCAACCAGGTTGAGTATGCCGGCAACACCTACGAGGCCTGCGCCCTTGGCCAGCTTCCGGCCGAGTCCGCCAAGCTGCTCGCCGACGCCGGCATCGCCGAGCCCCGCGTGATCGAGTCCGTCGAGGCCGGTCAGCTCGTCGTCCTCACCGACCACAACGAGTCCGCCCAGTCCGTCGCCGGCCTTAAGGACGCCACGGTCTTTGGCGTTGTCGACCATCACCGCATCGGCGACTTCGAGACCGCCGGCCCGCTGCACTACATCTGCCTGCCCTGGGGCTCCAGCTGCACCATCGTCACCAAGCTCGCCGGCGTGCTCGGCGTTGAGCTTTCCGACGTCCAGGCCAAGCTGCTGCTCTCGGCCATGATGACCGACACGCTCATGCTCAAGAGCCCCACCACCACCGATGTCGACCGCGCCGTCGCCGCTAAGCTCGGCGAGCAGGTGGGCGTCGATCCGGTCAAGTTTGGCATGGAGGTCTTCCTCACCCGTCCGTCCGGCTCCTTCACCGCCGCCGAGATGGTCGGCAACGACATCAAGATGTTCGAGCCCGCCGGCAAGAAACTGCTCATTGGCCAGTACGAGACCGTCGACAAGACCCGTGCTCTCGGCATGATCGACGAGATCCGCGAGGCCATGCGCGCCTACGCCGCCGAGAAGGGTGCCGACGGCATCGTCCTGTGCATCACCGACATCATGGAGGAGGGCTCGCAGGTCCTGCTCGAGGGCGAGACCGAGGCCGCTCAGAAGGGTCTGGGCATTGCCGACGAGCACGACGGCGTCTGGATGCCGGGTGTCCTTTCCCGTAAGAAGCAGGTCGCTGCCCCCATTATGGCCGCCTGCTAGGTTTAGTTGACCAAACGCCACGACCGGATCGCGGACGCCCCGCGCTCCGGTCGTTTTTTTGTGCACGCGCCGCGTTGTCTCTTGGACAGGCGCGCCCGTGCCGTTGAGCAAATTATGTTCAACCTGTGGTTCCGCTTTTCGGCCGAGCTTGTGCGGTATCCGTGCAGGGTAGGCTAGATGCAAGCGTAATACGTTAGAGCGCGGCACCGCCGATTTGGCGGGCCGTGCTTTTTTAAGACGGGAGCCTTCCCGTGAAAGGAGCCGCCCATGGCAGCACCCGAGCAGCTGTTCAACGTTCGTGAGCGCAAGCGTTTTGAACGTCACGACATCTGGGAGCGCATCGCCGAGAACGGCACGATTTCTGCCGCCGTCATGGTCTTCGCCGCCATCGCCGCCGTTATCTGCGCCAACACCGATGCCTACGAGGCCATCCATCACTTTTTGGAGACCCCGCTGTACGTGGGTCTGGGGCATTTCACGGCCGGTCTCACCGTCGAGCTTTTCGTCAACGATTTCCTCATGGCGATCTTCTTTTTGCTGGTGGGCATCGAGCTTAAGTACGAGATGACGGTCGGCGAGCTCAAGAACCCGCGCCAGGCCATGCTCCCCATGTTGGCCGCCGTGGGCGGCGTCGTCGTTCCCGCGTGCATCTACCTGATCTTTAACCATGCCGGCGCTCGCAACGGTTGGGCCATCCCCATGGCAACCGATATTGCCTTTGCGCTGGGCGTGCTGTCGCTTTTGGGCAACCGCGTGCCCAACGGCGTGCGCGTGTTCTTCTCGACGCTCGCCATCGCCGACGACCTGATCTCCATCGCCGCCATCGCCATCTTCTACGGCCAGAGCCCCAATCCGTTTTGGTTGGGCGCCGCAGCGGTTGTGACCTGTGCGCTCGTGTGGCTCAACAAGACGCAGCACTACCGTCTTGCCCCGTATTCGGTGCTGGGCCTTGTGCTGTGGTTCTGCATGTTCAAGAGCGGCGTACATGCCACGCTCGCCGGCGTCATCCTGGCCTTTACCATCCCGGCCAAGTGTGGCGTCAAGCTCGATAGCCTGACCGATTGGCTGGGCGAGTGCCTGCCGCTGCTCGACGACCGCTACGACGACGAGGCGCACATCCTGGGTCAGCACGACTTTACCGTCTCGACCACCAAGGTCGAGCGTGTCATGCACCGCGTGACCCCGCCGCTCATCCGCATGGAGCGCCTGATCTCCACGCCGGTCAACTTTGTGATCCTGCCGATCTTCGCGTTCGTCAACGCACAGGTTCGCCTGGTGGGCGTGGATATGAGCACACTGCTCACCGACTCGGTGACGCTCGGTGTGTACTTTGGCATGCTGCTGGGCAAGCCGATCGGCATCTTTGGCATGACGTTCGCCTTGGTCAAGCTCAAGGCCTGCGAGCTGCCGCACAACGTCAACTGGCACATGATTGCCGGCGTGGGTATTCTGGGCGGTATCGGCTTTACCATGTCGATTCTCATCAGCGGTCTTGCCTTCCCGACGGCCCAGTTTGAGGTTCTTGCTGCCAAGGCTGCCATTCTTGCCGGTTCGGTCACCGCTGCCGTGCTCGGCATGATCTACATGAGCGTGGTCTGCAAACACCCCGCGTCCAAGGGCGAGTAAAAGCACATACAAGTTTGAAAACGCCGCCTGTGAACACCATCACAGGCGGCGTTTTAGTCATTGGGGACGTTCTTATAGTCATTGGGGACGTTCTTAAATGACTAGTCGAGAGGGACACTCTTTGCGAGCGGCCGAAAAGGACCGTCCCAAACTGCCGGCACTTGGGGAGTGTCCCCAAGTGCCACATGCCATCTGGGAAGACTGTCCCCAACAACTAGTCGTTTAAGAACGTCCCCAATGACTAGGGCTATTCCACCGTTCCGTAGACGGCGCCCCAGCCGTGGGCGGCCAAGGCGGAGTTGAGTTGGTCGCAAAGTGACTGGCGGTCGTAATAGCCGGGCGGTAGCAGGTTGACGATCTCCATGAGATCGGGTGCCAGGTCCAAGATTTCGGCCTGTACGATTAGGTCCAGGCGGTCGATGGCGTGGCGGTCGTAAAACAGTCCGTCGACCAGGCGCTGCAGGTCGCCGAATTCCTCGGCCTGGAACGATCCATACTCCATAGTGCCTCCTTGGGCGCCCCACGCCGGCATGCGCGGCGATTCGTAATTTATTGCGATGGACTTAATCTATCACGGCTTCATAACGTTGCGGCGGTGGCGGTCTATACTTAGACGAACTGCAACGTCCCGCTTTGCGAAAGGTCGCACCCATGCAGACGATCTACCAGAAGATGGAAACCACCGAACTCGATGCCGCCATCGAGGCGCTCAAAGCCGAGGTCGCCGAGGTCAAGGCCAAGGGCCTGGCGCTCGATATGGCCCGCGGCAAGCCGTCTCCCGCCCAGGTGGACATCTCGCGCCCCATGCTCGATATCCTCAACGCCGACGCCGATCTGCACGACGGCAACGTCGACTGCTCCAACTACGGCTGCTTCGAGGGCATTCCCTCGGCACGCAAGTTGGCAGGGGAGTTCCTGGGCTGCCCCGCCGAGCAGACGCTCGTGCTGGGTTCGTCGAGCCTGCTGATCGAGCATGACATCGCCGGCATGTTCTGGCGTTGCGGCTCGTGCGGCAGCGAGCCCTGGGACGCCTACGAGGCCGCGCACGACGGCAAGAAGGTCAAGTTCCTGTGCCCCGTTCCCGGCTACGACCGCCACTTTGGCATCACCGCCGATCTGGGTATCGAGAATGTCCCCGTTGCGATGACCGACAACGGCCCCGACATGGACGAGATCGAGCGCCTCGTTGCCGCCGACGATTCCATCAAGGGTATCTGGTGCGTGCCCAAGTATTCCAACCCCACGGGCATCACCTTTAGCGTGGATACCGTGCGCCGCCTGGTCGAGATGCCCACGGCCGCGCCCGATTTCCGCATCTTCTGGGACAACGCCTACTGCGTGCACGACCTGTACGACGAGACCGACGAGCTCGCCAACATCTTTGACCTCGCTCGCGCGGCGGGCACCGAGGACCGCGTGGTGGCCTTTGCCTCGACGTCCAAGATCACCTTCCCGGGCGCCGGCATCGGCTTTATCGGTGCGAGCTACGCGGTCATCGCCGAGTTCTCCAAGCGCCTGAAGGCCGGCCTCATCAGCGCCGACAAGCTCAACCAGCTGCGTCACGTGCGCTTCCTTCCCACCATCGAGGCGGTCAAGGAGCACATGAAAAAGCATGCCGAGTTCCTGCGTCCGCGCTTTGAGGCCGTCGAGCGCAAGCTCACCGAGGGCTTGGGCGACACGGGCTGTGCCACCTGGACGCACCCCCGCGGCGGCTACTTTGTAAGCTTCGATGGTCCCGAGGGCTCGGCCCAGAAGGTCGCCGCGCTTTGCGCCGACCTGGGCGTCAAGCTCACGCCGGCCGGTGCTACCTGGCCCTATGGCAAGGACCCGCGCGACACCAACATCCGCATTGCGCCGAGCTATCCCACGGTCGAGGACCTGGAGGCCGCGCTCGATGTGCTGGTGCTGGCCGTTAAGCTTGTCGCTGCCGAGCTCGCGCGTGCCGAGCGCGCTTAACGCGCGGCTTCCCGTACTATCCGCACTTTCGATACGTAAAGGAGCGTATACATGGATTTTTTTTTTTATTATAAGGCGACGACAGAGATCTACACCATTAAGGTAACCGGCGAGATTGATATCTCTAACGCCGATAGCCTGCGCAATGCCATCGACCTGGCGCTCGAGCAGCCCACTGAGGCCGTTGAGCTCGACTTTGCCCAGGTGAGCTACATCGATTCGACGGGCATCGGCGTGCTCGTGGGCGCCGCACACCACGCGGTCGACCACGGTAAGCGCTTTAGCTGCGTTAACGTGCAGCCCCCGGTGATGCGCGTGGTTCAGCTGCTGGGTGTCGACCAGGAGATTTCGATCACCGCTGCATAATCTTTGCCCCCAAAAGGGCGTGCCGTTTGGCATATGTTTGTGATGCGCTCGGACGTTTTGGCGTCCGGGCGCTATACTTGACCGAATGAATAGACGAGTTCCGGCCGAATGGCGCGGTGCGGGCTCGACTCACATCGAGCCTTGGAGGTATGTGTGTTTGGTATTGGAGAGGGTGAGCTCGCGATCATCGTGGTCTTCGGCTTTTTGCTGTTTGGCCCGGATAAGCTCCCGCAGATGGGCCGCACGATCGGCCGTGCCATCCGTCAGTTCCGCGAGACGCAGGAAAAGATGACGGCTGTTGTTCAGTCCGAGATCATCGATCCGGTAAGCGAGGCCGCGTCGGCCCCGGTCAAGCCCAAGAAGGCTGCTGCGACCGACGACGATTCCGATGCGGACGAGGATGCCGCCGAGACGGCTGCGCCCGCAAAGAAGGAGACCTTTGCCGAGCGCCGTGCCCGCCTTGCTGCCGAGAAGGCCGCAAGCGAGAGTGCCGCTGAGGGAGAAGGTGCTGCCGAGGAGGCTGAAGCCGAGGGTCCCGACGCCGGGTCTGCCGATGCCGCCGTCGAGCCCGAGCCTGCTGCAGAGCCGGAGCCCGAGCCCGAGGCGGCAGAGCCCACGACGGCCGACCTCTATGCCCGTCGTCCCCGCAAGCGCAAGGCCGTCGTCGACCAGCTTGCCCGCGAGCTCGAGGCCGAGGACGATGCCGCTGCCGATGCCCCGAAGGGAGACGATGAGTAATGCCTATCGGACCTGCGCGTATGCCGCTCTTCGATCACCTGGGAGAGCTCCGTCGCCGCCTGACCATCGTGGTCGTCTCGGTGTTTGCCGCAGCCATCGTGCTGTATTTCGCCACGCCCGTGGTGCTCGACATCCTGGAAGATCCCATCCGCTCCTTTGTGCCGGATGGTAAGTTCTACATCACCACCACGCTCGGCGGCTTTGGCCTGCGCTTCTCGCTGGCCATCAAGATGGCCGTGGTCATGTGCACGCCCATGATCATCTGGCAGATTCTGGCGTTTTTCCTGCCGGCGCTTCGCCCCAACGAGCGCAAGTGGGTCGTGCCCACGGTGCTCGCCTCGACGGTGCTGTTCTTCCTGGGCGCAATCTTTTGCTACTTCATCATCATCCCTGCGGGCTTTGAGTGGCTCATCGGCGAAACCTCGGCCGTCGCCACGGCGCTGCCCGATCTGGAGAACTACGTCAACATGGAGCTGCTCTTTATGATCGGCTTTGGTGTGGCGTTTGAGCTGCCGCTCATCATCTTTTACCTGTCCGTCTTCCATATCGTGTCCTACGCGGCCTTCCGCAGCGCCTGGCGTTACGTATACGTTGGCCTGCTTGTGGGCTCGGCTGTGATTACGCCCGACGGCTCGCCCGTTACGCTGGGCCTCATGTATGGCGCCCTGCTCTCGCTCTACGAGATTTCGCTCGCCATCGCCCGTGTGGTCATTACCGCGCGCGAGGGCAAGGAGGGCTTGTTCGTGAGTCGTCTGGACCTGTTCTCGGACGATGAGGACGACGAGGAGTAAATCGGTATGCACGAGGTTGGCATTGTCAACGGCATACTCGATACAGTGATTCGTGCGGCGCGTGGGGCGGGGGCCTCGCGCGCCGTTTTGGTAACGCTGCGTATCGGGGATATGACCGAGGTCGTGCGCGAGGCGCTGTTCCTCCTGTAAAAAGGACCGCGGTACATCCAACCGGATGTACCGCGGTTTTTCCTTACTGCGATACCGTATAGAGCGCGTAGAAATAGCCCTTCCGCGCCATCAGCGCGTCGAACGTGCCGGACTCGGCGATGCGCCCGTTTTTCAGCACCAGAATGCCGTCGTAGCGGCGCAGCGCCGCCTGCTCGAGCGTATGCGTCACGACGATGCGCGTCACGCCGGTCAGGG
>UROR01000090.1 GCA_900549535.1 uncultured Collinsella sp. | reverse complement strand
GTGCTGATCGCCGCGCTTATGTGGGGCAGCATCGGAATCTTTGTAAACGGCATCTCGGCCATGGGCGTTTCGTCCCAGAGCATGGCTGCCTTTCGCTTGTTGGTCGGAGCGCTTATCTTGGCGCCGGTCCTGATGTTTATGGGCTGCCGTCCGGGTGAGGGGTCTACCGTGGCTCAGGGTCCGCTGGCTCTGTTCAAGGCAAGTCCTAAAGAGCTCGTTCCCTGCGCGCTTGTCGGTATCGTCGGTTTGGCCGCCGCCAACACCTGCTATTACGAGTGCATGGGCGAGGTGGGCATGTCCACGGCCTCGGTGCTGCTCTACACCTCGCCGGTGTTTGGCGTCATGCTCGGCCGCGTGCTTTATCGCGAGGACGTGACCCCCAACAAGCTCGTTGCCATTGTCTTTAACATCGTTGGCTGCGTGCTTGCAGTGACCAATGGTGACCTTTCCGGTTTTCATTTTTCGGTTTGGGGCGTCACGTCGGGCGTGATTGCAGGCCTTTGTGGTGCGTCACTCGCGGTGTTTAGCCGGATAGCAACCAAGACGGTCCACCCGCTGGCTGTCACGTTTTGGGGCTTTGTTTTTGGCGGTGCGGTTATGGCAGCTATCGCGGCTCCGTGGCCGGATGTCGCCGCGGCAATGTCGCCACAGTTGCTGCTGCTGTTCCTTGGTTTTGGACTCATCCCCACAGCCGTGGCCTACATCCTATATATGCAGGGTCTGTCCATGGGACTCGAGACATCGAAGGTTCCCGTCGTAATGTCTTTCGAGACGGTCGTCACCGTACTGGTGGGCATTGGTGTCTATGCCGAGCCCGCCGGCGCGATCAAGGTCCTGGGCATTGTGCTGGTGCTCGCGTCCATCCTGATTATGAACACCGACTTCTCCAAGCTGCGCAACAGTGTGTTTGTCGGTCATGTCGTTGAGAGCATGACCTTTAAGCCCAACGCGTGGTGGACAGAGAAATCGCAGGACATGGATCTGTTTAAGGAACGCACGGGCATTGCCTTGGAGCCCACCGTGCAAGAAAGCCCCTGGTACTTCGTGCGATAGGGGGTTGCGCACGGCGTCCGACCTGGGGTTATCCCGCCGTCGCCGGCCTGCCCAGCTCCCACGTTTCAAGTACGTTAAACCCGTCAACGGTCGATTTTCACCCGCGAACGGTCTTTATACTAATTAGCAATATCCGCAACGTATAAGACGTTATAATGACCATAACGAAAAGGAGGAGGCAAGATGAATCAGATCATTCTCGCATCTCATGGCGGCCTGGCCGCAGGCGCCAAAGACACGCTCGAGATGGTTCTCGGCGACGTGTCGAACGTCCACGTCGTGTCGCTTGCTCGTGACGACAAGGAGCCCATCACCAATAAGGTGGACGCCATGATCGCCACGTTCAACACGGACGACACCGTCTATGTGTTGACCGATATGCTCGGCAGCTCGGTCAACAACAACATGGTCGAGCTTTCCAAGAACGGCACGAAGTTCACGGTTGTCAGCGGTTTCAACATTCCGCTGGCACTGACGCTCGCTATGAGCCCCGTCCCCGTCAAGGGCGCCGAGCTCGCGGCCCTCATCAACGAGGCCCGCACCGGCCTGACCAACCCCAACGCACCGGTCGAGGCTGCCGCGGCTCCCGCCAAGAAGGCCAAGGCGCCCCGTCACAGCTCCGGTCCCGCCAAGATCGTCCTCGCACGTCTTGACTACCGTCTGCTGCACGGCCAGGTCGTCTTTACCTGGACCACCAAGGTTCAGGCCGAGCGCATCATCGTCGTCGACAACGCTGCCGCCAACGATGACATCAAGAAGGGCGCTCTTAAGCTGGCCAAGCCTCAGGGCGTGCGCCTGAACGTCTTCACCGTCGAGCGTGCCCTCGCCAAGATGGACAAGCTCAACACCCTCGGCGAGCGCGTCATGTTCGTCTTTGGCAACACTGCCGAGATGCTGCAGTTCTGCCAGGGCTACAAGCTCGACGCCATCAACCTGGGCGCCACCGCCAACCACGACGGTGCCGATCAGGTCGGCGGCAAGGACAGCTCCGTCTTCCTCGACGCCACCCAGAAGGCCGACGTCAATCAGCTGCTCGACATGGGCATCAAGCTCTATGTTCAGCAGACCCCTACGTATCAGAGCGTCGACATCGACGCCAAGCTGTAATCAACCAGGCTTTTGCCTGACTGAAAGGAGAAGGGTATGAATACGTTCATCAGTGCGGTGCTCGTCGGCCTCGTCGGCGTGTTCTGCATGTGGGACTCCCGCCTGCTCGGTCGTCTTAACTTCGAGCAGCCCCTCGTTGGCGCTACGCTCGTCGGTCTGCTGCTGGGCGATGTGCCCACCGGCCTTGCCGTCGGTGCCGCCGTCGAGCTCGTGTCCATGGGCCTGGTGCAGGTCGGCGCCGCCGTTCCGCCCGATATGGTCCTGGGCGGCATCGTGGCCGCTGCCTTTGCGTGCCTGACCGATGCTTCCGCCGAGACCGCCATGACGATCGCCATCCCGGTCGCCGTCCTGGGTCAGCTTCTCGGCATCGTGTTCCGTTCCATCATCGCCGCCCTCACCCATGTGGCAGATAGCGCGATCGATAACGGAAAGTTCAAGACCGCCTACCGTATGCACATCTGCGCCGGCTCCGGTCTGTACGCCGTCATGTACTTCCTGCCGATCTTCCTCGCCGTTTTTGTTGGCACCGACCTGGTTCAGGCCATCGTCAACATGGTTCCCGAGTGGCTGTCCACTGGTCTTAACGTTTCGACCAAGATCATGACCGCCTACGGCTTGGCCCTGCTGCTCACCATGATGATCAAGAAGGGTATGACTCCGTTCCTGTTCATCGGTTTCCTGCTCGCCGCTTACCTCAACCTGTCCGTCATCGCGGTCGCTCTGATCGGTGTGTGCCTGGCTGTCGTCTTCATGGGCTTCAAGTTCAACGGTTCCCATGCAGCCGCCGGTGTCGATTCCGACTACGATCCGCTCGAAGACGACGAAGACTAAGGAGGAACACACTATGGCAACCGCAACCAAGGACGTGTCCCTGAACAAGAAGGTCAGCCAGTTCTTCTGGCGCTCCTGGGCCATCCAGGCCTCTTGGAACTACGAGCGTCAGATGAACATGGGCTTCCTCTACGGCATGGTTCCCACGCTCGACCGCCTCTATCCCGACGAGTCTGACCCCAAGCAGCTCGAGGCCAAGAAAGAGGCTTACCACCGTCACATGGCGTTCTACAACTGCACCCCGCAGACGAGCGCTTTCATCCTGGGCCTCGCCGCCTCCATGGAGGAGGAGTACGCCAAGGATCCCGAGAACTTCGATCCCGATTCGATCAACGCGGTCAAGACCTCCCTCATGGGTCCGCTTTCCGGCATCGGTGACTCCTTCTTCCAGGGCACCATCCGCGTTATCGCCTTTGGTCTGGGCGTTCAGCTGGCTCAGCAGGGCTCCATCATGGGCCCGATCCTGGCCATGCTCATCTCCATCGTCCCCGCCGTGCTGATCACTTGGTTCGCAGCCAAGATGGGCTATCAGGGCGGCCACGAGTACCTGAGCAAGCTTCAGGGCGGCGACCTCATGGAGAAGCTCATGTATGTCTGCGGCATCGTGGGTCTTATGTCCGTGGGCGGCATGATCGCCACGCTGATCGGCGCCACCACCCCGCTGCAGTTCGCTGACGGCACCGTTGTGATCCAGGACATCCTGGACGGCATGATGCCCCAGATGATCTCCCTTGGCCTCACCGGCCTTATGTACTGGCTCATCAAGAAGAACGTCAACACCGGTTGGCTTCTCGTGATCGCCATCGTGGGCGGCATCGCCCTCTCCGCGGCCGGCATCCTGGCCTAGTCGCGACCAAGCGTCCAACCGCTTTCCCCCGGGGGCCTGCCTGGCATCCCATAGCCCAGGCAGGCTTCCATCCCTATACGTGACAAAGGGCAGTCCCTTTGTCACATCCTCAACGGGCCGGCGACTCGGTCCAAATCACGGTAACCCTGCGTGCGCCCGGCAATGTGGCGCCGCAAAAATCGAAAGGAATGTGTCAGATGTACGAGATCGACCTTAACCTCCCTAAGCAGATCGTCGCTGACGTCCTGTCCAACCACGAGATCCACAGCGTCGCCTTCGTCGGCTGCGGCGCTTCCATGTCCGACCTGTACCCCGCCAAGTACTTCCTGGCCAACAACACGGACAAGCTGAACGTTCAGATCTTCACTGCTAACGAGTTCAACTACGACACGCCCTCCTGGGTCAACGAGCACACCTTCGTGATCACCTGCTCCCTCGGTGGCTCCACGCCCGAGACCGTCGAGGCCAACAAGACCGCCAAGAAGCACAACTGCCCGGTCGTCTCCCTCACCAACAAGGCTGGCTCCGCTCTGACCGTCGACGCCGACCACGTCATCGTTCACGGCTTCCACGCCAACTACGCTGCCAAGTGCGAGAAGCCCGGCTATGCCATCGCTCTTGCTCTTGAGATCCTTCAGCAGACCGAGGGCTATGACCACTACGAGGACATGATCACCGGTCTCACCAACATCTTCGATCTCTGCGAGAACGCCGCTCAGCACTGCAAGAAACTCGCCAAGAAGTTCGCCGAGGACTTCAAGGACGACAAGATGATCTACTTCATGGCTTCCGGTGCCTCCGAGAAGATGGCTTATTCTCACGCCGCCTTCCTGTTCACCGAGATGCAGTGGATCGACTCCGCCGCCTACAACACCGGCGAGTACTTCCACGGCCCGTTCGAGGTTTCCACCGAGGGTAAGCCCTACGTCTTCTTCATGTCCGATGGCGCCACCCGTCCGATGGACGCCCGCGCCCTCACCTTCCTTGAGCGCATGGGCGCCAAGGTCGCTCTGATCGACTCCAAGGACTACGGCCTGGCTGACGCCGTGCCCGCGAGCGTCATCACCTACTTCAACCCGCTGCTGCACCTCGCCGTTATGCGCGAGTACGGCAACCAGATTGCCGAGGCCCGTCAGCACCCGCTGACCATGCGTCGCTACATGTGGAAGCTTTCCTACTAATCACAAGTAAGTAGACCTTACGGGTTGATTGAAAGGGGATGGGGTTTGCGCTCCATCCCCTTTTTTGCTCTGGGGAGGGCGTGTCTGTCGCGTCATAAAACCCCAGATAAAACCTACCAAAATAAACCTGTCCCTTTTTGGCAGGTGGGAGGAGATGCGTATGATCAAGGCAGTGCTGTTTGACATGGACGGCGTGCTGGTCGATACCGAGTGGTTCTACAACCGTCGTCGCGTGGCGTTTATGGAGGAGAAGGGCTTCCACTTTGACGAGATCCCCGATCTTTCGGGGTCTAACGAGCCCGCCATTTGGGAGGCGCTGGTGCCCGACGATGCTGAGCTGCGCGAGCGCCTGCGCGTGGAGTACAAGCAGGTCTACAGCCCAGACCATCCCGTTCCGTATGCCGAGCTGCTCAACGAGCAGACGGAGCCGGTGATGCGTGAGCTGCACGAGCGCGGCGTGAAGTGCGCCATCGCGAGCTCGTCCTATCGCGAGCTCATTGACGAGCTGGTGGAGATCGCCGGTATCGCCGACGTGCTGGACTACACCATCAGCGGTCACGAGTGCAGTGCGTTTAAGCCAGACCCCGAGATCTACCTGCGTGCCATGGAGGCGCTGGGGGTGGAGCCTGCCGAGTGCCTGGTTATCGAGGACT
Source organism: uncultured Collinsella sp. (assembly GCA_900549535.1). GTDB lineage: Bacteria > Actinomycetota > Coriobacteriia > Coriobacteriales > Coriobacteriaceae > Collinsella. The sequence continues at coordinate 2,564 of UROR01000090.1, read as the reverse complement.
CGCCTTTGGGCATCGAGGCCGGCAAGCGCTCCGGCGCCCGCGTCCTGGCACTGCGTCCGCACGAGGGCGTCAACCTGGATCAATCGCGAGCCGATGTCGTTATCGATAATCTGACCGACATTTTGGCCGCTTTGTAGTGTCGATTCACCGCAAGAAGCACGGGTTCAAACGTTTTTTGCGGTGGACTGGCTCAATTTGGTTTCGATTTTGATCTGTTTGGCTTCGATTCGGGCTAAGTGAGTAGACTTTTTGGCGCAGGCCGAGCACAAAGTGCATCCGCTCTAGTAAAACCGCAGGTCACAGGGGTGGCGGTTTTGGGTGTGCTCTGCAGGTCGCGTAAAGTCTACTCACTTGTACTTTGGGCCTTTGGTCGTGGGGGTTGCTGGTCCCGTTTTGGTCGTCGAGAGAGGGCGAATTGAAGCGCCTCTTCTCGCTCCATGCTACAATCGCGGGCACGCCCCACAACTATATCTGCCTTCGAAAGGAGCCTACGTGGCGAACGCCATCGATCAGCTCACGGACCGCGTGCTCGTGCTCGGCCGCCTCACTATCGTCCGCCGCGCCATCACCGCTGTGGCAGTCACCATTTCGGCTGTTCTCCAGACATTCCTGATTCAGGCGTTCATTCGGCCCGCCGACCTGCTTCCGAGCGGTCTTACCGGCGTCGCGGTCCTGCTCGATCGCGTTACCTCGCTTGGCGGCGTTCACATCGACATCTCGCTCGGTATGCTCGCGCTGAACATCCCCGTGGCGCTCCTATGCTGGAGCGGCATCAGCAAGCGCTTCGTCATCTTCTCGATGATGCAGGTCGTGCTCTCGTCGCTGTTCCTCAACATCTTTCACTTTTCCCCGTTTTTGGGCGACAAGATCATGCTCATCATTTTTGGCGGCGTGGTCTCGGGTCTGGGCGCTGCCATCGCGCTCAAGTCCGGCGCATCCACCGGCGGCACCGACTTTATCGCGCTGTGGGTCTCCAACCACACGGGCAAGACTATCTGGGGCGTCATCTTTGGTTTCAACTGCTTTATCCTGGCGATCTTTGGCTTTATGTTTGGCTGGGACAAGGCGGCGTACTCCATCGTGTTCCAGTTTATTTCGACCAAGACCATCGACAGTTTCTATCGTCGCTACGACCGCGTGACGCTGCAGATCACGACGCGCAAGGCAGACGAGGTCATGACCGCCTATGTTGACCATTTTCAGCACGGCATTAGCTGCGCCGAGGTCATCGGCGGATACAGCCGCGAAAAGATGTACCTGCTGCACGCCGTTGTCTCGACCTACGAGAGTCAGGACATTATCAAGCTGGTGTGCGACATTGATCCTGACGCCGTGATCAACGTGTTCCACACGCTCAACTTTGTGGGCGGCTGGTGGGGCGGTCATGTCGACGAGCCCATGCCCACGGCCGTTCCCGATCCCGACAAGCCCGCACGTATGGCTAGCAGGCAGGCGCGCCTCTGCGAGCAGGACAGCCTGCAGCAGGACGACGGCAAGTAGGGTGTTGGTATTATGCCGGCCCGGCGTAATCCTTCCGTATGAGCCCCTCGAAAGCCTCGCTGCTTTCGAGGGGCTTTCGTTTGCCCAGATAAAACCTACCAAAATAAACCTGTCCCTTTTTGGTAGGTGGGGTGTATCGTTTTATCAATATGAGGTAACATGAAACTAGACGTTATATACGTATTAGAAATTTAGCTATTTTGATAAGAGTGATTAGATATGCCTGCACCCAAAAATGCACCGCTTTACCAGCAGATTTATGACGAAATCAAGGACGCGATCGAGAAAGGTGTTTATGCACCCAAGGAGCGTATTCCTTCCGAGCTTGAGCTAGCCGAGCAGTACGAGGTGAGCCGCATTACGGTGCGTCGCGCCGTCGAGGAGCTGTGCTCCGATGGCTACCTGGTTAAGCAGCAGGGCCGCGGCACCTTTGTTTCCACCCCGCACATCAATCGCCAGTTCCACGCCTCGACGCTGCAGACGTTTACCGCGCTGTGTGCCGGCAACGGCATGAAGGCCGGTGCGCACGTGGTCGATCGCCAGATCGTTCCGGCGCGCCAAAACGAGATGGAGTTCTTTGGTCTGCAGAAGGATGCGTTGCTGCTGCATATCAAGCGCGTGCGTACGGCCGACGGTGAGCCCATCTTTGAGGAGAACATCTTTGTGCCGTTTGACGCCTACCGTGAGCTGTTGACGGCCGATCTTGAGGACAAGTCGATTTTTGCCGAGGTCGAGCGTGTTGGCGGAACGCCGATTGTCTCGGTTGGCTACCGCACAGTCGAGGCCGTTCGTGCCAATACCGAGCAGGCGGCCGAGTTGGGCATTGCTCCGCACGATCCGCTGCTCAACCTGCGTGCCGGCTTTACCGGTCCCAATGGCGAGCCGGTCCTGATGGGCAAGCAGTACTACGTGGGATCGCGCTACGTTATGGTCATGTAGCTCTAGTTGCGCGGTTTTCCAAACCGCGCAACGGCTCGACGCTGCAAACCCGCCAGAGCGGCAATCTGCCATTCAGCTTCGGCGGCATGACCAGAAGGTCAATGCCGCTTCGCTTCAAGGCACCT
>UROR01000089.1 GCA_900549535.1 uncultured Collinsella sp. | reverse complement strand
TAGGACAATTAGCCATTAGTGCCCGGCATCTTTGGCAGAACTGCAATGTGACGCAATTCTGCAACAGGGCTTGCCGTGCTTAGGGCTCGTTGCCGGCCGCCCCGGGACATACCCTCTTCTTCCTATCTTTTTCGATATTTGGTCGAGCGGCCGCTACCTGTTCGTTGCACAACGCCCTTCGCCTCAAGAGATTGAAGGGTTCGAAGAACAACGCCCCTGCTCAGGCCGGACAATTGCTCAATTTGAGCGCGCGGAAGAACGAGGGCAGTTCCCAAAACATCAGCAACCTGCTGCTCCTCCATAGTCAACCGCACCATCTCGGCAACGGGAAGCGTTACGGAAATCGCATCTTCCCGCACGTCAAACTGCGGTTTTGCAGGCTTTTCCTCGTAGCAGCTTTTTATTCGAGCGACCCCGGTTCCAAGCTGCTCGATATACCCCAGCCTCAAGAATACGTACGCGAGCAACGGATTGCGCGGTCGCGAGATCATCCCGTTAAGGTAGCTGTCCACGCTCAGAGTTTCTGGCAGGCCACCCGGCGACGTCACAACGACCCGATCCGGATGCATGGCAACAGTGATCCTCGCGCGATCATCCCACTGTCGGTGCACCACGGCATTGGCAAGAGCTTCGCGCAAAGCATCGGCGGGTATCGTTTCCACACGCCCGCGCTTCCCATGCTCAATACGATCGAGAGAGTAGAATCGGTCGAGCATCTCCAGAGTCTCGTCAACCTGGCGCAGAACCGAAACCCCGCGCATATCGTGGCGCTCGTGGATGTCGTTGATGGTGTCTCCAAACCGAACAACATCAACCCCTGGGAAACTATTCACGTCGGCGAGCAGCGCCGCAGCATTTGAATACACCCCATCATGTGACATCAATCCAAAAGACTTGAGTGAGTCATCGGACATTTTTTCAATCCCCAGGGCAGAGGACGCCTTCTTCCCTAGGTATGAAAACGTGAGGCTTTGTTCCGGGGATGCAATCTCATCAAAATCCAAATTGCTGCCAGCAAGAATCAGCCGTTGCATTTCGAGCCGATCGACCGGAAGGGTGGCCGTGTCACTCCTGCGGTACGCAACCCTCTTGTAGCAGTAAGGTTTGCTCGGACCTTCCTCAACAGAAAGCGTGATGACACCTGTAGTCATATCAGGTTCAATAGAATACGTGGGCAGGGGCTCGATGGAATCGTTCACCATGTTCTCAACATCAAGGCAGGCCTGGTTGACGTCACCGATTCCCACGACAACGCCTTCATCGGAGATGCCAAACAAGATGCGGCCGCCTCCGTGATTTGCATAGGCGCTCACCGTCTTGAGAAATGACCTCGTTACAGATTCTTTGTATTCAAGGTTGCGAGACTCGCGTTCCATAACTCTCCTTCCGTTTCATTCATTGTAAGACGAAAGAGTTTTCGTCTCAACTTGGATGAAACGAAAGATACTTTCGTTTCATATACTGTGAAACGCAACTATTTTCGTTTCAGGATGAACGGGACGATAGCGATGCACCCCGGCACACCCCGCTATTCCGAAAGTGTCCCCGAATGGCTGTTGAAGAGGCATGTTTTGCATAGAGTTGAATTTGCCGAGCGACTTACCAGCACAAACGGGGCGTTACCAATCAGGGCGTGCATAAACCTACCTCCGGCAATCGCGGTGCTCATTGACCAACTTCACATTGCGTTCGAATCGTCACTCGACCTCTTCGTAATACCTGAGCAGATTCGAGAGAGTCTTGCGCGATGTCGACACGCCCCTACTCTTGAACTCGTTTGAGACCTTGTTGACCGAAAGCTCGCGTGCAAACGAGGAGATGCACCGGGTCAAGAAGCTCGCGGCCACCCGTGGCGCCCGCAGGTTGTAGCGCTCCACCACGTCCAACGCGACCGTCCTGCACAAGCGAATTGACCGGCATGCCATCTCCGATTCTTAGCTGCCCCGGCCGACAATTGAACAAGCCAATTGCGCTATCAGCTGGAGCAGCTAAAAAAGCCCCGTCCCAAATGAGCTACTTTTGAGTTAGAGGTTGTAAGTGACTACCTGGGGCTCGGCGGGTTCGACGAAGATGGTTGGATCCGGCTGTTCCACACGGACGAACTTGACGATCACCGTCTGATAGCCCGCCTTATGCAGAACATCGGCGTAGACGCGCGCCTGCAGGGCGTGCTTCTCGAGCAACTGGTCTGGTGTCTCGTCCGGCGTGCCACCTGTCTTGTAGTCGATGACTAGCGCGCGCGACGGGTCTGCCGGATCGGTCGCCAAAGCATCGATGGCGCCCTCGGCATATGCACCGTAGCGGGCAATGTCCTCGTCCTCGCAACCCAGCGAGAAGAACGGCACCTCGGCGCGAACGCACGGCCAGGAAAGCAGCTCGGCGCGAACCGCCGACTTAAGCCAGCGATCCAGAGCAACGTCAAAACGCTCGCGCTGCTCCGGCGTCAGATGCCACAGGCGAGCCAGGGTATCGGCGCGCTCGGCGGGCAATTCGTCGGCGCCCATCTCGATGAGCCACTGGCAAGCGGCATGGAACGCCGAGCCCAGCGCCATGGGGTTGCCGGCGGGCTCAACGACGGCCACGTCTGCATCCGTCATCTCCGAGCCATCCGACTCTGCATCATCGCCGGACTCGTCCATGGGAACACGAGTCTCGGCGGCACGGTCTTCCGTCTCGGCATGGAGTGCCGCGGCGATTGACGAGTAGCTATACGAGTCGCGCATCGGATACGGACAGATGCCCATGCGCACGCCCACCGCCTGGGGATACACAAGCTCAAACGAATCGGGCTTGGGGTCGGCAGGACCGGGGACGGCGGCGCGGGCATCTGCACCGGCACCCTCCGGCTCCGCATCGCGGCGGACAAGCCTGCCCTCGGCATCCAGCGAAGCGTTGGCCTCAAACGTCTGCTCGCCAAAGGTAAAGTCCGCGAGCGAAATGAGCTCGTAGTCGCCCGGCTGGGAGTTATCGAACACCAGGCGGTCGGCATCGAGCTGCGGCATGTCCAGAGCGTCGGTCGGCAAAATACGGCGCAGCACGTCGTAGGTCAAATCGGTCTCGACGTCGAAGGTCGGCGCCGTCACCTTGCCACGGCTCACGCCGGCATCCATCGCCAAGATCACCAGCTCGCGCGCACGCGTCATGGCAACATAGAGCAAGCGGGCCCGCTCCTCGAGCGAAAGCTGCAGGTCGTCGTTGCGCAGGCGAACGAATGCCTCGGCGGGAGAACCCGTCGCGCAGACATCCTCCATGAGCTCCGGCGGCAGCCACAGCGACGTGCCCTTGCCCTTAAACGCATGCTCAAACTGCTTTTTGACGTCATCGCCCTTTACGAACGTGCCGTCCGCGAGTTTAACGCCGTCGAAGCGTGCCGGCAACGCCACGACCTGCGCTCCGCCCTCGACGCGACCCATCTGTGCCGCACCCGAGGACTTACGCACGCCAAAGCACTCCGCAACCGCCACGACCGGATATTCCAGGCCCTTGGAGGCGTGCACGGTCATGATGCGCACCGCGCCGTCGCCCTCCTCGTTGAGGGCACCCGGGGCTTCCTTGCCCGCCAAGAAGCGGTCGAAAGCAAGCGCAATGGAACGCGGCGAGTTACCGAACTCGGCCTCAGCCTCAGCCACGGCGTCGAGCGCCTTGAGCACGTTAGCGGCAATGGCCTTGCCCTCGGGACCACGCTGCGCCAGACGCACGAACCAGCCGGAGGCGTTGACCACGTCACGCGCGATGGCGGCGAACGAATCGCGACCCACACGACGAAGCGCATACCGCAGAACCTCGCGGGCGCGCGTCACGAGCGGCAAGTCTTGCAAACCCGGCACATCGGAATCGCTCATGATGCCCGCATCGATGTTGCGGCGCGAGGTCTCCCCCGTCTCGCTATCGAGCTTGGTCGCCAGCGCCAGGAACTCCTGAGCGCCCAGCGCAAACATCGGCGAGGCGAGCAGCGGCATAAGGCCCTGCGCCGTATCGGCCGGATTGGCGAGCGCGCAGACTAGGGCGCGCACCGCCTGCACCTCGGCGGCTTGGGAAAAGACCGAGCCGCCCGCGATGACGCAGTCGAGCCCCTGGTCGCGGAAGGCCTGCGCGTAGACGTCGGCGTTGGTCATGCGGCCCAGCAGCAGCACCATGCCGCCCTGGGGCTGGCCGGCATCGGCAAGGGCGCGGAATCGCTCGGCGATCGCACGGGCCTTGGCCTGTGTGCGCTCCTGCGTGCTGCCGCCGGCAACAAAGAGCGCCTGACGACGCGAGGCGTCTGCCACCAGCGTGTCCTTGCGGCCGTCGCTCGCCTCAAGATCCAAAAAGCCCTGCATCAGGCCGCCGTCGTCGCCGTCGAAGACGCGTGCCACGTAACGCAGCACCTCGTCGTGGCTGCGGAAGTTGCGCACGAGTTTGACGAGCTCGCCGGCAGGGGCGTCGGCCACGGCAGTCGCCTCGGGCGCGACAGACGAGCCCACCTTGCGCTCCTGACGACGGAAGACCTCAACCTCGGCGCCACGGAAGCGATAGATGGACTGCTGTGCATCGCCCACGGTGCACAGCGCACGCTCCCCCGCGCCGGTCAGGTAGCGGATCAGATCGACCTGCATCTGGTCGGTATCCTGGAACTCGTCGATCATGACCATCTTAAAGCGGCCCTCGTACGCAGCGCGAATGGCAGGGTAATCGCGCAGGGCCTCGTAGGCCATGCGCAGTAGGTCGTTGTTGTCGAGGGCAGACTGGCCGGCCTTCAGCGCGCGATACTCGGCCTCCACGGAACGGGCCAGGCCCACCAGCGCATCGAGCGCGGGGCCACCGCAGGCGAGCACGATATTGATAAATGCATCGGCAGCCTCCGCCTTGAGCAGCTCGACCTGCTCCTTAGGGAATGCCTTGCTCGCGCGCGGCATGGTGCACGACATCATGAGTCGCGCCGCATCTGCCATGGTCTTGCCGCTCGCCTCGAACGCATCGATGGCATCGAGCGCCACCTGCGCTTTCTCGGTCGCGGCCTTGCTCGCACCCAACGCCGCACGATAGGCGTCGGCAAGGGCCGAAGTGTCGGCCTGGCCGCGCGCCACGCGCACGTCGTCCATGCCGCCCGGCAGCTGGCTCGAGAGCTCCAGCAGCTCGCGCACCAGACCCTTGATGGTCGTGCCGGCGCCAAAGGGGCCGCCCTCGCCCGCCATGGGATACCAGGCGTAGAGGGCCTTGAGCGATGCCGCGAGCTCGGGGGCGGCATCGGGCGCCGTCGCGCGGGCCAGCACATGCTCAACAGCCTGGTCCATGAGCTCGTCGGTATCGGTGAGCACCGTGAACTCGGGATCGATGCCCAGCTCCAACGCGTGCGCGCGCAGGATACGCGAGCACATGCCGTGAATGGTCGAGATCCACGCGTCGTCGACGGTCAGTGCTTCCTCGTCCATGCCCTCGTCGATGAGCGCGCGGCGCACGCGGTCACGGATCTCGGCCGCGGCATCTTTGGTAAAGGTAATGGCGAGCACCTGGTCCAGATGCTCAACGAACGGACCGGATTCGGGCGAGAGCGCGTAGACGATGCGGCGCGTGAGGGTAAAGGTCTTGCCCGAACCGGCGCCCGCCGAAACAAACAGCGGACGGTCGAGCGTTTTGACAATCTGCAGCTGTTGCGGCATCAAAGTCGAAAGATCCATGGTCTACACGTCCCTCCTTACAAACGTTCCTTCGTGGTTATACGAGCAGCGCGCATGCGCGGCCTGAGCCGACGTCGGGTCGACGGTGGCAACGTGGCCCGCCTCGAGCTCGCGCAGGCGCTCGGCGATGCCGGCCTCCACACGATCGAGCAGGGCGTCGAAGTCCATGCTGCCGCCCTCGCCCGGAAAGCCCTTCTTAAGGCCCGGGATGCGACCGTCGCCGCGCTCTTCCTCGAGCAGTTCTGCGCTCGCGGCGCCGCGCAACGCCGGCTTGCCGCCCTTGGTCGAAAAATAGAGCGCCGCACGGGTATCCAGATCCAGCGCCCGGCGCATGGCCTGCGCATAGATAAGCGTCTGAGTATGGGGCGGCAACCAGCGCGGATCGTCGATGGGCGCCGTGCCCGATTCCTCGTCGCGCACCGTAGGGTCGGCGAGCTTAAACTCCTCAACGCCCGTGCGATGCTTGTAGTCGATCACCACGGCACGATTCTCGGCGTCCACGTCCACGCGGTCGATGCGCCCGCCAAGCGGCCAACCGGCATACTCGACCTTGAGCTCGTTGAAGGCGAACTCCAGGTAGCGTGGCGCAAAGGGGGCAAGTGCCTCGGACTCGTAGGCGAGCACGCCTTCCAGCTGCGGCAGAATCTCGGCCACCTGGCGCTCCTCCACCGCAGAGAGCGGCACCAGCGGGCCCTCCGTGCCTCGCTTGCCGGCGTGCTCGGCCAACGTCTCGTCAAAGACCTCGCGCAGCAGCTCCTGAGCGCGCGGCAGATTCTCGGGCGTCACGCGCTCCATGCCCTCCTGGGGCAGGCGGGCATGCAGGTGCTCCAGTACGTCGTGGACAAAGTTGCCCTTCTCCATGTTGCCAAAGCCCGCGTCGATGGACTGGGGCTTCACGCGATACGACACGAACCAGCACAGCGGGCACGTCGAGTACGCCTCAATCTGCGAGGCAGACGTCAGACGCGGCACGAGCGGCGCGTTCTCGCCCTCGCCATCTCGACGACGCAGGACCAGGTACGGCACAGCCGCCTCACTCAAATGCTGAGGACCCTCGCACGCGACGCGCTTGCACTCGATGCCCTCGCCGGCCGCTGGATCAAAATCGGCAACGATACCGCCCTCGCCCACGCACGCAACCTTGGCGGCGCCAGTGGCCTCGGCGTGCGCCCGCAACTCGGTCCACACGGCAGCCGGATAGCACTCGCGCGCCTGGCGATCGTGGGTCACGCGGGCAAGCGCAACCGGACCGCGCCCGGCCTGCATCGCGCGGCCAAAGCGCACGCGCAGCAGGGCCGCGGGCTCAAGCGTCACACCGCTGCGCCCCAGCTCGGCCGTCAGCGTGGCCAGCGGTCCCTCCTCGTGTGAGAGCGGATAACTGTCCAGATCGACGTCGGCAAACAACACGGCATCGTAGCTATCGGGGCGCAGGGCTGCCGCATCGGTAAGCGACGCAAAGCGCACCTGGGCGCGCGGCGCGCGGTCGGCCTCGTAGGTCTCGTAATCGTATGCGGTGCTGCGCTTGTCCACCTTGGTACGAACGTCGTCGAGCACGGGCACGGTCGCGGCCTGCGACACGTCGAGCGTACGGGCATCGTTCATAAGGATGTCGATGGCATGTCGCAGCAGGGCGGTCTCCGCCTGGCGACGAGCCTGACCGTCAAGCCCTCCAAGGGCGCGATCGGGCAACGCCTCGGCGACGGCGAGCATTGCCTTGAGCGCCGTCACGGGTTTGTCGCGCCACAGCGCTTGGAACACGTCCGAGACCACGCACGGCACGTTCTTAAACCAGTTATCATCACTGGCGGCCTTGCGCGTGCCCCTGACCTGGCCCTGCACGCTCTGCAGCAGGCTCTTGACGGCCGTGGTGGTCTTGCCGCGCGACAGGCGCATGTTCTTGTCGAAGGTGCGCGCGCTGGCGGCATCGGCACCCGAAAGCGGACTGTAAATCCAGTCGGTAAGCTCCGGCGCGGGCCACCACTCGGTCTTGGAGGCGGTGCCCTCGTCGGCGGCCTTCATGCGCTCGATCAGATTGGCGAGCGCCGCGAACTGCCCGCCCGCGATGGATTGGGAAAACGCCGTGAACTCGGTTGTCTCGGCCGCGATGTGGCGCGCCGCCAAACGGGCGGCAAGCTCGCCAAACAACTGGGGTGCCTGGGCGGACACCACGAGCACGCGCGCGGGATCGGCGGGAGTTGCAGCGCCGTCGCGCGACGCGGCGTCCTCGCGCGCCTTTACCAACTTATCAATAGCATTCGCATAGGCATAGGCGCGGGCATGGGGACCGGCAACCTCTACAAAGGTAGGCTGAGCGGCGGACTTGGAGGCAGTCTGGGGCGCGGCGGCACCCTCCCCCAGCGGCGCGACCTCAAACAGCACGCCGCGGGCATCAAATGCCGCGGCAAGCTCCTCGCGCATCGCTGCCTGCTCGCGGGCAAGCAGCACAACGACCTCTCCCCCATTGTTCGCCACGGCCGACAGCAGCTCGAGCAAGCCGTGCGTAAACGACGTGATACCGCGCACACATACCGCGCGGGCGCACGCCGGAAGGTTGTCGGCCAGCACCTCGGCCATAAGGTCAGCCGCCTCGCAGGGCTCGACCATGTCTCGACGGTCCAAGCCGCTCGCATAGGCCCTCAACAGCTCAAACACG
>UROR01000088.1 GCA_900549535.1 uncultured Collinsella sp. | reverse complement strand
AGCTCGACCTTCTCCCTGCTGTACATGCGAACCTCCAGTCCGGACCGCCCCGCGGTCCAACTTTCTGTCCGCACCCCCGATGACCAAAAATCGAGCCAGTTTGGATTTGACGAGAAAAGCATGGCGGGCAAAGCCGTCAAGGCCGTACGCTGGATCTACGCCATCACGGGCGTCTTAGCACTCATTGCTGGTATCGCGCTGCTTTTTGCACCCGCCAAGTCCCTCGTCTTTTTGACGACCGTCCTGGGTTTTTACTTTGTAATCACTGCTGCCATCAGACTGTTCACTGCCATTTTTGAGCCGCTGCTGCCCACCGGCTGGCGCGTGACGAGCATCATCTCCAACCTACTCATTATCTTGGGCGGCGTCATAATCCTGCGCAACCAGGCCTTCTCGACCGCGACGCTCACCACGATGGTGGTTATCGTGGCCGGCTTTGGCTGGATTGTCGAAGGTGTCATGTCCATTCTGGAGTCCGAGCTTTCGTCCAACCGCGCCCTCGCCATCCTGAGCGGCGCACTTTCCATCATCGCCGGCATGTTCGTGTTTATCTATCCGCTGTGGTCGGCCAAGATGCTCGTCATCTTTAGCGGCGCCGCGCTGCTGGTGTTTGGCGTAACGCTGATTGTTCGCGCTATTCAATTTGGCAAACTGGTGCACTAGATGCCGCGAACGCTCTTTATTGATGCCGACGCCTGCCCGGTCACGCGCGAGTCGATTGACTGCGCGCGGCGGGTGGGCGTCGCCGTTGTTATCGCCGGCAACAGCACGCAAAACCTGGAACGGCACATTCGCCGCGACGACCCGCGCGATGCCGAGCACGCGCGACGCGGCTTTTGGGTCACGACGCTCGACGTGAGCGTGGGCGCCGACAGCGCCGACTTTGCCATTGTCGAACGCCTGCAGGCGGACGACGTGGTCGTGACGCAGGACATTGGCTTGGCGAGCATGGTGCTCGGGCGCGATGCCGCCGCTATCGGTGTGCGCGGGCGCGTCTACGACAAAGCAACCATCGACATGCAGCTGTTTATTCGCCACGAGGAAAAGAAGGTGCGCCGCGCCGGCGGACGCACTCGCGGGCCGGCGGCATTTACCAGCGAAGACCGCGCCCGCTTTAAACGCAACCTCACCGAGCTGCTGCGCTAACCAAGGTAGATTTTTGGGACATGTCCGGAAATCTACCTATTTGTTTTGGCGGCGGGGAATGCCCTGGTCACAGAGGTAGATCGTAAGACATGTCCCAATAATCTACTTAAAGGCCAACGGCGGAGAGGATGAGGCCCCAGCCAGCGCCGATGACGTACATCATGATCAGGAACACGGCATTTTCGCGGGCGCTGCGGTTGGTGCGGAACAGCACCAGATAACCCACGCCGGCGGAAATGAGCGTGCCGGCGAGCATCGGGGCCAGCTGCAGCGCGCCTTCCAGGTACAGTTGCGTGATGACGACGCTGGCCGAGCAGTTGGGGATCAGGCCGACGAGTGCCGAGCCCAGGACCGCAAGCGTCTCGTTGCCGCGCAGGAACTGCTCGATTGCGGACTCGCCGAACGTCTCGAGCACGGCAACCAGAATCAGCGTCACCAGGAAAATGAATACCGATACCTGCACGGTGTGCGAGATGGCGCTGCGGATGATCGACAGGACAGGCGCCCCTTCGTGGGAATGGGAGTGAGCATGACCATCATGGTGTTCATGCTCGCCCTCATGACCGTGATCGTGGCCATGTCCGTGTTCGTGCTCGTCTTCGTCTTCATCACAACCGCAATGGTCGCGCTCGCACAGCTCGTGGATGTGGTCGGCGCTCACGCCCGCCTCGGCCACCTCGTCGATGATGTCACCGCCAGTGTGGTCGTCGTGCGCGCAATTCACGTGGGCCGGGTTGGCCGCGGTTCCCAGCACGGTGCGGCGAATCGCCGCATGCGCGCGAGCGTTACGACGCAGGCCGCGAATGGCGGCGTCCACGATAAAGCCCGTGACCAGCGCGATCAGTGCCTTCGAAGCCAAAAGCATCGCCATGGTCTGCACGGGCACCTGCTCGGCGAGCAACAGCGGCAGCATCTCATCGGAGGTCGAAAGGAACACCGCCACCAACGTGCCCAAGGTCACGACACGACCGGCGTACAGTGTGGCCGCCATTGCCGAAAAGCCGCACTGCGGCACCATGCCCAGCAGCGAGCCAACCACGGGACCCGTGGCGCCGGCGCGCTTGATGGCCCCGTTAACGCGGTCGCCCGCGACGTGCTCCAAGGTCTCGAGGGTCAGATACGTCACCAACAAAAACGGCACCAGCGACAGCGTGTCCTTGCCGGCGTCGAGCAAAATATCAATCAGCAAATCCATGAAGGATGGAACCTTTCGTGTCTTTCGGCAGCATTGTAAAAGTCCTAGCGGTCAACTAGGGTATTGTAGTTGTCCCGGGCGCGGTGCCAATAGTTGCCCATGGTAAACTATCATCTCGCCACAACTCAGTAACCCCGAGCCGCGCGACGCGGCCCGTCCAAGGAGCAGCCTATGAACGTTTCGCAAGCACTCGAATACGAACGCCAACCGTTTATCCCTATGTTTATCTATGGCGATCACGGCGCCATGGAGTCCGAGCGCCAGAAGGGCGAAGAGGCCCTCAAGGTGCTCGAGACCGAGTACTTTACCGCCGAGGGCGACCCCAGCTTCGACTTTGCCACCGTGCGCGACCTAGCCGACCGCAACCGCGACCTGTGCGACCAGATTGGCGAGGCACGCCTGCGCAACGTGACGCCCGCGACGCTTTCGCGCGGCCTGTCCGATGCTGACACCTGCGCCGCCATCGGCAAGATGCAAAAGCGCACTGCCGCGTCCGTTATGCGCGAAATCCGCGGCGACCGCGACGCGCTCGGTGTGGCCTACGCCCGCAAGCCCATCCAGGGCACCGTGCTCGGTATCGACATCGAGACCACCGGCCGTGCACCCGAGCGCGGCTATATCATCAACGTGGGCTGGGAGATCATGGAGCTCACCAGCGACGCCGTCCCGCACGACGCCGAGGCACACTACTGCGGCCTGCCCGACATCTACCGCGGCGAGGATGTACCGCTGTCGAATATCCACCACATCACCTGGGACGACATCGACGGCAAGAAGCCGTTCCGCGAGAACAAGGAGCTGCAGAAGCAGCTGCTCAAGCTCATGAAGAAGTACCCGTACATGGCACACAACGCCGCGTTTGAGGACAGCTGGTTCAAGATCCACCTGGACGGCTACGCCGAGGCACGCCGCGCGGGCAAGATCATTGTCATCGACTCGCGCCAGATCTGCCGCAGCCTGGACGCCGACGTGCGCTCGCTCCCCCGCGAGTCCGCCCCCGCCGCGCTCGAGAACTGGGCACGCCGTCGCGGCACCCTCGCGCCCGACGCCAACGAGCAGCATCTGGGTCTGGACGACACCGACCTCATGCTCCGCACGGTACAGGCCGAGTTCAACCTCAAGAACCTATTCGCGAAATAACCGATCCATCTGCGGGAGCGCCTGCCAGGCACAGTGCAATCCGTCTGGAGGCACCGGCACGCAGTAAACTAGGGCGCAGTCTTATGGCTGCACCCTAGTTTGCATCAAAACGAGCAAATTCGCGTGCTTCACATAGTCGGCAGGTTGGCCCACCTACTTTTTTCGAGTTGTTCGGCCAGCTGAACCACTAGTCGAGGCCCCTTGAACCGCAATCGAGCGCTATAGTCGCCCCAATTTCGCAACCAAGCCCCATAAATCTACCTGAATCAATTCGAATAGGACGTTGCGATCGCACCATTCGTATAGGATAAGGCCGAATAACTCAAATTATGTTGGTGAGGCATCTGAGCGGTCGGCAAAAACGCTTAGAAGCTACGAATCCGCAACTAAAGTTCACCAAAATGGGGCGGCCGACAGAAACCTCCCCAGCCGAAGCTGCCCCCCTCAATACGACAGCTCAAAACCCACCGTTCGCAGAAGATAAGCCGCGCCCCAATACCGTTGCCCGAAGTTTCGGGCGTATATGGCGTCCGCTATGCCATCATGCGCGTATGGGAATCGTTCTGTCACATACCACGGCACGCGCTGTATACCAAACAGTCAACTCGCTCGCAAGCTACGCGACCGATCCCATACCCATGGAAAAGATCAAGGTGTCTGCGCCGACCACGTCCGACCTGGAAGCGGCGCGAGCATGGCTCAACAGAAAGAATGTCGATTCTGAAAGCATCCATGTGCTGACGTTTTCCAATAATGCCAAAAGGCACCGCAAGGGCTGCATCTGCCACTGCACGCGCTATACGTTTGATGCAGAAAGCTACCTAGAACTCGAGCCGAACGTCCACATCGTCGATATCAAGCTGTGCGCGTTAGAAGCAGCAGCCGACCTCAACCTTTCGGAGCTCGTTGAGTATTACTTTGAAATCTGCGGCTCCTACGCGCTTGGAACGTCCGACGAAACTCAATATCGCGAGCGCCCAGCCCTAACCAGCGTTGAAGAGCTCAGAGCCTTCTTTTCAGAGGCATCGGGGTATCGTGGATCTAATAAAGCACTTAAGGCACTTTCTTATGTACGCGAAGGCTGTCGCTCCCCACTCGAAACGGCGTTTGTCATGATGCTGGCAATGCCCAAGTCAATGGGTGGCTTAGCCATACGCGCTATCAAAACGGACTATCCGATCCCAGTCCCCAAAAGATACGCCGCCCTAACGCGACGGACGGTTTTCTACCTCGACGCGCTGCTCGAAAATTCGATGACCGATATCGAATACAACGGCTTTTACCACGACGAGCCCGAACAGCAATCAATTGACGAGGAACGCCGAAACACGCTGCGAAACATGGGATATGCCGTTATCACAGTTAGTCGTCATTCGTTTTTCAAGCAGTCCGCTTTTAGACGGGTCATGGAAGCGATTCGCATTCGCGAGAAGATATGGCCCGGTCGACTCCCGGATAACTTCGCCATCCTGCAAGAAACTCTTCGTCAATTTGTCTTGCGGCGCTACTTCGAATACGGCCGCCGCGTCCTGGAGACACTCAAAGAAGAAGAGGCCGCCAAGCGCGAAATTGCAAGCCAATATCCGCAAGCTGATGACCCGAGCATCAACGATGTGCCAGAACCCGACGACATGCAACACGTCGGGGCCCTTTCTGAGGAAATCAATGGGCCTTGGGAAAGCGACATTTTCGCAAAAATCGATGAAAACCGCACGGAAGACGACACGATTATTGATCTAATTGAGAATTCGCTCTTCTAAAGGCGATCTCTGCGGATGTCCACCTACATTTTTCGACTTATTCGGCCACCGATGTGCCAGATTGGCTGCAGCAATGCTCAATATAACTTTAGATAAAACTGATTCTGCAGGAACTCCCGTAGAGGAAGAACTGATTCTCGCGGTATTTAACACGATAAAGTACAAATATGAACAGTTCTAATGCTTCTCAAGGTGGCTTTCTTAGCATGCTGGCCGAACATCTCGAAATATGTTGGCGAGCATTGCGTCGATGTCTCCCAACCCGCAGAAAATCGCCGAGGCGGCAAGCAGTCATCGAAATTATCGCAAATTGTATTGACATATGAACATGCGCTCATATAATCGAAAGTAAATTATATGAGCGCATGTTCATATGAAAGGATATTGCAATGAGCATCCGCGTTGATGAAACGAAACCCGACATCGAGGCCACCGAGCCCGTGATCCCCACCACCTGCTCGCCCGAGGACCTTCCCGACGAGGAGCTTCTCTACGACCTTGCCGACCTGTTCAAGGTCTTCAGCGACACCACGCGCATCAAGATCCTCTACGCGCTCATGGGGCACAACCGCTGCGTCGCAGACATCGCCGAAATCGTCGGCGACGGTCACCGCCGAAGCCCCCGCGGGCAGGCGCGGCTGGACGTTGAGCACCTTGCGGCGCAGTTCGTCCCACAGTTGCGGAATTTCGGCGGCGGGTGTGGCCGGGTCAAGTTCCGCCGCGACGGCCGCAACATTCTCTACTCGCTCGCCGACGATCATGTCTACACCATGCTCAACCAGGGCATGAGCCATATCTGCGAATAGCAATCAACCACGGTATCAGCGCGGCCGGCACCCAGACCGCTAACACAGGGAAAGGAACCCACCATGAAAAAGCAGTTTAAGCTCGACGAGATCGATTGCGCCAACTGCGCGCGTGAACTTCAGGACGAGCTGGCTAAGCTCGATGGCGTCAAGTCCGTTTCGGTCAACTTTATGACCCAGAAGCTGACGCTCGAGGCCGACGACGCCGAGTTCGACGAGGTCCTGGACCGCGTCGTTGAGTTCACCGCCGATGCCGAGCCGGACTGCGAGATCATTCTCTAACCCGCGCATACGTTGACCTGTAAGGCCGCGCTTGCCGCGGACTTTGCTCGCGAAATTATATGAGCAAGTGTTCATACACTCAAATGGGAGGTTTGAATCATGGCGGCCGCCGATTCCAAAAAGAAAAAGAAGAAGCGCAAGAAGAAAGAGTCCCTTGAGCACAAGCGCAACCGCATCCTGGTAGCACTGGGCATTTTTGCCGTTGTTTATGCCCTCGACGAGCTCGGCGCCCTCGCTATCGCATTTGGGGAGCCCGGCAACATCTACGCCAGCTTTGTGCTGTTCCTCGTGCCGTTTTTGATTGCCGGCTACGACGTACTGCAAAAGGCATTCAATAACATCCGCCGCGGCAAGGCCTTCGACGAGAGCTTCCTCATGGCCGTCGCGACCATCGGCGCGTTTGCCATGGTGCTCTTCCCCGACACCGACCCGCACATGGCCGAAGGCGCCGCTGTCATGCTGTTCTACCAGGTCGGCGAGTTGTTCCAGGCATACGCCGTGGGCAAGAGCCGCAAGTCGATCAGTGCCATGATGGACATCGCGCCCGACTACGCTAACGTCGAGCAAGCCGACGGCACACTCGAACAGGTCTTTCCCGATGACATCGCCGTCGGCACCGTGATCGTGGTCAAGCCCGGCGAGCGCGTGCCTATCGACGGCGTCATCGTCGAGGGCGAAACCCAGCTCGACACCGCCGCACTCACGGGCGAGTCGGTCCCCCGCCTGGCCAAGACCGGCGACGATATCATCAGCGGTTGCATCAACATGACGGGCCTCATCCACGTGCGCACCACCAAGCCCTTTGGCGAGTCCACCGTCGCGCGTGTTCTGGAGCTCGTGGAGAATGCCAGCGAAAAGAAGGCGCGCACCGAGAACTTCATCACGCGCTTTGCCCGCGTCTACACCCCCGCCGTCACTGGCGCTGCCGCGGTGCTCGCGCTTGGCGGCGGCCTGGTGACTGGCGCTTGGTCCGATTGGATCCTGCGCGGCCTGACCTTCCTGGTCGTCAGCTGCCCGTGCGCCCTCGTGATCAGCGTACCGTTGAGTTTCTTTGGCGGCATCGGCGGCGCGTCCAAGCTGGGCGTTCTCATCAAGGGCTCCAACTACCTCGAGACGCTCGCCGACGTGGACACCGTCGTCTTCGACAAAACGGGCACCCTCACCAACGGCACGTTCTCAGTCGTCGCGGTGCACCCCGAGGCTGGCTATACCGAGCAGTCGCTGCTCGAAGTCGCAGCCCTTGCTGAATCGTTCTCTGATCACCCCATCGCGCAGTCCGTGCGCGACGCCTACCAGGGCGAGGTCGACCCCAAGCGCGTGAGCGACTCCGCCAACGACGCGGGCCACGGCGTGACGGCAACCATCGACGGCAAGCACGTCGTCGTCGGCAACGCCAAGATGCTCGCCGCGGCCGGCGTTGAAGCACCGGACTGTGAGGTTGCCGGCACAATCCTCCACGTGCTCGTGAACGGCGTGTATGTCGGCCACATCGTGATTGCAGACACCGTTAAGGCCGATGCCGAGCAAACGATTCGCGACCTGCATGCCGCCGGTATCAACCGAACCGTCATGCTCACGGGCGACCGCGAGGAGGTTGCAGCGTCTGTGGCCAAGCAACTCGGTCTCGACGAGTTCCACGCGCAGCTCCTGCCGGGCGACAAGGTCGAGCGCGTTGAGGCGTTGCTTGCGGCCGAAAGTGGCAAGGGCAAGCTCGCCTTTGTCGGTGACGGCATCAACGACGCGCCTGTGCTTACGCGCGCCGATGTGGGCATTGCCATGGGCGCCATGGGCTCGGACGCCGCGATCGAGGCCGCCGACGTGGTG
The DNA here is from genome assembly GCA_900549535.1 of uncultured Collinsella sp. GTDB lineage: Bacteria > Actinomycetota > Coriobacteriia > Coriobacteriales > Coriobacteriaceae > Collinsella. The sequence goes on along the minus strand of UROR01000088.1, from coordinate 345 downwards.
CTGATGGACGACAAGCCGTCCAACATCTCCCGCGCGATCCGCGTGGCGCGCAAGACCATGTCAATTGTTTGGCAGAACATCATCTTTGCGTTGGGCATTAAGCTGCTGATTCTGGTGCTTGCGGCACTGGGCATCGCCAATATGTGGCTTGCCGTCTTTGGCGACGTGGGCGTGGCGATCATCGCCATCCTGAACGCCATGCGCGCGATGGGTGTCAAGAACCTGTAGCGCCTGTGGTCCCACCGGCCGGGGCCGGGCTTGGTTTTGAGGCTTATAGGACAAAATGTGTGTCCCGATAGAACATCCGTTTCCATCCATTAATCCAGCCAGAACGGGTACGGGTCC
>UROR01000087.1 GCA_900549535.1 uncultured Collinsella sp. | reverse complement strand
GCCGCGGATGAGGTCGAATGCCTGCGCTATCGCATTTGCGGCGGCCTTGTGGCCCGAGCCAACGGAGGCGTGCACGATGGTCACGAGAGGTTTTTGCTGAGCCAGGAGCGTGGTTTGCTCCGATTGGGGAGTGCTGTGCGTGAGCAGGGGAGCGTCGTCACTCGTCTGCGCCTGGTCCATCGATAACTCCCCTTCAGCTTTGTAATACGGATTTATCATTGTAGTGCATGAGTGTCACGTTCACGTAAATTTGGGTACGAGCGCAAAGAACGCCAATCTTTCGACAGGAGGTCTCTTCATGACTACCCATCAGCCGATCGATGTTGCTATTATCGGCGGCGGCCCTGCGGGCTATGCTGCAGCCATTTACGCGGCGCGCGCCAACCTAACGACGACCGTGATTGAGCAGGGCATGTCGGGAGGACAGATCGCCACAACCAATGAGGTCGAGAACTATCCGGGCATTCCGCTACTGAGCGGCGCTGAACTCGGTGAGCGATTCCAACAACATGCAGAAGGCCTAGGGGCTCAGGTTGAATGGAGCATGGTGACGGGTGTCGATTACGATGCCGGCTCCAAATTGTTTACCGTTCATCACGATGTTGGTGATACGACGGCTAGGAGTGTTATCGCTTGCATGGGTGCCACGCCGCGTCCGGCAGGTTTCGCTGGCGAGGATACGTATCGCGGTCGTGGCGTTTCGTATTGCGCGACGTGTGACGGCATGTTCTTCCGTGGCAAACAGGTCTTTGTAATCGGTGGTGGCAATTCGGCATGCGAGGAAGCTCTGTTCTTGTCAGAAATCGCCAGCAGCGTGACCATCGTTTTGCGCCGCGATCAGTTCCGTGCCCCCGATGGTGTGGTTCAAAAAGTTCTTGCAAAAGATAATATTTCAGTTAGGTACCAAACTAGTATTGTGGAGCTCTCGGGCGAAGCCATGCCAACGACGATTACCTTTAAGGACAATGCATCCGGGGAAATTCATACCGAGTCATTTGAGCCTGGCTCGTTTGGCATTTTTGTCTTTACCGGCACGCAACCCCATACCGAGCTTGTTGAGCATTTAGTCGATCTGGCGCCTGATGGCGGCATTCTGACTGATGAATCCATGGCGACACGCACGCCAGGTCTATTCGCTGCTGGCGACATCCGTTCCAAGCTTTTACGTCAGGTTGTGACCGCCGTTTCTGATGGAGCCATAGCGGCAACCAGAGCATACGCATTTCTCCACGGATAAGTACGATAATATATCTTATGTAAGGTTGCTATCTTTAAAACAAAGTGGTTGGACGGTGCATCAATGTGCTGTCCAACCACTTTTACTTTCCTGCTATATAGTATGCAAAACTAGATAACCTAGAATACAATATAGCTAATGAACGGAGGATCCCTATGAACCACGCCAAACGCGTTATCCCGATGTCCGATTCGTCGGTCAGCATTAAGCCTGAGGATATTCAGCCCACTGTGTTGCCCGATGCATTTATTCAGTCCGATATCGTGCGCAAACTCAATACGTTGAGTCTGCCGCGCTATGACCAGTTGCCCAATGTGACGCTCTACCGCGACCAGGTCATTGAGTATGTTGCGCTGTGGATGGAGCCGCTGTCTATTTGCGTTGAGCAGCCTGTCATTACGCCATCGATGATCAATAACTACGTGAAGGTCGGCCTGGTGCCTGCTCCGGTCAAAAAGCAGTATGGTCGCGAGCAGATTGCCCGCCTGATCGCTATCTGCATCTTTAAGCAGGTGCTACCTATTGCTGCGGTGCAGGCGCTCTTTAACATTCAGCGTTTGAGCTACGATGCCCCGACGGCCTTTGATTATGTGGTCGATCAGCTCGAGGCATCGATTCGTTCGGCGTTTTCTGTCGAGCAAACGCCGGTTCCCGATACGGCGCATCAGGTAACGCGTGAGTCGTTGCTTGTGCGCAGTGCGGTATCGTCCTTCGTTTCGAAGGCTTACTTGATGAGTTATCTTAAGTTCAACGGGTTTAGTAGTTAATTGACCTTAAAGGTGGTGGGACAAAAAACTACTGATTAATTTGTCCCACCTGACTCTATTTGCCCGAAGCTACGCCCATGCCATAGCCGATGATGAGGCCGTGCATCTCGGCGTAATAGGAATCCAGGCCGTTGCAGGGCATGATGATGGTCTTGGAGCCGGGCCAATGTTCGACAATGCGATCAGTAAGCGCTTGGGCTCCAGCTTCGTTCTCAACGTGATCGATGATGACCTCACCGCCCGTAAAGCCCTCGGATTCCATAGTGTCGATGATCTTGTTGAGCATCTTCTTTTCGCCACGCGTGTGCCCCACGAGTTCGATTTTACCGGCCTCACTCGCCGTGCCCAAAATGCGGATATTGAGCTTGTTGGCAATGACGCCGGCTGCCTTAGGGATACGTCCGGCTTTGGCGAGGTTTTCGTAATTGCACAAACTGAAGAGGATTTTGCTGTTCTGTTCAAGGCTATCGAAGTATGCGCAAGCATCCTCGAATGAGACATTCGGATTGTCTGCAAGATAGCGGTCGAACAGCAAGAAAATGAGGTCCATTTTGCCGCCAGCTGCGCGTGAATTGACTAGATGAATCTGTCGGTCGGGCTCCTCGGCAAGAACCATATCGCGAGCAGTGGCTGCCGCGTTGTAGCTGCCCGACACACCCTCAGAGATCGGCATGCAGATGGTCTTGTCTGCCAATTTGAAGAGCTCGGCCCACTCCCCTACGCTGGGACAAGCGCTCGAAGAAGCGTTCGTCTCCGCCTGAACAGCGCAGTTGAGCTCATGAACATCGAGCGAAAGGTCATCGACGAATTCACGCTCCCCCACTCGAATTTTGAGGGGCGCAAATGCAAAGGTGGTATAGGGCGCGGTCGGTTGCCAATCGCGGAGGTTGCAGCTTGAATCGGAGATAAGTGCCCAGCTCATAGAGGGTCCTTTCTAATTGTTCATCAACAATTATAGCCTTCTTGCAAACCGAATGGACGGCTATCTAGTTTTGAATACTAGATAGCCGTCTAAGATGAGAGAGAAAAAAAGAATGGACCTCGCGACTTAAAGCCACGAGGTCCACATTCACACGCTGTGTAAGATGACTTAGTAACGCACGAAGATGTAGTTATTGTTCATGCCGGCGGCAACGGAGCTGATGATGACACCCGTGTTGTAGTCGGAAGCATGAATCATCTGACCACCACCGATGTAAATGCCGGTGTGGTACGAGTTGACCACAACGTCACCGGGCTGCGGATCGGACACACGCGTCCAGCCCATAAAGGTGCCAGTGGTGCCCAGGCGGCAATAGCGACCCGTGAGGCAATAGCTAACAAAACCAGAGCAGTCGAAACTGTTCGGGCCAATTCCGCCCCAGGAATAGGCGCAACCAAGCTTGCTGTATGCACGCGAGACAACAGAACCGCCATCGACGGACTGGCTCGGAGCAGAAGGCGTCGGAGCCGGAGCAGGCGTGGAGGGCTGCGGCGTCGGAGCAGGTGTCGGCGTAGGAGCCGGAGTGTTGCCGCCCTGGTTGTTGTTATTGCTGGTCTGGCCACCGTTGTTGGTGTTCTCGGTCGCACCGGCAGTCTCGTTGCTCACCGTGGCCTTCTCGGCAGTGCTGGCGTTGATGCCGGCCTGCAGCGCGGCGTTGGCCTCGGCCTCTGCGGCAAGCTCGGCCTGCAGCTGCGAATCCAGGGAGTTTACGACGTTCTGGGCTTCAGCCTGCTGGGCGTTAAGCTCGTCGACCTTCTTTTGCGTGGTGGCGACGTTCTTCTCCTGCTCGGCCTGCTTATCGGTGAGCTGCTGCTTAAGCTCCTTGACCTCTTGAATGGTCTGAGCTTGCTTGTCGGAAACTTTTCCGTAGTAGAACAAACGGTTGAGCATATCGCTCAGATCATCGACACCCGTCAAAACCTGAAGCAGGCTCAGACCGCCGGTTTTGTACTCGCCGGCGACATAGGTCGAGAGCTTGGCCTGACCATCGGCGATCTCCTGCTGCTTTTGCGTGATCTCGCCGGCAGTCTGATCGAGCGCCTGCGTCTGCGTGGCAAGCTCATCGTAAATCTGCTGAGTTTGGGTACCGATCTGCTCGAGCTTCGTACGAGCAGCGGCAAGGTCGGATGCGGTATCGGCGTAGGCAGGAGCCGCGAGGCCCAAGCCCAAAACACAAGCGAGGGTTGCCGTAGCAGCGCAGCGTGCCATGTTTTTGTGCGTGTTTGCTGTGCGCATGTAGCTTCCTTTCCAGTAACTAAGGGTAACGGCTAGTCCACCGTCACCAGGCTAAAGAGCTCCACATCGTCATCAGACGGCGTGAGCTTCTCGCGCGGGTTGAGAAACGCAAGCTCTAGGATACAACCGTAACCGACAAGCTTTGCGCCCATATCTCGCACCAGTTTACCTGTTGCCTCGACGGTTCCGCCCGTCGCGACCAAGTCGTCCAGAATCAACACGGTATCTTTAGAGCTGATAGCGTCGGCATGGATCTCAATTGAATCGGTGCCGTACTCGAGCTCGTAGCTCTGGCTTACGGTCTCGCGCGGCAGCTTGCCCGGTTTACGTGCGGGAACAAAGCCGGCGCCAAGGGCTACAGCCACCGGTACGCCAACCATAAAGCCGCGAGCCTCGGGACCCACGACCTTGGTGATTCCCATGCCGGCAAAGTGCTCGGCGAGGGCATCGGTCATGGCTTTGAGCGCCTCGGGATTGCCAAAGAGCGGCGTGATGTCTTTAAAGATGACTCCGGGCTCGGGATAGTCGGGGATGTCGACGATTTGAGATTCGAAGTCGTACATTGCATGACCTTTCAATGGGTTGCCGGATAAGCGGCAGCGGTTATTTGCCCGCCGTGGCGGTGCCGGAGTGCGAAGGGGCGACGACCTTGAGCGGCTTTACGAGAGAATCCTCGTGCGAAGCCGGCGCGGCTGTCTCTTCGTTTTTGGCCTTGGTGGACTCGGAGCGAGTGATTTCCTCATCGAGTGCATCGATGTCGGCGTCCTCGACCACGGCGTTGAGCGACTCAAAAACGCGGTTCTTGAGCAGCGCAGTGTGCACACCCTCGGTCAGGTCGTGAAGCTTCTTAAACGCACGCTCGAGCTTGGCGTCGCGCTCGTCATCGGAGGTATCCATTCCGAGCATGCTCACGAGCACCTGCTCAAACATCGAGGACTCGCGGTTGGCGGAAGACACGTACTGACGCAGGTTGCGCGGCTCGATATGGAAGCGTGACAGCTCGGAGCAGTAGCGGATGATCGGGAAATCGCGACCATCGACGAGCTCACGATTCTGCGGACTCTTGATGATGCGAATGAGGTCGTTCTCGGCGAGCGAACGGATAAACGAAATCTCGACGCCCAGCATATCGGGAATGGTCTCGATGGGATGCAGCTTTTGCTTAGTCTCCTTGGGCTCCGTCTTGAGCGGAACATCGGACAGCAAGCCCACCTCGTAGGCGAGCGTTGACAAGTCCGTGGCGTTTTCCAAGCGCTGCTTAATCACGTTGAGCGGCATGTAGCGGGTCTTCTGCAAGTGCAGGATGACCTCCAGGCGATCAACGTCCTCCTTAGAGTACTGACGGTATCCCTTAGGCGTACGATGAGGGGTAATGAGCCCCTCATCCTCTAGAAATCTAATTTTTGAGTTCGAAAGATCGGGGTATGCGCCTCGAAGTAGGTTGACGACTTGGCCGATACTCAGATAGTTGCGTTCGGCCATGCCCTACTCACCGGTTTCGATGCGCTCCGGCGTGCTCTCGTGGTAGATGAGCGTAAACGTACCGATCTGAACGGAAGAACCGTCATGCAGCGGGGCTGCATTGACAATGGCACCGTCGACCCAGGTACCATTGAGCGAGCCCAGGTCCTCGATGCGAGCGCCGAGGCCCTCGCGAATAATGCGCGCGTGGCTGCGCGAAACGGTCATGTCATTGAGGAAGATGCCGTTTGCAGGATCGCGGCCGATGGTGGTCACGTCGTCCTCGAGCTCAAAGGCGGCACCAGTCTGTGGACCCTTGACGATGGACAGAACGGGGGCGGTGATGCGCACGTTGGCCATGAGGTCGGGAACGGTGACGTCGCTTGAAGGCACGCGGAATACGCAGGTAGCGTCAGCAGTCTTATCATTCTGAGGCATATTGTTAACCATGTTGTCCATGACAACCCCTAACTTATCGCGGACGTGCCGCAAATAATGAACCGTACGTAATCATACCCCAACGAATCAGTCTTCGATTTCAGGGTTCAGAAAGTCGATGTCCTCGTCCTCGGGATGCGCGAGAGCCTGTTTAATGGCCACTCCGCCCTTAATGGAATAGATGACAGCCGTGAGCATGGAGAAGATCACGCCGCCGTACACAAAGAAGATGCCGAGGGGCACCGAGCTTCCGTTGAGGCCCGGGAAGGCCGTAAGGGTTGAAGGTAAAAGATGCAGGCCGTCAATAACGGGGAACCCGAGCAGCATGAGCGAGAAGCCGGTCATGAGCAGTGCAGTGGCAATTTTTCCGGGAAAGACGACATCGATGGGGCGACGGTGATAATGACGCACGATAAGCGTGCCGATGCCCAGATAGATGTCGCGGCCAATAATGAGCACGCAGACCCAGATGGGCAGCTCTCCGCGGACCACCAGCCCAAGTACGCCGGTGAACAGCAGCGCACGGTCGCAGATGGGATCCATGACCTTGCCGAGCCACGAGACCGTCTTGGTCATGCGGGCGATCTGACCGTCCATCCAGTCGGTAGAGGCGGCAACGGCGTAGATAACGATGGCGATGACGCGGTTGTTATCCGTCACAAACAGGTACAGAAATACCAGGGTGAGGATCAGGCGCGTAAAGGTGATGAAATTGGAGATCGTAAAGATCTTATTCGACGGGTAATCGGAAGTGCCGATAAGCTCCTTTTTGATCTTCTTTTTGATGCCCACAGGACTCCCCCGCTGGTTAACGACAAAACTTTCGATACTATACCCGTTCCTGCGATGTCTATCCAGCGCAAGCATAGAGAGTCCAGACATGTGGAGGACGTTGCTGGTCGGCACGTGGAGTCGCATTTGTGTACATCAGCCCCCAAAGATGCCAAAAAATAGCGGCGCTGGTGAGGTGCTCTTCGCGTCAAGTCACTTTGCTTTCGAGCGCAAGGGACGCTCGAGCCAGGATGGAGAGGGCGAAAGCTACACCCTCACCGACCTCGACGGGGTCAATCGCATCGACTGCAAAAGCGGCTTCGGGTTCTACGCAGAGCCGAGGGCCGAGTCACAGTGGGCAGCAGCAAAGCGTGGTCCTGGACCTTCGCCAACGTTTCGCTGCGCAAGCTCTTTGAAGCATCGCTTGCGACGGGAAACCCGATAAGGTGGAGCTAGAGATGGCGGCGTTCACCTTTTGGTTCCACCTGCCAGCACCTCCTCTCTCGATGCCGCAAGGGTTTCTTCGCGGTGATAGACCGACACCGTTCATCGTTGTTACGGGCTCGTTCGCAAAGTCGTGAACACGCTCCCCTCTTGTTCAGCGCATAATGGCGCACCGTGTGCGGCTGTGCGGCCGCACGCTAAAGGAGATGTGCCCGCATGGGCATCGAGAGAGAGGATGCAGCATGAACCTGAGGGAGAAGTACGGTGAGTGGGGCCTGATTCTGGGCGCGACCGAGGGCGTCGGCAAGGCGTTCTGCGAGAAGATCGCCGCCGGCGGCATGAATGTCGTCATGGTCGGCCGTCGCGAGGAGAAGCTGAACGTGCTCGCCGGCGAGATCCGCGAGACCTACGGCGTGGAGACCAAGGTCGTGCGCGCCGACTTTAGCCAGCCCGGCGCGGCCGAGACCGTCTTCGCCGCGACCGAGGGCCTGGACATGGGCTTCATGAGCTACGTTGCCTGCCTGCACAGCTTCGGCAAGATCCAGGACACCCCCTGGGAGAAGCACGAGGCCATGATCAACGTCAACGTCGTGACCTTCCTCAAGTGCTTCCACCACTACATGCGGATCTTTGCCACCCAGGACCGCGGCGCCGTGATCAACGTCTCGTCGATGACCGGCATCAGCTCCAGCCCCTGGAACGGCCAGTACGGCGCGGGCAAGGCCTTCATCCTCAAGATGACCGAGGCCGTGGCCTGCGAGTGCGAGGGCACCGGTGTCGACGTCGAGGTCATCACCCTCGGCACCACCCTAACCCCCAGCCTGCTGTCCAACCTCCCCGGCGGCCCGCAGGGCGAGGCCGTCATGAAGATCGCCCTCACCCCCGAGGAGTGCGTCGACGAGGCCTTTGAGAAGCTGGGTAAGGAGCTCTCCGTCATCGCCGGCCAGCGCAACAAGGACTCCGTCCACGACTGGAAGGCCAACCACACCGAGGACGAGTACATCCGCTACATGGGCTCGTTCTACCGCGACTAGCGGCTGCCGCGGCGCGTGCGCGAGGGCACGTGCGGGTTCGCAGGTAGAGATGCGAGTGCGAGGGTTTCTTTGCGGGGGCGTGCGGATGCGGCGCCTGCGAGGGAACCCTCTTTTCGTGGGTGGGCGCGACGGTATCTCTGCGCTCATCGTCGAGGGCGACCTGCCCGGCTCCCTCGCGATCTCCCCGCACGGGACCCCGCGCCCCGGCATCCTCTGGACCGTGTCCCGCTTGTGCCCAGTGGCTCGGCCGATC
>UROR01000086.1 GCA_900549535.1 uncultured Collinsella sp. | reverse complement strand
CCCGGACTTCCCTTTCCGGTGCTGCTGCGCCGCATACCGTGCGTCATGACGGTCCACAACCTCAATTTCCTGCGCTACCCGCATCTCTATTCGCTGGGCGAGCGGCTGGTGCTGCTGCGCCTGTACCGGCGGATGCTGCGTTCGGCCAGCCGGGTGATTACGGTCAACCGTGACGCGCGGGAGGAGCTTTCGGACCGGCTGCGGATCGATCCCGGCAGGATCGAGGGCGTGATGCCGCTCGCGGTGCGAGCGTACTCGTCCAGATCGAACTCGCGCTCGCAAAACGCGTCATATGCCTCGTCACAATTATCGCTGATAGCGCGCAGTACCAGGCAATCGACACCATTCTTGGCCGCGATGTGCGCAATTGCCGCGCCCTCCATCTCGACGCAATCGGCATGCGTGGCCTCAATCGCAGCGTTACGCATGGCGTCACCCGTAACAAAGCGATCACCCGTGGCGATAGTGCCACACAGGAACTGCTTGGGGTCCTTCTCCGCAGAAGTCTCATCCGCCGAGGCATCCACAAATCCATGCTCGGCAAGCACGGCGGCGGCAACATCAGCCAACGCCGGTGTCGAGACAAACTCCTCGAGCCCCGGCGCGGACTCGGCGATGAGTGCCGTATCGGTATCCAGATAGCGCAGGCACTTGCCTATAACCACGTCGTTAATATGGAGTTTAGGGTTTAGGCCGCCCGCAATGCCCGAAAACACAACGGCCTGCGGGGCGTATTTGCTGATGAGATGCTGCGTTGCGGCAGCGGCGTTCACGGTCCCCATGCCTGCCGTCGTGGCGACTACTGTCAGACCCGAAAGCCCACCGTTCACAACGGTCAAGCCCGCCTCCTGCGACTCATGCGTGCCACTCAGCTCTTCCTTAATCTGCGCAACCTCTTTTTCGAGTGCGCCTATGATCGCGATGGTTGCCATGCCATCCCCCAAATCCGTGCAAATTGCTTATCCACGGTATGGTACCAGCATTTTGGCTCAACCGTGTCAGCACCAAGCCGTTAGGCCAGTACAGCTCGGGTATCATAAAGGGGCAAAAATGGCTTGTTAGCCGATGGCCGACCTGAGCTCCGCACGGCGCTTTTTCATGCCGGTCATAACGGCATTGCGCAGCTCGGGCATGCGCGCGGTATCCATCTGGGGCACGCCCTCGAGCTTATAGGGAATGCCCAGTTGCTCGTACTTGACGACACCCATCGTGTGATACGGCAGCATTTCCAGGCCCACCACGTTGTGCCATGGAGCGATGAGGCGACCGAGCTTCTCGCACTCCTCCACCGTGTCGGTAATGCCCGGCACAACCACGTGGCGGATAACGACCTTGATATTGCGACGTGCAAGCTCATCGCCAAACGCCAGGATGCGTGCGGGATCACAACCGGTCAGCTTTTTATGCTCGACCGGGTCGGCATGCTTAATATCGAGCAGTACCATGTCGGTCTCGTTGAGCACGGCATCGAACTTCTCGGGATGCTGAGGGTCGAAGGCGTAGCCACAGCTATCCAGGCAGGTATGCACACGACCATCGGGGTTGTTGTGCATTGCACGGAACAGGTCGGCCAAAAACTCGGGCTGCAGAAGCGGCTCGCCGCCCGAAACGGTAATGCCACCGCTGCGGTAAAACTCATGGTTGCTCTGGAACTCGTCCATCAGATGCTCGACGGTCACCATGGTGCCGCCGTTAACCGACCAGGTATCGGGATTGTGGCAATACGCGCAGCGCATGGGACAGCCTTGGACAAACACTACGAAGCGGATGCCGGGACCGTCAACCGTACCCATCGTCTCGATCGAATGTACGCGGCCCAGGGCAAACGCGGAGTCCTCGGGACGAGCGTCCACACCCTCGAGCGTCATCTCAGCCATTCCCGCTACCTTGCCTCTCATTGGTTTTAGTTACAAAAATGCCAGAGCCATTCTAGCCCATACATATGATGGCGAAACGGTTTAGAGGTCAATTAGGTCGTCCTATTTGACTCCACGCAAAAGCGGCGGGAGGGTTATCGCAACCCGCCCACCGCCGAGGCAATAGAAATCGATAGACTCCAGGCCTTACGCCTTAAGCGTGAGCACCGCGCCGAAGGCGGTCGGGCCGCAATGGCTCGAGATGACGCCGCCGACCTGAGTCCAGGTAATGTCCTTAAAGCCAAGATCGTGTGCATAGACTTCCATGTCGTCGCGCAGCTCCTCGGAAAGACCTACCGAATACGCCAGGCCAATGTGCGAGTAGTCAATCTCGCCCTTGGCAACCATGTGATCAATAAAGGCGCGGGCGCACTTGAGCATAGAGCCGCGGAACTTCTTGGTTGCCACGAACTTGCCGCCCGTTACCTCAATGCAGGGCTTAATCTTGAGCAGATGGGCGCCCAGGAACGCGACGTTGGACAAGCGACCGCCCGCCTTAAGGAAGGCAAGGTCCGTAGGAACAAAGCCCAACAGCACGCGGTCCATGACGGAGTTCGCGAAGGCGAAGATCTCGTCGACGGTGGCATCGGGGTGAGCCTCGATGTATTTGGCGGTCTCGACGACAACAAGCGACTGGCCTACCGAGACAAAGCGCGTGTCCATGGAGAACACGTAGTCGCGCCCCTGGGCCGCAATCTTTGAGGACTGATGCGAACAGGTCGTGGCCTCGGAATATGCAAGATGCAAAATAGTCGCGTCGGGCTGCTCAGCGTGAATGCGGTCGTACACGTGAGCAAAATCCGCAGGCGCGCAGCCACTGGTCTTGGGCATCACGCCAAACTCATTGCAGCGCGAATAAATCTCGAGCGGATCGATCGAGCCGTCCTCGACGGTCTCGTCACCAATCGTGACATGCATGGGCACGCGCACGATGCCGTAGCGCTCGCAGAGCTCCGGCGTCACATCCGACCCAGACTCGACCACGATTACGTACTTGCCCATTAATATCACGACCCATCTCGACATTGGCTTTTCAATACATGGCACGCACCGCCGCACTGTTGCACAACGGCGTCCAAGCGCCAAAGAGACGCCGCCCCTTGCACACAACAAAGGACAGCGTCTCCCTGGAAAACTCCGTGCTTATCTGAGATTCTACACGGTTTATTAAGGAGTGTTACTTATTCCGCAAACGGTAGCTATACGCGATGAACGGTAGTTCGCTGCAGCAACTGCGACACATTCCGCCCAGCAAGTCCAATCGCGCTCCACACACGGTTAATGCGCGAGGCGGTAGAAATCCATCGACGCCGCACCCTCGGCATGCAACCCCATCGCCGGAACCGCCGGCGAATAGGTACGGCTCGTAAGTGCCGCCTCGCCGCCATTTGCAAAAATCTCGACCATCGTAGTGTCCGAAAGCACGCGCAGGTCGCGAAGCTCGCTGAGCTCGATCGACCTCTGGTCGCGCCCATAGCCTTCGTCACCCATGTCGAGGGTAAGCATCCCGTCTGCATAGCGCACAAAGACACCCTTGCGGATTTCGAGCTCGATCACCTGGGCGCCCTCACAGGAAACCACAAGATCAAACAGGCGGCCCGGCTCCTCAACGGTTTCACCGCCTGTCGCGCAAACGCAGTCGCCGCGCATCCTCTCAATCTCGTGCACCGGCTGCTGACAGAGCTTACCATCGCGCATGCTCAGTTCTCTCGGCACCGTCAACGCGCACTGCCACCCGCGTGCCACCGTCGGGTTTTCTGCCGTCGCATCGGGGCAACCCGACCATCCGATCATCAAACGCCGGCCTGCAGCATCCTCAAAGGACTGCGGAGCATAGAAATCAAAACCGGCATCGACCATCGGGGGCATGCCCTGCCCGACGATTTTAAAGCTCGGCGCCTCCCAATCGGCCTCGATAGGGAACCACACGCACTGATGCGGATTGCGGTAACGCCAACCATCGGCAGGCACACCCTGCGGACAGCAAACGAGAATAAGCTCGCCATCGAGCTCAAACAGATCGGGGCACTCCCACATAAAGCCAAAGTTCTCGTCCAGCTCAATGCGCGTCGCATAGCTCCAGACCCCTAAATCACGCGAAGTATAGACAAGCACGCAGCCACGGTCGTCTTTCGTACGAGCGCCCAGAACCATGTAGTAGATACCATCGTGCTCAAGGATCTTAGGGTCGCGCACGTGCGTACCGATATCGTCGGGGTAATCGACCGGCCCAACAGCTATGCGCTTCTCGCCCAATTCGTCGGGATTCTCGGCAACCATATGAATCTGGTTTTGCTCACGGCCCGTCAACACGTAGTCGTAATCATCGCGGTCAAAATGCTTGACGTTGCCGGTATAGAAGTAGTGAATCTTGCCATCACGTACAAAGGCAGAACCAGAATACGCTCCGCTCGAATCCAAATCGGAATCGGGGAACAGCACGGGGCCGTGATTCTCGTACGTCACAAAATCCTTTGTCGTCAGATGGTTCCAAAGCACTGGACCGCCATGCGCAGCATCGAAAGGATCGTATTGATGATAGATGTGATACGTATCACCAATCTGAACCAAACCGTTGGGGTCGTTGAGCCAGCCAAGCTCAGGCTCCACATGGAACAGGAGCCTATCGGGGTCGGACGCGATGCGACCCGCCGTCTCATCCTGTCCAGCTCGCCACTGCTCATAGTCCGCACGCATCACCTTGTTTTTTTGATTTAACATCGCCATTGACTTTCTCGTCTATAGGGAAGGACGCCCGACTCACACGAGCCGAACGCCCTTCCTCAAATGGACTTATCCGCACATTGCACTGAATGGCTCAACTAGAAGCTGACATCGAAGCCTGCGCCAGCGCCCTCTTCATCGGTGGTCGGCACGCCCTTTGCCTTGTTGTAGGCAAAGATCAAGACGATCGGCACGATAAAGGCGATGAGATTGCCAGCCACATACCACACGAGGGTCTCGGGCGTGACGATGAGCAGGCCAAGCACGCCGGTCAGACCCTGACCGATAGCGCGCACCTCAAAGAGCTTGACGAAGGCACCGCCGCAGCCTGCACCGATGCATGCGCAGATGAACGGAATAATCGAGTAGCGCATGTTTGCAGCAAAGATAGCGGGCTCGGAGATTCCGACCAGCGTCGGGATAAAGGACGACATGCAAATGTTGCGCTCTTTGGAATGCTTCTTGTGAATGAGGTACATGCCGATGGCGCCGCCGCCCTGGGCGATGATGGAAACCGACCAGATGGCCTGGATGTAGTTGAAGCCAGTCGTGGCAACAAGGTTTGCCTCGATACCCTGGATGAACTGATGCGTACCGGTAACGACAAGCGGCTGCAGGAACGCGGCGAAGACAAAGGCACCAAAGACGCCCATCCTGTTGTACAGGATATCGATTACGCCGGCGAGGACATCGCCGATCAGGTTGCCGAGCGGGCCGAACACGGTGAACAGGGCGACGTTAGCAAGAATCAGGGTAACGGTCGGGACAAAGACGAACGAAACGACCTCGGGGATGTACTTCTGGGCAATCTTTTCGACCTTGGCCATAAACCAGGCAGTCAGGATTGCGGGGAACACACCGCCCTGGAAAGCAACCATGGGAATGGATAGCGGACCGAAGTTCCAGTACTCAGCACCCGTCGGGTCCATAACGAACGTGTTGCGGTTCATAAGGCTCGGGTGAACCATGACGATACCGACGAGGATGCCCAGAATCGGGTTACCGCCAAAACGCTTCACCGCGCTGTACATAACCAGGACAGGCAGGTAGTCAAACGTGGTGGCGATAATGGCAAAGAAGCTTGCGAGGTTCTTGAGGAACTCGCTGTGGTCGGCAAGGCTGCCCTCCATGCCAAAGAGGCCGTTGGCAACGATCAGCGACTTAAGGCCGATGATGATAGCAGCGCCGACGAAAGCGGGAATGATGGGGATAAAGATATCCGAGAATACCTTGAGGACCGAGAAGAACTTGCCCTTCTTGTCCGCCTCGGCGCCCTTGACCTCGGAAGCGCTGATCTCCTTAACGCCCGTCAGAGCCATAAACTCATCGTAGACCTTGTTGACGGTACCGGTACCGAAGATGATCATGAGCTGGCCGCTGTTGTACAGCACGCCCTTGACGCCATCGATGTTCTCGAGCTCGGCCTTTTTGTACTTGCTCGTATCCTTGAGCACCAGACGCAGACGGGTCACGCAATGCGTGGCGCCCTCGATGTTCTCCAGTCCGCCGACGTTGTCGACGACTTGCTGGGACACTGCCTTGTAGTCCATGTTCCTCTCCATTCCTTTTCTAAATCATAAAACGGTTCGTTGCCGCTACAGAGACGCGATCGTTGCGTTTGCGCACTTGAGCGCACCGTCGGTGACGGTAAGCGCCACACCCTGGCCTTGCTTGTTGCAGAAGCGAGCGTTGAGCGCAACGTCATCGACAAAGATGGTCGCGATGTCGTCGTCGACGACCAGACGCACATGGTGAGTGCCCTCGCCCTTAAAGAACAACGGACGCTCGAGGCCCATGTTGTTGACCTGGAACCACGGGTACTGGGGAGCCGGCGTGAACTCGAGCTTGCCCTCGCGCAGGTTGGCGCGGAACTCATAGGCAAGACCGGTCTCGGCGTCCTCGGCGAACTTGACCGAGAAGCCGGCAGCGTTACCGCCGAGCTCAATGTCGGCATCGAGCAAGTAGGTGGAGCCGGCATCTGCGGCGAGCACCTGCTCGACCTTGCCCGACTCGCAGGAAAGCTCAAAGGTCTCGACTGCCTTAGCCTCGCCAAAGGCGCCAAGCATGCTGTCGGGGAGCTTGGTGCCGAGCGTTCCGTCGGCACGCTGAACGATCTCGAGGGGCATAAAAGTGCCACCCCACAGGTAAGAGCTGGGGTCACCGCCCTCGTCACGCGTAGGAACCCAACCAAAGAGAACGCGGCGCTCGCCATCGAATGCGGTGCGAGCGGCGTAGTACGCGCGGCCGTCGAAGGAGTCGTCAGCGGGGGTAATCCAAGGACCGTTGATGGACTTGGACATGCGGTAACGGGTCTTGTTGCCGTCGCTGTACTCGGAAAAGACGAGGTACCACCAGTCGCCCATCTTAAAGAGATCAGGCATCTCGAACATGGTGTACAGGCCCGGGTTCCACCAGTCGCCCTGGAACTCCCAGTTGGTCAGGTCCTTGGAGGTGAACTTGACCAGACGACCGGTCATCAGACGCTTGTCCTCGCCCACACGTGTGCCGAGGATGAGCATGTACTCTTCGTTCTCCTCATCCCAAAGCACAAAGGGATCGCGCCAGTTGCGGTCGTCGTAGCCCTCCTGGGGCGGAAGCAGCGTCTCGGCGATGTTCTTCTCCCACTTGACGGCGTCGTCGCTCGTTGCGTGAAGAAGAACCTGCTTCATCAAACGTGCGCGGACCTTATCGCGATTGCAACCAGTGTAGAGCGCATGGTACTTGTCGCCCACCTTAAACACCGTGCCGGCATAAATGTACTGGTCGACTTCCTCGTCGCCGCCACGCTCAAGGCTCTCGCCAAAGTCCTTGTAGTTGACGAAATCCTTGGTCGTAGCGAGTGCCCAGCCAAACGGCTCTCCGAAAGGTTCGGGGTTACGCGTGTCACGCTGATGATAGAGATAGAACGTGCCGTCCTCGCCGTACGGCATGATGTCGCCTACCCAAATTCCCTCAGGCTGGTAATACACCTTGTGCATCCGAGACTTCCTTTCCACGACATGCTAACTCGGTACAATGGCAAGATATGTCAATCGTTTTCATATGTCAAACGTTTTCATATCAATACGTCTTTTCGCAGTTCCAGTCGTCGGTAAACGGTTGACATATGCCGGCGAACGGTCATCAGAGGCGTTTGAGGAATTCTTTTCGCACGGGATGAACTACGCGGTTTTGCCCTCAATGAGTTCAACGGGGAGCTTGATATTCGATTCGGGATTATCGCCGTTAATAAGAGCGATGATGGATTGCGCCGCGAGCTCTCCGATGCGATCGATATCTTGACGTACGGTTGTTAAGTCAGGCATAAACGTCATAGTGCGGCGGGCACCATCCGCGCCCACGACCTTAATATCGTCCGGAGCGCTCAAACCGCGCTGCTTCATAACGTTGAGGCAGATAGCCGCCATCGTGTCGTCTCCCGCAAAGATGCCGTCAATATCGGGGTTCTCATCGAGGATCTTCGCAACGACCGCGCCCTTTTCGTCGTCGGGCTTAACGAACTCAACCTCACGGACAAGCGCGGATAAACCGGCCTGCTCAACAACATCGAGGTAGGCATCGGTACGCTTATTGGCAGGCATGCGCATGCGGCTATTGCTGCGCAGGCACAGGATACGCCTGCAGCCGTCATCAATCAGACGGCGCGTGGCGAGCTCGCCAATGCCATAGCTGTCACTTGCAATCTGGACAGAGCCCTCGCCAAGATCGCAGTCGATGCCAACCAGGCTCAAGCCCATCTCGGCATATGCCTCGGCACCGATATTGAGGGAGTTGACGATGACGCCGTCGACCATATTGCGGCGGAGCATGTCAATATAGGAACGCTCAAGATCGGGTCGATTGGCGCTGTTGCACAGCAACATCTTAAAGCCGTTTTCCGCTAACGTGCGCTCGACCGCCTGCACAACCTGAGCATGGAACGGGCTGCTCACAAAGGGAACAATCATGCCGATAAGGTTCAGGCGACCGTTGAGCATGGCACGGGCGATATCGTTGGGC
>UROR01000085.1 GCA_900549535.1 uncultured Collinsella sp. | reverse complement strand
TTTCCGTCTTGCGCAGGACTGTAGAGCAGCAAACTTCATGCCCTCCGGTCCGCCCCGGGAGCCACTTCTAAGTTATCCCCCGGCATTCAGAAAATCTAAGTGCCAAAAAATAAGATTTTTTGACTCCGTGTTGTATAACCCGCCATTCGTGGGTACCATTCAACGCGTACGCAAACAAAAAGGGTTAATTCGCGTGGCATAACCACGCGGCCCAAAAAGGAGGAGACAAGCATGTCGTCTTTGAAGCCGCTTGCAGATCGTGTTCTGGTCAAGCCCGACGAGGCCGAGCAGAAGACCGCTTCTGGTCTGTACATCGCCAGCAACGCCCAGGAGAAGCCGCAGCGCGGCACCATCGTTGCCGTTGGCGCCGGCAAGGTCAACGACAAGGGTGAGCGCATCCCCATGGACGTCAAGGTCGGTGACGTTGTCATCTACGGTAAGTTCGGTGGCAACGAGGTCAAGGTCGACGGCGAGAAGTATCTGCTGATGCGCGCCGACGACATCTACGCTGTCGTCGAGGCCTAGTCTCGTCAGAATCTCTGATTCGTCTTTGAACGCGCCCGCCGCATAGGACTCGGAAGCGGCGACGCGAGTCACATTTCTTTTGGAGGATTACCTACCATGGCAAAGAACATTACGTTCAACACCGATGCCCGCGCTAAGCTTGCCAAGGGCGTCAACACTCTGGCCGACGCCGTAACCGTCACCATGGGCCCCAAGGGTCGCTACGTTGCGCTGCAGCGTACGTTCGGTGCTCCGACCATCACCAACGACGGCGTTTCCGTCGCCAAGGAGATTGAGCTCGAGGACAACATCGAGAACATGGGCGCCCAGCTGGTGAAGGAGGTCGCCACCAAGACCAACGACACCGTGGGTGACGGCACCACCACCGCAACCCTGCTCGCTCAGGCCATCGTCAACGACGGTCTGCGCAACGTTGCTGCTGGCGCTAACCCGCTGGCCATCCGTCGCGGCATCGACAAGGCCGTCAACGCCGCCGTCGCCGAGATGAAGAAGCAGGCCAAGCCGGTCGAGACCAAGGAGCAGATTGCTTCCGTCGGTACCATCTCTGCCGGTGACCCCGAGGTCGGCGAGAAGATCGCCGAGGCCATGGAGGTCGTGGGCAAGGACGGCGTCATCACCGTCGAGGATTCCCAGACGTTCGACATCACCATCGACACCGTCGAGGGCATGCAGTTCGACAAGGGCTATGTCTCCGCTTACTTCGTCACGGACAACGACCGCATGGAGGCCGTGATGAAGGATCCGTACATCCTCATCACCGACCAGAAGATCTCCAGCGTTCAGGACATCATGCCCGTTCTCGAGGCTGTCCAGCGCGCTGGCCGTGGCCTGCTCATCATCGCTGAGGACATCGACGGCGAGGCTCTGCCTACCCTGGTCCTCAACAAGATCCGTGGCGCTCTCAACGTCTGCGCCGTCAAGGCTCCGGGCTACGGCGATCGCCGCAAGCGCATCCTCGAGGACATCGCCGTCCTCACCGGTGGCCAGGCCGCTCTGGACGAGCTGGGCGTGAAGGTCGCTGACATCACCGCCGATATGCTCGGTACCGCTAAGTCCGTCACCATCTCCAAGGACAACACCGTCGTCGTCGGCGGCGCTGGCTCCAAGGAGGCCATCGACGCTCGCATCGCTCAGATCAAGGGCGAGATGGAGAACACCTCCTCTGACTTCGACCGCGAGAAGCTCCAGGAGCGCCTGGCCAAGCTCTCCGGTGGCGTTGCCGTCATCAAGGTCGGCGCTGCTACCGAGTCCGAGCTCAAGGAGATCAAGCACCGCGTCGAGGACGCCCTGCAGGCTACCCGTGCTGCTGTCGAGGAGGGCATTGTCGCCGGTGGCGGCGTCGCCTTCATGGACGCTGCTCCTGCGCTCGATGCTGTCGAGATTGACGACCCCGAGGAGAAGATCGGTGTCGACATCGTCAAGAAGGCTCTGACCGCTCCGGTCGCTACCATCGCCAAGAACGCTGGCTTTGAGGGCGCTGTCGTGGTCGACAAGGTTGCCGAGCTGCCCGCCGGCCAGGGTCTCAACTCTGCCAACGGCGAGTGGGGCGACATGATCGAGATGGGCGTCCTCGACCCCGTCAAGGTCAGCCGCGTCACCCTGCAGAACGCTGCTTCTGTCGCCAGCCTGATCCTCATCACCGAGGCTACCGTCTCCGATGTGCCCAAGAACACTCAGCTTGAGGACGCTATCGCTGCTGCTACCGCTGGTCAGCAGGGCGGCGGTATGTACTAAGGCCGACAAGGTCTAGAACTCCCACCGGGAATCCGGGGGCGTGACGGGGCTTCTCTCCGGAACGTCCTCGGATTCCCTGCGTTTACGGCCTTGAGGTCGGCGGGCGGAGAAGGATGTGGTCGATAGGGATACGTGTCCCGGTCGCTGTTTCGCGGCTTTGCCGCGAAAGGCGCGTTACTTTGGCGTGGACGGAGAACGTGGTTATCGCGTTAACTTGTCCCGGTCGCATTTCTGGAGCGTTCCCCTCCCGCCATAAATTAGCCTCAGCATACTTGCACGAATACCCTCTCGTGCTACACTTGCAGTTGCTGTTTCAGGGCGGGGTGCAATTCCCCACTGGCGGTAAATCGGGCGGTGCCAAAGGGGTGCCGTGGCGCAGACGAGATGCCTGCGGCCGAGCCGATGAGCCCGCGACCCGTGCGTGCGTTGGTTCGCATGCCGGCTGAACTGGTGAGATCCCAGTACCAACGGTTAGAGTCCGGATGAAAGAGGCAGGTGATCTTATGTCTGAACAGTCACAGCATATCCATTTTGAGAACACGAATAGGTGGAGCACCAAACAGCTCGTTACCATGGCGCTGATGTGCGCCCTGGGCGCCCTGTTTATGTACGTGCAGCTGCCCATCCTTCCTTCGGCGCCGTTTTTGACCTATGACCCGTCGCTGGTGCCGGCGATGGTGTGTGGATTTGCGTATGGCCGTGGTGCCGGCACCGCTGTTGCCGCTATGGCGATTGTTATCCATGCGCTTACCACGGGCGACTGGGTCGGTGCGCTTATGAACCTGGTTGCCACGCTGGGCTACATTCTGCCCGCGGCTATCGTCTATCAGAAGATGCATACCTATAAGGGTGCCGTGATTGGCCTGGTGCTCGGCGTTATTGCCGCTACGGCGTTGTCTATGGTCGCAAATCTTACCATTGGCGTATGGTTCTGGTATGGCTCGGTCGATGTGATCGCCCCGCTTATGATTCCTGCCGTGCTGCCGTTCAACCTTATCAAGACCGTGCTTAACTCGGTATTGACGCTTGCGGTGTACAAGGCGGTCTCCAACCTCATCACGCCCAAGAAGGACCAGGTCAAAGGCCGCGCATGATTGAGTGTCGGGGCGTTTCCTTTAGCTATGACGGTGCCGTGCCGGCGCTCGACGGCGTCGATCTAAACATCGAGGACGGCGAGTTTTTCTGCATCCTCGGTGGTAATGGGTCGGGCAAGTCGACGTTTGCCAAGCATCTGAATGCACTGTTGCAGCCCGATGCGGGCACGGTGCGTATCAACGGTATGGATGCGTCCGACCTCGAGCTGGTCTATGACATTCGTTCGACCGCGGGCATGGTATTCCAGAATCCCGATGATCAGCTGGTGGCAACGCTTGTCGAAGATGACGTTGCGTTCGGTCCCGAAAACCTTGGCGTGCCATCGGCACAAATTGCGCAGCGCGTACGCGAGGCGCTGAAGGGCGTGGGCCTGGTGGGCTTTGAGCGCCACGAGACCCATGCGCTTTCGGGTGGCCAAAAGCAACGCGTGGCGCTTGCCGGCGTGCTTGCCATGGAACCGCGCGTTCTCATTTTGGACGAGGCTTCCTCGATGCTCGATCCGCGTGGGCGTAAGGGCCTCATGAAGGCTTGCCGCGCGTTGCACGCTCGCGGTATGACCATCGTGATGATTACGCACTTTATGGAAGAAGCCGCCGAGGCCGATCGTGTCGCGGTGTTTCGGGCGGGGCACGTTGCCATGCTCGGTACGCCCGAGGAAATTTTGACGCGGGCGGATGAGCTTGCGCAGCTCAACCTGGATATGCCGGAGTCGTGTCGTCTGGGCATGGCGCTTCGTACGAAGGGCGTGCCTGTTCATGCGCAGGTGCGCGAGGTGGATATGGTCGCTGAGATTGCGCAGGCTTATGCCGAGCGAAGTGGGGCAGACACCGCGGGACAGTCTTCCGCATCCCAGTTGGAAATCGCTGACGGCACTGTTCCGGTAGACAACGAGGACAACGCGTCGGAGCCCGTCATCGAACTATCCCATGTTTCGTACAGTTATTCGCTCAGTCCGCGCGAGCGCCACCGCTGGCACAAGCGCTCGGCCACTGCGGGCAAATCGAACAAACAAGCCCTTTGGGGAAACGACCCCAGCAGCCCGTGGGCGCTGCGCGATGTATCGCTGACGGTGCGTCGCGGCGAGTTCCTGGGGCTAGCAGGTCATACCGGTTCGGGTAAGTCGACGCTGGTCCAGCATCTCAACGGTTTGATTCGCCCCCAGGAGGGATCCGTTCGCGCGCTGGAGCTCGATCTATCAAACAAGAAAGACGCCGCCGCGGTTAAGGCCAAGGTCGGCGTGGTGTTTCAATATCCCGAGCGTCAGCTGTTTGCCGAAACCGTGGCACAGGACGTGGCGTTTGGTCCGCACAACCTTGGCTTGCCGCAAGATGAAGTCGACCGTCGTGTCGAGTCGTCGCTCTCGCGCGTGGGCCTCGACCTTTCTACGGTCGGCGACAAGAGTCCCTTTGAGCTTTCGGGCGGTCAGCAACGGCGTGTGGCATTCGCCGGCGTGCTCGCCATGGAGCCCGAAGTCCTGGTGCTCGATGAACCCATGGCGGGGCTCGATCCGGCTGCGCGCAGGGATTTCTTAGGGCTCATCGATCGACTCCATCGCGAGGGCCTGACCGTTGTCATGGTTTCGCACAGCATGGATGACCTGGCCAATTGCTGCGACCGCATCGTCGTGATGAACGAGGGCGCGGTGTTTGCCGAAGGCACGCCCGCTCAGGTTTTTGCGCATGCGGATGAGCTTAAATCAATCGGCTTGGGTGTTCCCGCTGCCCAGCGCATGGCGCTGGCGCTTGCGAAGGCAGGCGTGCCGCTGCGCTTTGACGGCCTCTATACGGTTGAGTCGCTGGCAGACGAGTTGGTGGACCTGCTAATCGGTCGCTCGGGCGGTCCTTCTAACGTCGCGGACATTGCTAAATCCAAGACGGTCGCGCGAGAGGAGGGCTGCTGATGGAGGCGTTTTCGTTTGGCAGTTACTATCCCGGCGATAGTGCAATCCACCGCCTGGACCCGCGAACCAAGTTGCTCTTGGGCTTTGTGTTTCTGATCACGACGCTCACGGTCAGTGGCTTCCGCGGACTGGCCCCGGTCGCAATTTTCGTTGTGCTGACCTATGCCGTGTCTCGGGTGCCGGTTCGTCGCGTTCTGTCGTCGATGGCGCCGCTGCTGGCAATCGTCGTCGTGGTCGCGGTGCTCAACTTGTTTACCGATCAGAGTGGGCGCATCCTGTGGCAGCTCGGCTTTCTGCAGATAAGCGAGGGCTCACTGCGTTCTGCCGCCTTTATGGCGTGCCGCCTGGCGTTGATGATGGCCGGTATGAGCGCCATTACACTCACCACGCCGACGCTCGACCTCACCGCGGGCTTTGAGCGCCTGCTCGCGCCGTTTGCGCGTGTGGGACTTCCTGCGCACGAGCTCGGCATGATCATGGGTATCGCGCTACGCTTTATGCCGCAGTTTGCCACTGAGATGAAGCAGACGGCCGATGCACAGGCAAGCCGCGGTGCGCGCGTGACGGGAGGCCCGCTCGGCGGCGTGCGTATGCTCGGCAGTGTGGCGATTCCGCTGTTCACGGGCGTGTTCCGGAATGCCGAAACGCGTTCTGCCGCCAAGGATGCCCCTTTCTATAAAGGCGAGCAGGGCCGCACACGTCTGCATGCGCTTGCATTTGGCCGCGGCGATGCGTTGGCGGCGGTGGTGACGGCGTTGCTGCTCATCTGCGTCATCGTCATCAACCTTCAACTTGTTTAGGCGCGATTCGAGCGCAAGAAAGGGGTCCCTATGACCGACAACGACCGCACGGCTCAGCTTGAGCGCGCCTGTTCGTATCTCAGGCGCATTCCGGCGTGGTATCTAGCCACGACCGATGTGACGGACGGGCATCAGCCTCGCGTGAGGCCGTTTTCGTTTGCCATGGTCGATGACGGCAAGCTATGGTTTTGCACCTCGCGCGACAAGGACGTGTGGGCGGAACTCAGCGCGAACCCTCAGTTTGAGCTCTCGGGCTGGAAGCCGGGGGAATGTTGGATCGTATTGACCGGCGAAGCCGCACTTGAGGACGACGCAGTTGCGAGCGACAAGGTGCGTCAAGCGGGTTTTAAGCACATGGTGGGCATTGGCGAGGAACACGAGAGTGCCAACGACGGCCGCCTTGCTTTCTTTTCGGTCCGCAACATTGCCGCGCGCTTCTGTGATATCGACGGCAGCGAGGAGCGCCTGGAGCTCTAGCTCGCACAAACCAGGTTCCCAAACTAGCTAGTACAGGAGGAAACGTGGACGGATTGAATACGGTTTTGGAGTATCTGACGTCGGTGCCGGCGTGGTATCTGGCGACGAGCGTGGACGGACAGCCACATGTGCGTCCGTTCTCGTTTGCACAGATTCAGGACGGCAAACTGTGGTTTGTAACGGCGCGCACCAAAGATGTGTGGCAGGAGCTGCTGCAAAACCAGCGCTTTGAGGCCACGAGTTGGTGGCCGGGCCATGGCTGGCTCATCTTGCGCGGGCGTGCCGGCTTGGATGACCGGGCTTTAGACGAAATGCGCGAAGCCGGGTGGAAGCATCTAGAGCGCCTGGGCGAGCACTATGAGGGGCCTAACGACCCCACGCTCGTCTTCTTTAGCGTCGAGGATCCCGAGGCTTTTATCTGCAATCACGACGAATGGGTGCCGGTCGAGCTCTAGCCGGCTGGCTCATCCTAACAACTTGGTTTTCGCATGGGCGGGCCCCGTATTGCCCGGTGCCGTTAGGAGCGCCGGTCAATACGGGGCCCGCTCCATTTGTCAATTCCTTCAAGCGAATGTGTCGGGAATGTTTCAATGCATGAATATGCAAGCCATTTACGTGTTCATGCATCTTTTGGTGCTAAAGTTTCAACCCACTTCATAACGACCACTGCGAAATGCGCATCGGTGCATAAATCGCAGACAAGGAGTCTGATATGTCTTTAAAGGTTGGAATCGTCGGCGCGGCTGGATATGCCGGAGCCGAGCTCATTCGCCTCGTGCTCGGCCATCCCGAGTTTGAACTTGTCGCCATTACGTCCAACGCCGATGCTGGCCAGCCGCTGTCTTCGGTCTATCCGAGCTTTGCCGGCGTGAGCGATCTGCTTTTTACCACGCACGACGCCCCCGAGCTCAAGAGCTGCGATGCGGTTTTTCTTGCTGTGCCGCACACGGCTGCCATGGCACAGGTGCCCGCGCTCCTTGCCGCAGGCGTTTCCTGCTTCGATTTGTCTGCCGACTACCGTCTGAGCGATCCGGCCGTGTTCGAGGCGTGGTATGCCGCCGCGCATACGAGCCCCGAGCTGCTCAAGACGCGTGCTTTCGGCCTCCCCGAGCTGTTCTGCCAGGACTTAGAGACCGCTGCTTCCAGCCATGCCGACGGCAAACCCGTGCTGGTCGCCTGCGCCGGTTGCTATCCCACCGCAACGAGCCTTGCCGCCGCGCCCGCCGTGCGCGCTGGCTGGGTTGCCCAGAGCGGCCCCGTGATCGTTGATGCCATCAGCGGTGTGACGGGTGCCGGCAAGTCCTGCAACGCTCGTACGCATTTTTGCAGCGCTGACGAGAACTTGGAGGCCTACGGCGTGGGCAAGCATCGCCACACGCCCGAGATTGAGCAAATCCTTGGCCTGACCGATCGTGTCGTCTTCACCCCGCATCTGGCACCGCTCAAGCGCGGCCTGCTCTCCACGGTGACGCTGCCGCTCACGCCGCAGGCCATCGACTCCCTGGCTCTTGAGGATGTTGTCGACTATTACAAGCAGTTCTACGCTGGACGCACCTTTGTGCGTGTGCTCGACGCCGGCCAGCAGCCCAAGACGGCTTCGGTCGTCGGCACCAACGCCGCCCAGATCGGCCTCGCGCTCAACAAGCGCGCGGGCGTGCTGGTGGCGACGGGCGCCATCGACAATCTGTGCAAGGGCGCTGCGGGCCAAGCAGTCCAGTGCGCCAATATCGTCTTTGGCTTTGACGAGCGACGAGGCTTGCCCACAGTGGCGTGCCCGGTGTAGCACATTCGATTGTTAACGATTTGGTAGTCGGGCATCGAGTGGGGCGCCACTCTTAAGCTGGTCTCACGATTGTGGCTGGCATGGCGCACCAACCGATGCCCATTTTTTGTTTGACATAAGGAGTCGTAAAGACGATGAATGCTGAGCAGTTCGATATCAAGATTCGTGCCGTAGAGGGCGGCGTAACGGCGGCGGCCGGCTTTAAGGCGGCGGGCATCCATGCCGGATTCCGCAAGAATCCCGAGCGCCTGGATTACGCGCTCGTCGTGCCCGATAAGCCTTGCCCCGGGGCCGGTGTGTTTACGACTAACCGCTTTTGTGCGGCGCCCGTGCAGGTGAGCCGTGCCAACTTGGGCGGCGCCGACAAGGGCTACGGCGTCATTGCCGGCGTTTCGGTCAACTCTGGCAATGCCAACGCCGCCACGGGTGAGACCGGCCTTGCCTGCGCGCGCGAGACCTGC
>UROR01000084.1 GCA_900549535.1 uncultured Collinsella sp. | reverse complement strand
CTCACGGCCTCGATCTGCTCAACGGGGTTGTTGCCGAGGGCGTTGCCGCCAAGGGCGACGACAATACGATCGGGCTTACCGTAGGGTTTGGACATGCGTGCCTCCTTATCGAAGAGTAGCGTACATCACGGCTTTAATGGTATGCATGCGGTTCTCTGCCTCTTGGAAAACGCGAGACTTATCGGACTCGAAGACCTCGTCGGTGACCTCCATCTCGGTTACGCCGAACTTCTCCGCGATTTCCGCTCCGATGGTGGTCTTGGTATCGTGGAAGCTCGGGAGACAATGCATGAAGATAGCGTTGGGGTTTGCCTTCGCCATGACCTCCGAGGTTACGCGGTACGGGGAGAGCAGCTTGATACGGCTCTTCCAGAGCTCCTCAGCCTGGCCCATGCCAACCCAGACATCGGTATAAATAACATCGGCATCCTTTACGCCTTCATCGATGTTGTCAGTAAGCTGAATGGTGCAGCCATTTTCCTCGGCGATCTTCTGGCAAGTCTCAAGCAGCTCGGGATCAAAGTGGGTAGCGCCCTCAACGTCGCCTTTCGGCCCACAAGAGCAGAAGTTGATGCCGAGCTTGGCGCAGATCACCATGAGGGAATCGCTTACATTGCCCTGCTCCTTGCCGAGATAGGTCAGCTTGAGGCCACGCGTGTCGCCGAATTCCTCGCGCATCGTAAGGATGTCCGCCAAAGCCTGGGTCGGGTGATACTCATTGGTGAGACCATTCCACACGGGAACGCCGGCTTTATCGGCAAGCTCCTCAACAATGGACTGGTCAGAGCCGCGATACTCGATACCGTCGTACATGCGACCAAGCACGCGGGCGGTATCCTCAATGGACTCCTTTTTGCCCATCTGCGACGAACCGGGATCAAGGTAGGTTACACCTAAGCCGAGATCCATGCCGCCCACCTCGAAAGCGCAGCGCGTACGCGTCGAAGTCTTTTCAAACAGCAGAACGATGTTCTTGCCCTCAAGATAACGATGGGGAGCGCCCATGCGCTTGAGATTCTTAAAGTCCCTCGAAAGCTCGAGCATATACTCGATCTCCTCGGTAGTGAAATCAAGCAGGGTCAGAAAACTACGACCAGAAAGATTCAGTGCCATGATAGGTTCCTTTCATTATTAACCTAATTGATGAGTGCGCGGCGCGCGAAGAACGCGCATCCGCACATCTCGGACCAGAACGGAATTAAATCTCTTCGCGCCAGAACGGCATGGTCATGCAGCGCGGGCCACCACGACCACGAGACAGCTCTTCGGAAGGAGCAACTAGCAGCTCAACGCCCGCCTTATAAAGCGCATCATTGGTAACAACGTTGCGCTCATAGACGCACACCTTACCCGGCGCAACAGCAAGCGTGTTGGAACCATCGTTCCACTGCTCACGGGATGCCTCGATCGGATCGCCGGCACCGCATTCGATCATCGTGATATGGTCGATACCGGTTGCCATTTCAAGAATCTGCTGAATCGTTCCCTCGATCTCCTCGATAAAGACCTCGCCATCCGAATCGCCCTTGGTGAGTCGATAGGCACGAAGCGTCTCGTAGATACCGGGGTAGACGGTAAACTTATCGTAATCGACCTGAGTACAAACCGTATCAAGATGCATATAGGCATAGCCGTGGGGGATCTTGATGGCAAATACCTGCTCGATCTCGGACTCTCCCGTGCCCCAGAACAGATTCTTGGCAAGCTGGTCGATGGCTGCAGTCTGGGTACGCTCGGAAATACCGATTGCAAGCGTGGTGGCGTTAATGTTCAGAACGTCGCCGCCTTCGATATGCCAATCGCTATTGTGGTCGTACCAAAGCGGAGCCCCAGCATAATCAGGATGGTGGCGCATGATCGTCTCATAGAATACGACCTCACGGTTGCGCTGATGCCAGTACATGCGGTTCATCATCGCACCCTTGCCGACCACAGCAATCGGATCACGCGAGAAGTAGGAGGCGGGCATCGGGAACAAGACCATTTCGTCGGGCTTCAGCTCGTCGCTATCCATGCTCGCAAGGGAACCGCTCACATGCGGAATCTCGAGATCGCGTACGTAGAGGCCGCCCATAGCGGTAAGGACAAACTCTTTGTTGTCCTTGATGGAGTCGAGGTTCTCCACGTCTGCGTTACGAAGTGCCAGTTTCTAGTTGTTGGCCTAGGGAACGAACTTGCTCATAAACTCGGCACGAGAACCCTCAACCTGATCGAAAGTCTCGGCAAGCAAGTCCTCCATATAAACGACCTCGGCGCCGGCACCGCGAAGAAGATCAGTAAACTCGTCATGCTCTCGCTGGGCATACTCGAGATAAAACGCGTCATGAATCCAGGCGCGCTCAAAATCCTCCGCCTTCATGTTTACCAGGTCCAAGCCCGGTCGGTGCACGCATACCTTCTTGAGGGCACCAATTTCGCTATGAACGTTCAGACCTTTGCTCATCATCGTTCCTTTCTGGATTAGAGCTCAATAGTTATTGCAACGGCTTTCAAAGTTGTCGTTTTCGCTTGCTAGACAATCGGAAGCAGACCGGATACCGCGGTAAATACGAGACAGACCGCACTGACCACAAGGAAGAACTTCCAGGAAACTCGCCACCACTGGCCAAGAGAGATTTTGCAAACACCAAGACCGGCGACAAGCATTGCGCTGGTGGGGGAAATCAGCGACATCGCTGCAGATCCCATCGAAAGGCCAGTAACCGCAGCTTCTGGATTTAGCCCCATGAGCTCAACCAGAGGCCCAAAGATGGGGATGGTGAGCGCCGCGATGCCCGAAGAGCTGGGAACCAGAATCGAAAGCAAGTTGTCAACGGCATACAAAATGCTGGTAAAGAGAACAGGGGGGATTCCGGCAAGGCCAGTCGCAAGAGCGTTTAGGACCGTATCGATAATCAAGCCATCGTTGGCGATAACCAAAATGCCTCGAGCAAGACCGACCACGACCGCAGAGAAAACAAAGTCGCCCAAACCCTTAACAAACTCTGTAGCAATCTCCTTCTCGCTCATGCCCGATACGATGCCAGACAGAAGCGCCATAGCCATAAAGACTGCAGAGATCTCGTTCATATACCAGCCCTGGGTGACAAGACCCCAGACAATGGCGACGATTCCAAGCACGAATACGATGATTACGGCCTTCTGGCGCCCGGTGAAATCGGCTTCGAGCAGCTCGTCATTTGATGCATGCTCTTTGCGCTTCTCGATATCATCAGCGTAAGCAATCGAGGACTCGGGGTTCTTCTTCACCCTTCGAGCGTACAACACGACCCAGGCAATAGCGATGGCGGTCAGCACAACAAGGGCAACAACGCGAAGCCAGAGCTGGGGATTACCCTGGATATTCAGAATTCCCTGAGCAATCAAAACATTGAAGGGGTTGACCGTCGATGCGATATAGCCAATACGGGCGCCAACGAACACGATCATAAAGGCCGTAATGGAGTCATATCCCATAGCCATAACAATCGGCAGCAAGATGGCAAAAAATGGAAGGGTCTCCTCCGCCATGCCGAACGTGCTACCGCCCAGCGCAAAAACCGCCATCAAAATCGGAATAATCAGGATGTCTTTACTCTTGAACTTCTTAACGATGCGCGCCACGCCGCTGGTGATAGCTCCAGTGGCAGTAATGACCTGAAAGGATCCGCCGACAATCAGAATAAAGGCAACGACCTCAACTGCCTGCTGAATTCCCACCGCAGGAGCCTCGAGCACATCGAACAGGCCTTGCTTCAGGTCAACCTCAGCGCCGTCTTCGTCCGCATAAACCTTTTCAACGGACTCATATGTTCCAGCAACAGTGACCTCGCGTCCGTTGAGCTCCTGCCTCTCAAACGAGCCGGAGGGAACGATCCACGTAAGAGCTGCGGTCAACACCATGAGAATGAAGATAATGGTGTAGACGTGCGGAATTCGTAGCCCACGTTTCTTTTGCACTTCGGCCATTATGCCTCCTTTAGTTTGCAGGTTTTCGATACGAGCTTTTCGCCGGCAACCTTATTATTCGGTTTTCACGCCAGTTGACATTAGATATTTATGCGAATGGATAGTATTAAAAGGCAGACGGGCTTTAGTTGATATATAAACTCAATTATCGAACTAAATTGATATTTTTTATCAATTGGTGACTTTCAATCAAGAGCTTAAGCCGTCCACCGATACCCACAACATACTCACTTAAACTTCTCCCAGCAGAACGATAATTGACATCAGTCATCATCCGAATTAAAGCGAGCGTTCTAATGCCAATTCATGTCACCAGCGAAATCGGTAAGCTTAAACAGGCCCTTTTATATCGACCCGGTATCGAAACCCAAAACTATCCCGAAGGCCATTTTGGCCAAGTTTTTAGCCTAAGACCATCGAGCAGCCTATTTGACTTGGATAGAGCCCTAGCTGAGTGTGATGCCTATACCTCAGTGCTCGAGCATGAAGGCGTAGAGGTTCTGTATCTCGACCAACTTCTTATAGAAGCGCTTGACTCATGCCCCGAAGCTCGAGCATCTTTTGTCGATTCCTTTGTCGATGAATGCGGCGCGATTGGCGCCGAGTTGCAGCAAGCAGTCCGCGAGCATCTTGAACACACCCGATCGGCGCAGGAGCTCGTCTCGGCATCGATTGGCGGCATCCGCCACGGGCAAGTTACATACTGCTTCGACGGCGGGGACAGACTCGCCGAATTAACCGGCGAGGCCTATGCCCCTGACGAGCTGCTCGTAAGTCCATTAAACACCATGTGGTTCGTGCGCGACCCGGTAAGCACCATCGGCTCCGGCATCTCCTTCAACCACATGTATTGGCCCGAGCGCAATCGCGAAGTGGCGCTCTACCAAACGATTTTTAAATACCATCCCAATTTCAAGGACACGCCCTCGTTTTATCGTCACGATTCCACCTTCCATATTGAAGGGGGCGATATCATCAATCTTGATGCTCATAATGTCGCAGTCGGCATCTCTCGGAGAACCGAATCTGCAGCCATTGATATGCTCGCTCGTACCCTCCTGTGGAACCCCGACTCGAGCATCGACGCCGTATGGGCAATTGAGGTACCCGAACGGAGCCTGTGTATCCATCTTGATACGTACCTAAGCCGGGTCGACTACGATACTTTTGTAGTCGACCCCCAGCTACTCGCGGAATCTCGCTCTTATCAGATTACGCGAAATCGAGCGGAGAATCTCTGCCAGATTCACGCCGTCGAAAAAGGAGTCAAGGAGGCACTGGCCGCCGCGCTCGGCATATCCGAGCTTCGTTTTATTCCCTGCGGTGGATCTAATCCCAATTTGGCAGAAAAAGAGTGCACGAATAACGCAGCCAGTGTGCTGTGCCTCCGACCGGGTAAAGTCTGTGTCTATGAAGAGAATCAAGCGACGAACGCTGCTCTTGAACAGGCTGGAATCGATCTTGTCCCCATTTCCATACACGAGCTGACGAACGGCTTTGGCGGGCCCAACTGTTTGTGCTTGCCACTTAGGCGTGATGAATAACATGGCCCAAGGGGATAACATTAAATGCCTTAGAACTCGCGAAGGCTTGACGCAGCAGCAATTTGCCGACATGCTCGGCGTTACCAAAGAAACGGTATGTCGTTGGGAACGTGGACACACCGCCGTCAAGGTGTCAACTCTCGATAAGCTGACCGAGCTTTTTGATGTAACGTTTGATGAGCTCGCCGCAAGTAATAGCGGCCTTGCCTCTGCCAGCTTAAGCTCGCGGCCTGAGAAAAGCCCGACCGTGGCCCAAAACGAAGAATGCGGAATCTATAAAATCGTACGCTGCAACGGTGGCTTTAGCCTTAAGAAAAATGGGCATACCTTCGTTCCAGGACCCGTTCTCGAAAGGCACCCGGGAGGCTTTCTAGTTCAGATGAACAACAGCAGCATGTCACGCTGCTATCCGCAAAGCTGCGTTCTGCTGGTCGATCCTGTCGCTAAACCGTGGAACGGATGCACCGTCGTTGCCATGGTAGACGCATCGGCCATAGTTATTCGGCGATATGAAATCCGAGGGAACACGATTGCACTGTCAACGTATTCCTATTTGACAGAAGAACCCGACTTCACTCTGGACAGGCGTCGCCTTCGTATCTTAGGTGTCGTCGTTTGGTTTCAGGCAACTCACGATCTGACGTACTAGCCTCTTAGTCGTAAATCCCCAAGTGCCGTGCTTGCCCGCGGCAAGAGCGTCCCTTTTGGCTAGTCGTTTAAGAACGTCCCCAATGACTAGGTGAACAGACACTATGACCCAATCCGAGGGCACTAAAAAGATAGGAGCCCCCGCTCGTGACCGCGGGTCGGGGCTGCGACAATGATGTTGAAGTGCCATAGGCGCAGCCGCGCCGCAACGAGGTTGGGAGGCTCCCATGCCAAAGTATTCTACCGCGTTCGGGATGGACGTCCACCTGAGGTCGACCACCGTCTGCGCCCTCGACGCGGACACCGGCGAGGCCGTGACGAGGAGGTTCCCCGGCAACCCCTGGGGCGAGATCGCCGGGTGGATGGATGGGTTCCCCGGGCCGTCGCTCGCGGCCTACGAGAGCGGCTACCTCGGCTTCGCCCCGCAGCGGGAGCTCGCCGGGCTCGGCATCGAGTGCGTCGTCGCCGCGGTCTCGAAGATCCCCAGGTCGGCCGCCGACTCGGCCTCCAAGAACGACAGGAACGACGCCGCCAGGATGGCCAAGGCGATACTCGCCCACGACATCTCCCCCGCATGGGTCCCCTCCCCCGAGGTCGAAGGCATCAGGGACCTCGCCGG
Organism: uncultured Collinsella sp.; assembly: GCA_900549535.1. Taxonomy (GTDB): domain Bacteria; phylum Actinomycetota; class Coriobacteriia; order Coriobacteriales; family Coriobacteriaceae; genus Collinsella. Next base: position 2,054 of record UROR01000084.1, on the reverse strand, counting down.
CGCCTACGGCGGGGCGACCGCGCGCCTGGCGACCGCCAAGCAGCGGCTGCTCGCCTTCCTCGCAAAGCGGGGGTTCGTCTACGGCGGCACCACGCCCGCCGGCAACCCGAGGAAGTACTGGACCTACGACTTCCTGAGGTGGCTCGACAAGGTCAGGCCGGAGGACGATGGCGGGGTTCGGACGCTCGCCGCCCTGAGGAACGAGGTCGAGGCCGCGGCGGAGGCCCGGGCGGACCTGCTCTCCGAGTACAGGGCCGCCGTGGATGCCAGCCCGATCGCCGCGGAGGTGGCCGCCCTCCAGTCGATCAAGGGCTGCGCCTTCGCGCTGGCCGCGGCCTTCTCGGCCGAGGTCGGCGACTTCACGAGGTTCCGTTCCGGAAGGCAGGTCACGGCCTATTTCGGCCTCGCGCCGAGTCAGAGGTCGAGTGGCGACTCCGTGCGGCTCGGAGGCATCAGCGGTGCGGGCAACGCGCTCGTGAGGAAGCTGGCCGTTGAGGGTTCATGGTGCTACGCCGCGGCACGGCACCAGCCGAAGCTCATGCCAAGGGACACGGGCGTGCCCCTCGAGATAAGGGTGCACGGGAGGAAGGGGTCCGAGCGGCTCCTGCGGCGGCGCGAGGAGATGCTCGCCCGCGGCATGCCCGCGGCGAAGGCCAACGCGGCCACCGCGGCCGAGCTCGTGAGGTGGCTCTGGGCCCTCGGCATGATGTGCCGGGAGGGCGCGGAATAGACATAGCCCCCGTCCCGGCGAGCCGGGCGGCCTTCGGGGACACCCCCTATTTCGCTGTGCGCGCGGAGCCCTCCGCATGCGCCTCGACAGACTTGGGGAACCCCGCCGAAGGAATGGAGTGCGGGCCGACAGAACGGTATCCGCGGATATGAGACTGAGCCGAAGGCGTCGATGACATGCCGGGGGCGGACCGGGACGGGTTAACGGCAAGCCCCGCCGACCGATTGCAAGCGGTCGGCGGGGCCATTGTGGCTCTTGACAGCGGATTGGGTCATATGAGCAAAAGCCCCGCAGTCGGAGCGGACTGCGGGGCTCATGAAGAGAGGCTAGTTTGCGGGCGCCTTGCCCGGCGCCCACGAGAGAGGCAATGGAGCAGAGGCTACTCGTGGATGCGGGTACCGGAGAGGCCGGCCATGGTCTCGGCGGCCTTGTCCAGGGCGCCGATGATGCAGGTGCGGCCCTTGCGGGAACGGGCGAACTTGATGGCGGCGCGGACCTTGGGCTCCATGGAACCCTTGCCGAACTGGCCCTCGTCGGCCAGGCGCTCGGCCTCGTCGGCGGTGATGTCCTCGAGCTCCTCCTGGTTGGGCTTGCCAAAGTTGATGGCGACATGCTCAACGGCGGTCAGCAGGAACAGAACGTCGGCGTCGCAGTCCTCGGCCAGCAGCTCGCCGCCCAGGTCCTTGTCGATGACGGCGGGAACGCCCCTGTAGCAGCCCTTGTTCTCGTAGTCGCGGACGACGGGGATGCCGCCGCCACCGCAGGCGATGACGATGAACTCGTTGTCGAGCAGGTTGAGGATGGAGTCAGCCTCGACGATCTTCTTGGGATCGGGGGAGGCGACGACGCGACGCCAGCCGCGGCCGGAATCCTCGACGAAGACCTTGGAGGGGTCCTCGGCCATGAACTCCTTGGCCTGCTCCTCGGTGTAGAAGGGGCCGATCGGCTTGGTCGGGTTCTTGAACGCGGGATCATCCGGGTCGCACTCGATCTGGGTGACGACGGTGGCGGCGTGCCAACGCTTATAGCGCTTGTGCATCTCGCGGCCGATGCCCTGCTGCAGGTGATAGCCGATGTAGCCCTGGGACATGGCGCCGCACTCGGGCAGCGGCATCTCGGGGGTGCCGATGGCGTCGTGGGCGGCGGCGAAGGCGTTCTGGATCATGCCGACCTGCGGACCGTTGCCGTGGGTGATGATGATCTCGTTGCCCTGCTCGATCAGGCCGAGGAGGGCGTGGGCGGTGTTGCTCACGGCCTCGATCTGCTCAACGGGGTTGTTGCCGAGGGCGTTGCCGCCAAGGGCGACGACAATACGATCGGGCTT
>UROR01000083.1 GCA_900549535.1 uncultured Collinsella sp. | reverse complement strand
AGGTCGACCGCGGCCTCGAGGGCCGGGCAGGACTCGAGCATCACCGCGCGCAGGCGGTTCTTGTCCCTGGTCGCGCAGGCGACGACGTGGTCGCGCTGCGACGAGAGCGCGCGGGCGGCCTCGAGGGCCTCGCCGCGGCCCGGGACCCCCGACAGGGAGCCCGGCACGCCCAGGGCGGTCCGCGCGATCACCTCGGCGTCGCGCTCGTCGGTCTTGGCCTCGCCGGCGAACAGGCCCGCGGCGCGGCTGGCGGCGAGCCCGGGCAGGTGGGCGACCCCGAGCCCCGCGGCGCGGGCCCGCCTCACGGCGAGGGACCCTATGTTGCGGAACTGGTCGACGACGACGAGCGTGCCGGCGGGCGCGGAGGCGAACAGCGCGTCGAGCTCGGCCTCCCTGTTGCGGACGGGGGCGCTGGCCAGCACCTCCCCGTCGCGGTCGATCAGGCAGGCCCAGTGCGACGACTTGCCGACGTCGAGGCCGAGCACGGCGGCGGGTCTGGTGGACGGCGCTTTCACGGTGGTATCCTTCCGGTAGTCGTTCGACCGGATGGCCTCCCCCTCGGCACTCACATTACCAGCCGCGGCGCCTGCCCGGCACTTTCCTATCAGCCGTCGGGGGCGGCGCGTCCCGCGCCGGCAGCACCCAACGGGCCCTCTCGGGGGCAGGGACGTTCGGCCGTGCGCGGGCGCCCGGTCGGCGGCCCGTTCTGGGCGCGCCTCAATCGTAGCCCGAGACGGTCCCGGGCTGACAATTTCGACTGTAATGGACGTTCCTTAAGTGCCGGCACCTTGGGACACTCCTTGGATAATCCGTATGCGACAGAGGAAAGCGGATTATTTTGTCGAGGGGCGGGCTGCTGTTTCGGTCCTCGAGGAAACTGCGGCCCAGAATTCCCATTGCAGCAATCTGTCGATTGAACGTTGTTGTATGTTCGCGCTATCATGCATGGTTAAATTGGTTAGCCGTGGCAAACGGTTAGCCAAGGTAAACTAAATGCAACGCCCTGTGGGCGCTGGGGGAGGAACACGGACGTGAAGCTCGATACACTCGAGATTGGAAAGGACGCCGTTGTCGCATCGGTGGCATCGGACGACCAGGCACTCCGACAACATATTTTGGACATGGGCCTGACACCGGGCACCGAAGTCACCATGATGAAGTATGCCCCCATGGGCGACCCGCTCGAGATTCGCCTACGCGGCTACGAGTTGACGCTGCGCAAGGACGATGCCGCACGCATTGAGCTCGTGGATGTGCACGACACAGATACGGGTCCGCGCGCTAACGCCGCAATCGGCACGACGGAGCACCCGGCACTCGGCGAGGGGACGTATTCGCCCCGTGCTGCCAAGACGGCCGTGCCCGAGGGCGCGCCCCTGCATTTTGCCCTCGCCGGCAACCAAAACTGCGGCAAGACCACCCTGTTCAACCAGCTTACCGGCTCCAACCAGCACGTCGGCAACTTTCCCGGCGTGACGGTCGACCGCAAGGACGGCACCATCCGTAACCACCCTGAGGCGAGCGTTACCGACCTGCCCGGTATTTACTCCCTGTCGCCGTACACAGGCGAAGAGGTCGTGAGCCGTCAGTTCATCCTCGACGAGCGCCCGGACGCCATCATCGACATCATCGACGCCACCAACATTGAGCGCAATCTGTACCTGACGCTGCAGCTTATGGAGCTCGACCGCCCCATGGTCATCGCGCTCAACATGATGGACGAGGTGACGACCAACGGCGGCGCCATTGACGTCAACCTGCTCGAGAGTCTGTTGGGCGTGCCGGTCGTCCCCATTAGCGCTGCCCGCAACGAGGGCATCGGCGAGCTGGTGGACCATGCCTTGCATGTGGCGCGTTTCCGCGAGCGTCCCGGCCGCCTGGACTTCTGCGCACCTGATGGCCCAGACGGCGGTGCACTGCATCGCTGCATCCACGGCATCGCCAACCTTATCGAGGACCATGCCGCGACGGCGCACATTCCCGTGCGTTTTGCGGCGACCAAGCTGGTTGAGGGCGACGAGCTGGTGACCGAGGCGCTTCACCTGGATCGCAACGAGCTAGACGCCATCGAGCACATCATTACCCAGATGGAGGGCGAGGCCGGCACCGACCGCCTGTCCGCGCTGGCCGATATGCGCTTTAGCTTTATCGGCGACGTGTGTGGGCGTTGCGTCGTAAAGCCGCACGAGAGCCGCGAGCACGTGCGCTCCGTCAAGATCGACCGCATCCTGACAGGTCGTTACACAGCCATTCCGGCGTTCCTGGTGATCATGGGCCTCGTCTTTTGGCTGACGTTTGGCGTGATCGGCGCGGCGTTGCAGGGACTCATGGAGGACGGTATCGCTGCCATCATCGCCTCGGCCGATGCGGGCCTCAAGGCGTTCGGCACCAACGACGTGGTGCGCTCGCTGGCTGTCGACGGCGTGCTTACGGGTGTGGGCAGCGTGCTGACCTTCCTGCCGATTATCGTCGTGCTCTTCTTGTTCCTCTCCATTCTGGAAGACTCGGGCTACATGGCGCGCGTGGCCTTTGTCATGGATAAGGTGCTGCGTCGTTTTGGCCTGTCGGGCCGCAGCTTTGTGCCCATGCTCGTCGGTTTTGGCTGCACCGTGCCGGCTATCATGTCGACCCGTACACTCCCATCCGAGCACGACCGCAAGATGACGGTCATGCTCACGCCGTTCATGAGCTGCTCGGCCAAGTTGCCGGTCTACGGCCTGCTGTGCGGGGCGTTTTTCCCGCAGGCGACGGTTCCCGCCATGGTCTCGCTCTATCTGATCGGTATCGTGGTCGGCTGCATTGCCGCCCTGGTGCTCAACCGCACGGCATTTAAGGGCGACCCGGTGCCGTTTATCATGGAGCTTCCCAATTACCGCCTGCCGAGCGTCAAGACGACGGTGATGCTGGCATGGGATAAGGCCAAAGACTTTATTACCAAGGCCTTTACCATTATCTTTGCCGCGACCGTGGTCATCTGGTTCCTTCAGACGTTCGATATCCGCTTTAATGTGGTCGCCGATCAGTCGCAGAGTCTGCTTGCGGGCCTCGGCAGCATCATCGCGCCGGCGCTGGCGCCGCTCGGCTTTGGCGACTGGCGCGCCTCGACGGCGCTCGTCACCGGACTCATTGCCAAGGAGAGCGTCATCTCGACTCTCACGGTGCTTTTGGGCGCAACGTCGCCCGCGGCGCTGTCGACCATGTTTTCGCCGTTTACCGCCTACGTGTTCTTGGTCTTTACGCTGCTGTACCCGCCTTGCGTGGCGTCCATCGGCGCCGTCAAGAGCGAGTTAGGCGCGCGCTATGCCGTGGCTGTATTCGCGTTTCAGGTGACGGTCGCCTGGATCGTGGCGTTTGTCGTGCATTCGGCGGGCATATTGCTGGGGTTGGCTTAGCTATTTATTGACGGCGCAACCTCTGTGTATTGAGTTGATTGCGGCCCTGCATCTGTACTGACGGATGCGGGGCCGTTGCTATATAATCGCCCACCGCCCAAGACAATCGGAGAGGTTTCCTACATGACTCAGGCAAGACAAGATGGCATCTCGCTCAAGCAGTGGCTCCCGCTTATCGGGCTCGCCTGTTGTGCGTTCGTGTTCAACACGTCGGAGTTTATGCCCATCGGCCTTCTGACCGATATCGCCGCGTCGTTCTCGCTCACCGAGGCCCAGGCAGGCATCATGATCTCGGTCTACGCCTGGGGCGTCATGTTGCTGTCGTTGCCGCTTATGGTGTTTGCCTCGCGCTTCGAGTTCAAGCGGATGCTGCTGGGCGTGCTCGCCGTGTTCTCGCTCGGGCAGTTTCTGTCGGCCGTGGCGCCGACCTATCCTATTTTGGTCTGCGCGCGCCTGGTGGTCGCCTGCTCGCACGCCGTGTTCTGGTCGGTCGCTTCGATCATAGCCTCGCGCCTGGTCGATACGCGTCATGGGGCGCTCGCCATCAGCATGATCGCCACGGGCTCGTCCATCGCGCAGATCTTCGGCCTGCCCCTCGGTCGCGCCATCGGCCTGGCCGTGGGCTGGCGTATGACGTTTGCCGTGGTCGGAGCTTTTTCTGCCGTCGCGGTGGTGTACCAGGCAGCGGTGTTCCCGGTCATGCCGGCGGGCGAGCGCTTTACCGTCAAACAGCTGCCCGAGCTGCTCAAGAACCCGTTCCTCATCGCGCTCTACGCGGTCACGGTCTTTATGGCGACCGGCTACTACGCGGGTTACAGCTATATCGAGCCCTTCCTGGCGCAGGTCGCCCATGTCGACGCAAGCGCCATCACCATGACGCTGACGGCGTTTGGCTGCTCCGGTCTGCTCGGAAGCTGGCTGTTCGGCCGACTGTTCGATGGCCATCGCTTCCCGTTCTTGGCTATCACACTCTCCGGCGTGCCGGTGGCTCTGCTGCTCATGGGTCCGGTTGCACCGTCGCTCGTCGCCGTTCTCGCTGTTTGCGCGCTATGGGGCTGCTGCTCCACGGCCTTTAACGTGGCGTTTCAGGCCGAGCTCATCAAGTACACGCCGGCGGATTCGTCGGCCGTCGCCATGTCGATCTTCTCGGGCCTGTTTAACCTCGGCATCGGCACGGGCACCGCGATCGGCGGCGCCGTGGTTTCGGGTCCCGGTATCTCCTGGATTGGATTCGCGGGCGGGGCGATTACCGTCGTGGGCGTCATCCTCGCCATTACGGTGCTGTTCCCGGCCATACGCCGCGCAAAGCCCGTCGCCTAATCACGTTCCCTCATCAGTTGCGGTGGAATAGAGACTGTTTGCCCGGTTTATTGGTCTCAACAGTCCCTATTTCACCGCAACTTATTTTGGGGAAGAGGATACAAGCCGGGCATACAATGGACGTCGTTGTGTTGAGCTTACCGGGAGGTTGCTATGTGGGCATACGAGACGACGTTCTATCAGATCTATCCGCTGGGCTTTTGTGGAGCTCCGCGCGAAAACGCCGCGCCCGTTGCCGAGGATGAACTCTCCCAAGCTGCCGGCGCCGCACCCAACCCCGGTGCTCCCATTATGAAAATCGCCCAATGGGCCGACTACCTGCAGGGACTCGGTATTGGCGCCGTGCTGATCAATCCTCCACTCGAGTCTGATAGCCACGGTTACGACACGCGCAGCCTGCGCCATATCGACCGTCGCCTGGGTGGGGATGCCGATTTTGCCGCCGTGTGCGAGACACTGCACGCCCATGGCATCCGCGTGGTGCTCGATGCCGTCTTCAACCACGTCGGTCGCGGCTTTTGGGCCTTCCGCGATGTGCAGGAGCGCAAGTGGGACTCGCCGTACAAGGATTGGTTCCACATCAGCTTTGACGGTGACTCGTGCTACGGCGACGGCTTTTGGTACGAGGGCTGGGAGGGCCATTTTGAGCTTGTGAAGCTCAACCTGCAAAATCCCGCCGTGGTCGACTACCTGCTTGAGTCCGTGCGTCGCTGGTCCGAGGTCTTTGGCATCGACGGCCTGCGTCTGGACGTCGCCTATATGCTCGACCGCGACTTCATGCGTCGCCTGCATACTTTTACCCGTGAGCTCAAGCCCGACTTTGTGCTGATCGGCGAGACGCTCCACGGCGACTACAACCAGATCGTCAACGACGAGATGCTCGACTCCTGCACCAACTACGAGTGTTACAAGGGCCTGTACTCCAGCTTTAACTCGGTCAACATGTTCGAGATTGCCCACTCGCTGCATCGCCAGTTTGGTGGTGACCCGTGGTGCATTTATCGCGGCAAGCATCTGCTGTCGTTTGTCGACAACCACGATGTGCCGCGCCTGGCGAGCATCCTGACGGACAAGTCCTGCCTGCGCCCCGCCTGCGGCATGCTCTTTGGTATGCCGGGCATTCCGTGCGTCTACTACGGCAGCGAGTGGGGGATTGCCGGCGAAAAGGGCGGCCCCGATGGCGATTGGGCGCTACGTCCTGCGCTCGATGAGCCTGCGCCCAACGAGCTGACGACATTTGTCACGCAGCTGGCGCACCTGCGCTCGGCAAACGATGCGGCGGCTCGTGCCCTCAACTATGGTGCCTATCGCAACGTGGTGATCCAGAACAAACAACTGCTGTTCGAGCGCGCCTGCGACGACGCGACGGTGCTCGTGGCGGTCAATGCCGTGAACGAGCCCTATTCCTTTGGAGCCGGCGAACTCAACGGCTCCTTCGTCGACCTGCTTGCCGACGACGCGCCCACGGTCGAGCTGCCGGGCTCCCTTGAACTTGCGCCCTATGAGGTGCGTTATCTGTTGAGGGCCTAGCTCGTGGCCACGCCAGATGAGGGTTATCAGCATATTGAGCATGGGTTTGAACCCGTGTTTGACGAGCGCTCGCGCGTTTTGGTGCTGGGGTCGTTTCCCTCGGTGCTCTCGCGTGCCAATGCCTTCTATTACGGCAATCCGCAGAACCGCTTTTGGCGCGTGATGGCCGCGTGCCTCGGTGCGCCCGTGCCGCCCAACGAGGGCGATCCTTTGGCAAGCGGTGAGCCCGCGACGCTCGATGCCTCGATTGCCGCCAAGCGCTCCATGCTGCTCAACGGCGGCGTGGCCCTGTGGGATGTAATCGAGAGCTGCGACATTAAGGGCTCAAGCGACGCCAGCATCAAAAACGTCGTTCCGGCGCATGTCGAGCGCATTACCGGCGCAGCTCCCATTGAGCAGGTGATATGCAACGGTGGTACAGCTGGTCGGCTCTACAAGCGCTACCTACAAGAACGCACGGGGCTGTCGGCCATCGTTCTGCCATCGACAAGTCCCGCCAATGCGGCATGGCGCCTAGAGCGCCTTGTTGGGCGCTGGCGCGAGGCCGTTGACTGGGGCGCTCTGTAATTTAGATATCTGATTGGGCGCGGGTGCCGAGGCGTTTCATGATGGCATGCCAGATCGGTGTGGGCAGTGCAGACGTGGCGCGCACCATGCCGTCGGTGTCGACGCCACCCGTTGCGGCACCACCGAGCTTTTGCGCGTGTTCGACGGAACATCCCATGCGAACGGCGCCCACGAGCTTGTCCATGGCCTCAGAAAACGGTCGCCGCAAGAGTCCCATGCGCGGAGAGCGACGAAGCGCCGCAATGCCGCTGCCGGCGCAGATGGCAACGCCGCCACACCACAATTGGTCATGGCGCTCACATGCCTTGTGCAGGCGAACGGCGGTCCCACGCGCCTGCTCAGTGCCCTCTTGTGCGGCTCGAATCGCAGCATAGACGCGCGTTCCCGTACCGCCAAAGCGCTCAAGCGCCTGCTCGATGGCTGTCAACGTCTCATCGTCAGCCACATCTTCAATGGCCAGCACGATGCCATCGGCAACGCTGCCGGCGTCATTTGCCTTCAAGTCGACCGGGCGGGGGAGTGCGGTGCCGGAAAGCCGGGCATAGGCGGCGATGGCATCCTGCAGGTCCCAGAGCAAAAAATCAAGATCGGCGCTATTGGGAATACTGATATACGCAATGGTTTGCAGTGTTTTTGGTACGTCGCCACGCGCGGTCGTCTCCATGCCGCCTCCTTTCCGGCTCGTTTCCGTTTAGGTTACACCGTCTGACGGCGCCTCGCCGCGCTATCCTAGTGCAACCCTTACGAAAGGAACGCCATGCGTCTGCCCATGAATACCTCGCTTGCCACGCTTAAGCCCTCCGGTATCCGCCGGATCAACGCACTCGCCGCCCAGCATCCGGGGTGCATCGCGCTTGCGCTTGGCGAGCCCGATTTTCCCACGCCCGATGTGATTAGCGCCGAGGTGACCGCCGCGCTGGACCGCGGTGACACGCACTATCCGCCCAACAACGGTCGCCCCGCCCTGCGTGAGACGTTGTCTGCCTACATGGGGGATGCGGGCCTTACGTTTTCGGCCGACGAGGTCATCCTGACCGACGGCGCGACCGAGGCACTGTCGGCAACATTCATTGCTATGCTCAACCCCGGCGACGAGGTCATCATCCCCACGCCGGCCTTTGGCCTGTACGAGAGCATCGTCGTGGCCAACCACGCCAAGGCGGTCTTTTTGGATACGGAGCCTGCGCAATTCCAGATTGACGAGGACGCACTTCGTGCTTGCGTGACGCCGGCGACCAAGGCCATCGTCATCTGCACGCCCAACAATCCTACGGGCTGCATCCTCGACGCGGCATCGCTCGACGCCGTGGCGCGCGTAGCAGAACAGTCGGGCATCTACGTGGTCTGCGACGACGTATACAGCCGCCTAGTCTATGTGGATGGCTATGAGCGTTTTGCCCAGCGCCACCCGGAGCTACGCGAGCAGACGGTGGTCATCGAGAGCTTCTCCAAGCCCTGGGCCATGACCGGCTGGCGCTTGGGCTGGCTCGCAGCGGCAGCCCCCGTCATCGCCGAGATCGCAAAAGCCCACCAATACCTAGTATCGAGCGCCGTCTCCTTCGAAATGGACGCCGCAGCCCGAGCCCTCACCGTCGACCCAACCCCCATGCTCAAAGTCTACCGAGCCCGCCGCGAGCGCGTACTCGAAGCCTTAAACGCCATGGGCCTCGACGTAGTAGAGCCCGCAGGAGCCTTCTATACTTTCCCGAGCATCAAAAAGTTCGGCCTAACCAGCGAAGACTTCTGCATCAAAGCCATCAAAGAAGCAAACGTAGCCCTAGTCCCGGGAGACTGCTTCGGAACCGAAGGCCACATTGCCGAAGGAACCAATGAGAAAGCAAATCCCAGAATAATCATGATCACCGTTGCAAACCACCAGATATTCAGAATAGGAAGAGCGAACATGGAGTGTACGAAAATCAGCATCACCGACCCGATTACCATCAACGTAGCTCCCTTACCGATACGGTCATACAAAGAACCGAACAACGGTGTCAAGATGATCGCACCAATCGGCAACAATCCGGGAATCGTT
>UROR01000082.1 GCA_900549535.1 uncultured Collinsella sp. | reverse complement strand
GATGTCGGGAGGCATGGGCGGTCCTTTCGTTACCGGATGAGAAAAAGACCAGTCCAGCATAGCACGGGCGCGCAATAGTAAAGCACCCGTAACCGATGAACGACGATATGTTTATCCAATGCCCAGCGATAGCCCACAGACGCGCCGGCACAAAGGCCCTTACAGGGTCGGCTCGATTCCCAAGTGTTCAAAGGTACGAAGGGTTGCCTGGCGACCCTGGGGTGTGCGAATCATCAACCCGCACTGCAACAAATAAGGCTCATAGACATCCTCGAGCGTGCCCGGGTCTTCGCCCACCGCACTGGCAAGCGTGGTCAGGCCCACGGCACGACCGGAGAACGTCTTGGCAAGCGTCTCCAAGATGCGAATGTCCATCCAGTCCAAGCCAAGCTCGTCGATCTCGAAGAACTCGAGCGCCTGACGGCAGATATCGAGCTCGATGGGACCGTTGCCGCGCACTTGCGCGTAGTCGCGCACGCGCTTGAGCAGACGGTTGGCAAGACGTGGCGTGCCACGCGAACGCGAGCCAATCTCGAGCGCGCTGGGATGGTCGATCGTCACGCCCAGGATGGTCGCCGAGCGCGTCACGATCTGGGCGAGCTCCTCGACGGTGTAGTAATCCAGGCGATACGAGATGCCAAAGCGGTCGCGCAACGGACCGGTCAGCATGCCCGAGCGAGTCGTTGCCGCCACCAGCGTGAACTTGGGGATATCCAGGCGAATCGAACGTGCCGCCGGACCTTTGCCGATCACGATATCGAGCGCAAAGTCCTCCATCGCGGGATACAGGACCTCCTCGACCGAACGGTTGAGGCGGTGGATCTCGTCGATAAATAGCACGTCGCCCGGCTGCAAGTTGGTAAGGATGGCCGCCAGGTCACCGGTGCGTGCGATGGCAGGACCGCTCGTCGTCTTAATTTGAGCGCCCAGCTCGTTGGCAATAACGGTGGCAAGCGTGGTCTTACCCAGGCCAGGAGGGCCCGAGAAGATCACGTGGTCGAGCGTCTCGCCACGACTCTGCGCCGCCTCGATCAGCACGCGCAGGCTCTGCTTAATATGCTCCTGGCCGCAGTAGTCGTCCAGGCGCTGGGGGCGCAGGGTGCGATCGACATCGAGGTCCTCGGGCGTTAGCTCCGAGCCCACCATGCGCTCGCCATGCGCCATGGATGCCGCCGGCGAGTTGCCGGGCGTCGCCCACAGGTCCTGAGAGTCATCGGCTTCCCACATCACGCATCCATTCCGAGTCGCTTAAGCGCCGCGCCGAGCAAGTCCTCGACACGCATATTCTGCCCATCATACCCGCTCAGGGCAACATCGGTCTCCTGCGGGCTAAAGCCCATGGATAGGAGCGCCGCGCGGGCGTCGTCAAGCACCGAAGGAGCAGCAGCGGGCACGGGCATCGCGACCTGTCCGGGGATCACATCGACCGGCACAAAGCCCTTGTCCTTGTCAAAGGTGCTCTTGAGCTCCAAGATCAGGCGCTGAGCCGTCTTTTTGCCCACGCCAGGCACCTTGGCCATGCCTTTGTCATCCTCGGCCATTACCAGGGAATACAGCTGTCCCACGGTATAGGTGGAGAGCACGGCGAGCGCTAGGCGCGGGCCGACGCCCGAGACGGACACGAGCCGGTCGAACATCGTACGCTCGTCCTTGGAGGCAAAGCCGAAGAGCGTCATGGCGTCCTCGCGCACCTGCATGCGCGTGTAGAGGCGGACCTCGCCGCCGGGCGTCGGCAACGTGGCAGCGGTGCTGCCCGAGATGCCGAGCTCAAAGCCCACGCCCGATACATCGACGACGGCCGAGCTCATTGTGGCCTCGACAAGCGTTCCATGGAGCTGGGAGATCATCAGTATCCGGTTCCTCTCTGTTGATAGAACTCGCCACCGGTGAGGGCACGGGTGCGGCTTAAGTTAACGTGGCAGATGGCACAGGCCAGGGCATCGGCGGCATGATCGGGATGCGGATCGTGGTCGAGCTGCGTAAGCGTGCGCACCATGTAAGCGACCTGCCGCTTGTCCGCAGCGCCGGTGCCCACCACGGCCTGCTTGATCTGCATAGGCGTGTATTCGCCGATCTCGAGCGCGCACTCCGAAAGCGCCACAAGCGCAGCCCCGCGGGCATGTGCCGTAGGGATAGCAGAGCGAACGTTGGCGCCAAAGTAGATGCTCTCGATAGCAGCGGTATCGGGTCGATAACGCTCCACGACCTCCTTAAGGTCGCGGGCAATGTGCGAAAGGCGCACCGCGAGCGGGCTTCCGGCACTGGTCTCAATACAACCGTAGGCACGACAGCGAACCTCGCCGCGCCGTTCCTCGATAATCCCCCAACCCGTATGGGCCAAACCGGGGTCGATACCCAAGATGACCAAGCCAGCCTCCCCTCGCCTTTTGCCAAGCGCAAGGCAAGGCCCCGCGCATCATTCACGAACGTCTGTTCTAGAATAACACAACGGGGCCGATATCTAACAAGCAAGGTCAAATCGCAAGTTGAACTTACGCCAGCGAGCGCCCGCCAGAGCGAGCAAGGTGCCTTGAAAGAGGAGGGCATTGACCTTATGGTCATGCCCGACGATTGAAAGGCAGATTGCCGCTCTGGTGGGCGCGCAGCGTTCTAGTTTTGAGAGAAGAACGGGAACTGTCTTGGATCCACCGGCGGATGCGGCATCGGGCCACCCTGCGGGCCACCTTGCGGTCCGCCCTGACCGCCCATCATCTTATCGATGGCGTCCTGGACCTCGCCCTCAAACTTCTTCATGCCTTCATGCAGGCGGCGCTGACCGTCCTCGGAGCGCAGCTCCTCCATCTGCTCGGGCGAAATACCCAGCAGCTCACCGAGCACGCCCATCATCTCGCTTCGCATGCGCTCGCTCGTATCCTCGTCGGCAAAGCGACGCACCTCGGCGCGTGCCAGCGAATCGACCGTCATGCGCTCTTTACCGCTAAGGCCAAGATCGGACCACGCGAGCATATACGGCCAAGAGCGCTCGGCAAATGAGCGGGCCGAGACGATCGGCGCCGTCGGCAGCACATGACGAGCGGCCTCGCCCTGGCGCACGAGCATCAACAGCAGCGAACATGCCTCGGGTTTACCGGCAGCCATCGGAATATCGTCGAAAGGACGATTGCGGTCGACGTGCGACTCGAGCGTGCCATCGACCTCGCCCGGCTCAAGCCCACCGAGTAGCTGCGCCGCGCGGTCGAGCATGTCGACCGGACCATTGACCGTCGAGAGCGCCTGCGCCAGCACGCGCTCCATGCAATCCTCCACCGCGTTGAGCGTCACGAGCTCCTGCGGCACCACGGCAGACGTACGGTTGCGCACGCGCGCCACAAACTCGAGCGTCGACAGGTACACATCGCCAAAAGGCGCATAATCGCCCTGGTAGCCGCCGCACAGTGCGGGCGCTGCCAGCGCGTACTCGGTTTTGGAAAGCGGGCTCAGCGCCATCGCGCCCAGCTCGAGCGCCGTGTCCTCCAGCATCAAACCCAGCGTGCGCGAGCGCAGACGCTCGGCGTCTCCCGCCGACACGTCGCGGTCGAGCACACGCGATGCATCCGGTGCATCGCGCTCGACCGTGCGAATATGCAGGCGCTCGGCAATGGCACGAACGGCGGCACAGCGAGCCGCCTCGGCCTCCTCCTGCGCCGGCGTAAAGATGCGGTTGCGCCCCAGCACCAGGCCAATCACGTTGCGCGGACCCAGGGCGTCGACGGCAAGCGCCGCCAGCAGGGACGACGGCAGGTCGCCTTCGAGCGCCACCACGGCGCGCGACGTACCGTGAGCGCGGGCGTTGTCGCGCACGGCGAGCACCAGCGCCTGCCACAGCCACTCCTCCGAGCGGAACTCGGGCAGTTCATGATCCTCCAGAGCGTCGAGCATCACGCCGCGCTGGATCTCCTGGACCAGCAGGCTCTCCTCAAAACACGGCGCCTGGGCCACCACGCGGCCGCAGTCGTCGAGCACAAACGACCCGCCAGTATACACCGACTCGTCGTACGCACCGACCGGCGCCATGCAGGCAAACCACACGCTGCGCTTGGATGCGATCTTGCGGTAAGCTCCGCTGCGCACGGCGGCAACGGCAGCGGTCTCGCGGTCGGTCATATCGAATGCGTTGAACTGGAAATAGGCAATGAGGTCGACACCGGTCGGCAGCATCTCGAGCTCGCGGTCCAAGTCGAAGATCACCGCGATGCGCACGCCGTCCACGTCGAACACCGGCGGTGCCCAACGCGCGTCGTTGTTCTCGCCGCGCTGCAGGGCAATGCTTGCGCGCGCGGGCACCACGCGACCGTCCTTGAGCATCATATAGTCGAGCAGGGGCCGCCCCTCAAACGAAACCGCCGCGGGCACGATGCAGATCATGTCGAGCTCCTGGATGCGCTCGGCGACGCCGGTCAGGCCGGCAAGCATATCGTGCTCAAAGTCGGCAGCGCCCACCAGGCCACCGGGCAGGGCGCCCATAAAGAGCGGAGCCGGCACGCACAGCACGCGCGCACCGCGCTCGTGGGCCAGGCGCGCCTGGTCCTCGATGCGACCGCAGATACCCTCAATATCACCCAGGCGCATATCGATCTGTGCAAGTGCGAGCTTCATGGCTCAGCCCTTTCCGTCGTAAACCGTCGTTGTCGTAGTAAAAGCGCCGGCCGCAAGATGCAGTCGGCGCTTGCATGTGCATATGCTAGCTATGATACCCCGAGCGGGGGCACGCTCCTAGAACGTCGCGGACCACAGCCCGTGCAGGTTGCAATAGGCATAGACGGTGCCGGTCTTGGAACCGCCCGCGAAAAACGTCGCGGGCTTCATACCGGGCTCAAGGTAGTGGACCTCCAGACGGCCCTCGGCCTCGAGGGCAATCCACTCGATATAGTGCTCAGGCAGGCTGGGGTGCTCGACCGAGCCAACGCGTGCGCGAATCACGTGACCGTCGCGCTCGGTCTCGACAACAGGTACGTGCTTCTCGTGCGCCGCGTCCTCGGTGTTTGCGGTCAGTTCCGTGCAACCGGCAGGGGTCGCAACGTCGTCGCCAAGGGCGGCAATGAGCTTGCCGTCGGGATCCTTAAAGAATTTCGCCATGATGTTCTCCTTTGCTGATGTGCCGGTGTTCTCGATGCTTCTTATGCCCAAAGGCAGGAGAACCATCCACGGCATCGCAAATGAACACATAACGGACGGGGACGATGGGGCAGCGTGTGCCATCCGCCCTGGCGGCCCCACCCGAGCGGGTTAGCGCCCGTCGCCGCCCAGCAGCGCCAGAACATCCTCGCGGGTAAACAGCGCCGACGAGATGCCGTCGCCGCCGAGCACGCTATTGACCAGGTCGCGTTTGGACTCCTGCATCTGCATGATGCGCTCCTCGATCGTGTCCTTGGCGATGAGCTTGTACACGGTCACGGTATGTTGCTGGCCAATACGGTGCGCACGGTCGGTCGCCTGGTCCTGCGCGGCCACGTTCCACCACGGGTCATAATGGATGACCACGTCGGCAGCCGTCAGGTTCAGGCCCACGCCACCCGCCTTGAGCGAAATCAAGAACACCGGCACCTCGCCCGCTTGGAACTGCGCGACCATCTTGGCGCGGCTCTCCTTAGACGAAGCGCCCGTGAGCTTAAGGAAGGCGATGTCCTCCTTGGACAGGCGCTTGCCGATGATATCGAGCATACCCGTAAACTGGCTGAACAACAGGATGCGATGTCCGCCGTCGAGTGCGCCGTGCACGAGCTCCATGCACGTATCGAGCTTGGCGCTCCCCGCCTTGTAATCCTCGTAGTGTAGACGCGGGTCGCAGCAGATCTGGCGCAGCTTGGTGAGCTCGGCGAGCACCTTGAGCTTGTCCTTCTTAAACTCCCCAGCCTCGCGGTGCTGCACCTGCTGGGCGATGCGGTCCTGGTTGGCCAGGTAGAGCTTGCGTTGCTCGCCGGTAAGCCGTGCCATGACGGTGTCCTCGATCTTCTCGGGCAGGTCGGCCACCACGTCTTCCTTAACACGGCGCAGCACAAACGGCGACACGAGCGCCTGCAGGCGAGCGGCGCTATCGCCCTCGGCATGCTCGACGGGGCTCTCAAAGCGCTTGGCAAACGACTCGCGCGTCCCCAAAAGGCCCGGCATCAAAAAGTCGAAGATGCTCCAGAGCTCGGACAGGCGGTTTTCGATGGGCGTGCCCGTCAGGGCAAAGCGCACGCCGGCAGGCAGGCGCTTGGCGGCGCGCGCCACCTGCGTGAGCGGATTTTTAATGTACTGTGCCTCATCGAGCACCACGCGGGCAAAATCCCGCTCGACGTACTCGTCGATATCGCGCCGCATAAGGTCATACGACGTCACGACCACGCTATGCTCGGCCACGCCGGCGATCTGCACGCGGCGTTGAGCCTTGGCGCCCACAATGGCGCACACATCGAGCGACGGGGCAAAGCGCTCCAGCTCGGCAGTCCAGTTGTACACGAGTGAGGCCGGGCATACCACGAGCGTGGGCTTGGTGTCCCCCGCCTCCACGCGCGCCAGAATATGCGCAATCATCTGGAGCGTTTTGCCCAGGCCCATGTCGTCGGCCAAGATGCCGCCAAGGCCCAGGTGTTCGAGCGAGCCGAGCCACTGGTATCCGTCGACCTGGTAGCCGCGCATCGTTGCCTTGAGCGATGCCGGCACCGTAAAGTCCATCTTGCCGAGCGTGTCCAGGCGCTCGACGGTACGGCGGAACGCAGCGTCGCGATCGGCCTCGAGCGCCGGCGTGCGTGCGAGCATGCTATCGACGAACAGGGTGCTCGACGCGGGAAGCGACACGCCGTCGAGCAGGTCGACGGCATCGACACCCAGGTCCTCGGCAAGGCCAAACGCGGCGCGCGCCCCCTCGTCCAGGCGAATGATGTCGCCGGACGTAAGGCGCGCAAACGTTTGATGGCGCTTGTACGAATCGAGATAGACGGCAAGGTCCGCGGCCGAAAGCCCGCTCGCGTCCAGCTCGACATCGAGCAGATTGCTCTTAACGGTCGCACGAACCGAGAGCTTGGGCGCGGGGCGGACCGAGATCTGGCGCAGACGGTCGCTGAGCATGATCTCACCCAGTTCGGACAGGGCAGACAGGCCCTCGGTCAGCAGGCAGAACAAGCGGGCGTCATCGCGCTCCTCAAACGCCAGACCGCGCTCGTAGAAATCGAAGTACAGGGCCGCCGTATCCATAACGCGAAACTCCGCCACCTCGTCGCGGGGCGGCACACCGGGGCGCTGCTCTTCGAAGGGGCTGCCCGGAGCGCCCAGGCTAAAGAGATCCGCCGACCAATCGCCGTAGGTAACCGTAATTTTGCAGGTCACGAGCCCATCGTCGACACCGATCGCCATAGCAAAGCTCGGCTCGGGTGCCACGGTATCGAGCGCGGCGGGCGCGGTGAGGTCGGTGTAGTCGCGCAAAATGGGCAGCGCCATACGGCAGAACTCACCCACCTGCTCGGCGGCAATATGGGCGGGCGTGCGGCACGGCAGCAAGCGCGACAAAAAAGGTGCGGCATGCTGAGCAAATGCAGCGTCGGTACGGCGCGCGCGGCGCGTGTCAACCAAGTAGGCGGCATCGCCCGACGCAAAGCAGTACATATCGGCGGGCAGGCGCAGGTCATAGCTACCACCAGCCGCCGGCGCGATTTTGGCGGCAAGCAGCGGTGGGCGCTTAGCGGATGCCTCGTCCTCCCCTTGCGGAGACAGCTCAACCGCCACGTCGTAGGTGCGATGCGTCGTCATCCCCCGCGACCAGGCGGGCTCAAAGGAGATGGTCTGGCCGCGCAGCAGGTCCAGCACATATACGATGCTATGCTCGGACAGCGGCAACTGACGCTCGGCAACAAAACCACTGCGGGCAAAGTCGTACGACGCCGAACGCGAGCTTGTGATGTCATCGAGATAGGCAACTGTCGTCACAACAAGGTTGAGCAGCTTTGCCGATGTTTCGTCAAAGGCCTCAGGTGAATGGACAAACGTGAGCTTCTTGCCATAGGAGAACGTGCCGCCGCGCACGTAGGCATCGGCCATGCCGTCGATGTCCTTGACCACGTAGGAGACCGATCCACAGCGAATGCGGAACTCGAGCGCCCAGCTAAAGCGGTCAGCGAACAGCGGATTGTAGTACGGCACCAACGAGGGCTCCAACGCCGCTTTGGGGGCGTCGGGATCAACGGCACCGGCAAGCTTGCGGCGCATGCTCGCCAGCTCATCCATGCGCGCGTCCGAAAGATCGGAAAGCGCCGCCACAAGGCTCGGGCTCGTGGGGACGGGCGCCGGGAAGGGAAAGTTGGGGTTGACGGCCGGCGCGGCGGACGCGGCGCGCGCGGGCTGTTTCGGCTGCGCCGTAAACGTGCGAACCGGCGTGCGCAAACCTTCGACGGGCTCGGCGCCGCTGGCATCCAAATACGCCAGCGCCGTGGCAATAGCGTGCTTACACATACCGGGGTAACGATAGGCGGCGGGACAATCGCAGTCGTAGTCGATCACCTCGTGCTCGTCCATGTCGAGCGCCACGTGCGTCTTGTACAGGTCGCCGCGCGAGCCGCGCACCGAGCCCTCAACCGTCACGTTTTTGGAGAAGCGCGAGCCGCTGTCCTCGATCGACAGCACGGCGCCGTTGAGCATGAGCGAACGCCCCTTCATAAAGGTGCCGCTCAACGCCGCCTCTTTGCGAAGCGCCTGCACAAACGTCCCCTGCGCCATCACTTCCTCCAATCTCACCCGGGGTAGCTTAGATCACCGTCACGCGACCCTGGTTACCCACAATGGCCTTTGCCTCTGCCAGCAGCGGAATCGAGCGTGCGTTGACCTTGGCCGGCACCTCGGCACGCAGCACGCGCACGTCCACCTGCTCGATAAAGATCTCCACGCG
>UROR01000081.1 GCA_900549535.1 uncultured Collinsella sp. | reverse complement strand
CATCCCCATTGTCAGCACACTCGAGCACGACCTGGTGGGTAACAAGATCCTGACCATCGCCGGCATCCTCAACGGCACCACCAACTACATCCTGTCGCGCATGGACGCCGAGGGCGCCGATTACGCTGACGTGCTCGCCGACGCACAGGCTAAGGGCTATGCCGAGGCCGACCCGTCCGCCGACGTCGACGGCTTCGACGCCGCCAGCAAGACGGCAATTCTCGCCTCCATCGGCTTTGGCACCCGCGTGACCACCGACGATGTGTACCAGCAGGGCATCCGTACCATCGGCGCCGAGGACATCGCCCAGGCCCGCGAGCTCGGCTACACCATTAAGCTGCTCGGCATCGCCCGCAACACCGACGCCGGCGTCGACGTCCGCGTGCATCCCACGCTGATCCCCGCCGACCACATGCTTGCCAAGGTCAACGGTGCCATGAACGCCGTCTACGTGGTGGGTGACGCCGTAGGCGAGACCATGTTCTACGGTGCCGGCGCAGGCTCCTTCCCCACCGCGAGCGCCGTCGTGGGCGACATCCTGTCGCTCTCCGAGCAGATCAGCCGCGGCGTGGCTCCGCTGCCCGAGATTGAGCCCTATGGTCACAACCTCGCCTTTAAGCCCATGGACGAGCTCCAGACCAAGTACTATGTGCGCCTGAAGGTCGCCGACCGCGTGGGCGCCCTGTCCGAAACGGTCGACATCTTTGCCAAGCACAACATCTCGATCTCGCTCATCAACCAGGTCGAGGACGGCAAGTCGGGCGTCAGCGATGCCTGCTCGGTCATCTTCCTGACGCACCGCGCGCTCGAGAAGGACGTCCAGGCTGCCGCCGCCGAGCTTGCCAGCGTCGACTGCGTGGCCGAGGTCGCCAACGTCCTGCGTATCGAGGACGTCGAGGCCTGGACCGAAGGCGTCATGGCCAACTAATCCATCAATCGCCTAGCAATACGCGCTTTGAGGGCTCCCGTCCGATGTGGGACGGGAGCCCTTTTGTCTCCTGCCCCAAGCACAACGGCAGAGCAAATTTGCGCGAGCCGCTCATCGGTAACGCGGGCTACCGTTCACCGATATGCAAACGCGGTCGATTCCGGCTACCGCTACGCTGTGCTGCGTACGTCCACCCCCGAAGAATGGAGGCACCATGTTGCTCGAGGGCAAGAAAGCAATCGTCACCGGAGGCACGCGCGGTATCGGCTATGCCATTGCCTGCCGTTTTATCGAGGAGGGTGCCGCCGTCACCGTCTTTGGCTCGCGTCAGGAGACTGCCGATGCAGCCGTTGAGAAGCTGGCAGCCGTCTATCCCGACGCCAAGGTCTGGGGTCGTTCCTGCGATCTCACCTCGCTCGAGGCCGTGACTGAGGCCTTTACCCAGGCTGCAGCCGACATGGGCGGTCTCGATACGGTCGTCAACAACGCCGGCATCTCCCAGCGCTCGCCCCTTTTGGACTACACGGCCGAGGAGTTCGCAAAGGTCATGGACCTTAACGTCGTCGCTGTCTTTAATGGCCACCAGGCTGCCGCCAAGATCATGACCGAGGCCGGCCACGGCGGCACCATCACTACCACAAGCTCGATGGTCGCCAAGTACGGCCAGCCCTCTGGCGTCGGCTACCCCACGTCCAAGTTTGCCGTCAACGGAATGGTCCAGTCGCTCTCGCGCGAGCTCGCCCCCATGGGTATTCGCGTCAACGCCGTCGCCCCAGGCGTAACCAAGACCGATATGGTCGCCAACCTGCCCGAAGAGGTCATCAAGCCCATCATCGCCACCATCCCGCTCGGCCGCATGGGCGAGCCCGAGGATGTCGCCAACGCCTTTGTCTTCTTGGCAAGCGACATGTCCTCCTATGTCACGGGCGCCATCCTCCCCGTCGACGGAGCCGCCCGCTCCTAAGGGGCCACAAGCCTCAGCTCCCAGCCTCAATATTGCTCAACCAAAAGGCGCGCTGTCTGCATCAACTGCAGGCAGCGCGCCTTCTTCTGTTTGAAGTGGAAGCCGTGTCCCAGAATTCCGGCTCAGACCGGGACGCAGCTTCCCTCAGGGCCATGTTTCGGAAAATGTGCCCCGTTTTGAACGCCGATTCCGGGACACCGTTTCCGCAACGGGTCTCTCGCGGAAACTGTATCCCACTCTGAGCGCCCATTCCGGGACACAGTTTCCCCAAGGCCTTTGTTTCGGAAAGCGCATCCCATTACGCGTCTTCAAACTGTGACGCGCTTTCCGGCAGGGGTCCAAAGCGGAAACTGCATCCCGCTCTGAGCGTCCATTCTGGGATGTGGCTTCCCGATGGGGGCCGATGCGGAAACCGCATCCCGTTCCGAGCCTTCAAAGCGGGACGCGCCTTCCCCTAGGGAAGCATCTCGTTATTTGCCGTCGTCGTCCTCGGCTTCTTCTCGTGCGTAGAGCTCCAGCATGCGGCGGCGATATTCGCGCACGGCGAGCTTGGCGCGCTCCAGGCGACGGCGCTCGCGCGGAGTGAGCTTGGACGGGTCGATCTCGTCACCATAGGTCTTCTCGGCCAGCAAATGAGCGGCGTCAACAATACGAGCATCGATACGCTCGCTCGCCGCCTCGGCCGAGAGACGATCGGCAATGGCATCGATCGTAGGCACGCCGTCGAGTGTGCGACCGTGACCGTGCGAGGTCAACAGCTCGTGCTCGCGCGCGAGCAGGCTCGCCAGGTCGTGATGGGCGCGCAGAATATCGAGCGCGTCGGAAGGATGCTCGGCAACTTCTGCCACGGCGGCAACCGGCGCGGCATCGACCACGCGGTAGAAGAGCTGGGCGAGCAGCGGCATCAAGAACACCGTGATGGCACCGGCGGCAACCATGACCGAGGCAATGTCTTGCGAAAGCGCCCCCGCGTTGACGGCAACGCTCGTCACGGCAACGATGATCGGCAGCGCCGTGGTGCAGTAGAGTGCCACGGTAATGCGACCATACGCCGACACATCGCGCGTCGCAGGACAAATGCTCATAGAAATAAGAATGGGCACGGCGCGGATGATAAGCAGCGCCACGATAAAGCCCACGAGCAGCCCGGGGCGCGACGCCACAGCGGTCAGGTCGATCTTTGCGCCCGACACGGTAAAGAACACCGGAATCAGAAAGCCGTAAGCCAGGCCATCGAGCTTGGTCTCGAGTGTATGGTTGCCCTCGGGGATGATATAGCGCAGGACAAAGCCGGCGGCAAAGGAGCCCAACACGATGTCGAGGTCAAAGATGGCGGAGAACGCCACGAGCGTGACCAGGATGAGCACCGTCAGGCGCACGAACGTCTGAGATGTAGTGTCGGCGCGCTCCTCGACAAACGCAAAGAAGCGGCTGCCGACGCGCTTGGAGCGGCTCGGAACCACGGCCAGCAAAACGCACACCACCGCAAACAGACCCAAGATCACGAGCGTCTGAATACCGGTTCGCGCAGAGAGCAGTACCGACATAGCGAGCACGGGGCCAAGCTCGCCCCAGGTACCGTATGCGAGAATCGAATCGCCCACGCGCGTGCCGGTGAGCGAGCGCTCGCGCATGATGGGCACGAGCGTGCCGAGCGCCGTCGAAGTGAGCGCGAGCGTTACGGCGATACCGTCAAAATGGCCGACCGAGAACCACGGCGTGAAGCGCACGGCAAGCCAGGCAATGCCAAACGTGACGACCCATGTCGCCATGCCGTAGCGTCCCTCGACGCCCGTAATGTTCTTGGGATCGATCTCGAAGCCGGCGAGCAGGAACAAAAAGGCCAAGCCGAGCTCGGACACGAGCGAGACCTCGGCATCCACATGAATGATACCGAGCATGTGCGGCCCCAGCACCGCGCCGAACACAAGCAAAAAGACCGTCTCGGGAACGGGCTTTCTGGGAATCGCCGAGGCGATAAAGGGGCTCGCAAAGGCCACGAGCGCAATGATGGCGAGCGAAACGAATGCCATGTGATGCCTTTCTCTTGTTTGCGCTTCACTGTAGCACCCTCGCCGTCCTCTACGCGCCGCGAGCTGTCGTATCATAGTGAGGTTTACAAACATGTGGCTCAAGGCGACCGCGAGGCTTGTCCCGTAAACCGACCGCTGCCGCATACCGTACCGTACGCCCAACCGATCAGGAAGGCAGGAACCAATGGTCTCTCGTATCTACGTGGAGAAGAAACCCGGGTTCGACGTCGAGGCTCAGCAGCTCAAGGGCGAGCTGACCGAGATTCTCGGCATTAAGGGCATCGAGGCCCTGAGGATCATCAACCGCTACGACGTCGAGGGCATCGACGAGGAGCTCTTCCGCTCCTGCGTGCCGACCGTCTTTAGCGAGCCCCAGGTCGATGTGACCTATGACGAGCTCCCCGCAAGCGATGGCGCTGTCTTTGCCGTCGAATTCCTGCCTGGCCAGTTTGACCAGCGCGCCGACTCCGCCAGCGAGTGTGTGCAGCTCATCAGCCAGGGCGAGCGCCCCGCCGTGCGCTCCGCCAAGGTCTATATGATCTCGGGCAACTTGGACGAGGCCGCCATCGAGGCCATCAAGCACTACGTGGTGAACCCCGTCGAGGCCCGCATCGCCTCGCTCGACCTGCCCGAGACGCTGCACATGGAGACCCCCGAGCCCCAGCCCGTCGAGGTGCTCGATGGCTTCCGCGAGCTCGATGAGGCCGGCCTTGCCGCCTTTATCGCCGAGCGCGGCCTTGCCATGGACGAGGCGGACATCGCCTTCTGCCAGCAGTACTTCCGCGATGAGGATCGCGACCCCACCATCACCGAGATCCGCGTGATCGACACCTACTGGTCCGATCACTGCCGCCACACCACCTTCGGCACCGTCCTGGACGACGTGACGATCGATGACGCCGTAGTACAGCAGGCATTCGACCGCTACATGGAGATGCGCCACGAGCTCGGTCGCGACGCCAAGCCCGTCTGCCTTATGGACATGGGCACCATCGGCGCCAAGTACCTCAAGAAAACCGGCGTCATGACCGGTGTCGACGAGTCCGAGGAGATCAACGCCTGCACCGTCAAGGTGAAGGTCGATGTCGACGGCGAGGACCAGGACTGGCTGTTCCTGTTTAAGAACGAGACCCACAACCACCCGACCGAGATCGAGCCCTTCGGCGGTGCCGCCACTTGCGTGGGCGGCGCCATCCGCGACCCGCTTTCGGGCCGCAGCTACGTGTACCAGGCCATGCGTGTCACCGGCGCCGGCGACCCCACCGTCCCCGTGTCCGAGACGCTCGAGGGCAAGCTGCCGCAGCGCAAGCTCGTAACCACCGCTGCCGCCGGCTACTCCAGCTACGGCAACCAGATCGGCCTTGCCACCGGCCAGGTCAACGAACTCTATCACCCCGGCTACGTGGCCAAGCGCATGGAGGTCGGCGCCGTCGTGGGCGCTACCCCGGCAAACCACGTGCGCCGCGAGTGCCCCGCCCCCACCGACAAGATCATCCTGCTGGGCGGCCGCACCGGCCGCGACGGCATCGGCGGTGCCACCGGCTCCTCCAAGGCCCACAATCTGGGCAGTCTGGACCACTGCGGTGCCGAGGTGCAGAAGGGCAATGCGCCCATCGAGCGCAAGCTCCAGCGCCTGTTCCGCCGCGAGGACGCCTGCAAGATGATCAAGCGCTGCAACGACTTTGGCGCAGGCGGCGTGTCGGTGGCCATCGGCGAGCTGGCCGACGGCCTGTACATCGACCTGAACAAGGTCACCAAGAAGTACGAGGGTCTGGACGGCACCGAGCTGGCCATCAGCGAGAGCCAGGAGCGCATGGCTGTGGCCCTTGCCCCGGAGGATGTGGACAAGTTCATCGCCATTGCCACCGAGGAGAACCTCGAGGCTACCCCCGTGGCTAAGGTCACCGAGGAAAAGCGCCTGAACATGGTGTGGAACGGCGTTTCTATCGTGAACATCAGCCGTGAGTTTTTGAACTCCAACGGTGCAGAGAAGCACCAGAACGTCCATGTGGAAAAGGGCAGCGTCTGGCAGCCCCAGTGGGCAGGCCTGACCTTCAGCCAGAAGATGAAGTCCATGGTGGGCGATTTGAACGTCTGCAGCAAGAAGGGTCTTTCCGAGCGGTTCGACTCCACCATCGGTGCAGCCACCGTGCTCATGCCCTTTGGCGGTGCATACCAGCTGACCCCCCAGAACGCCATGGTAGCCAAGCTGCCGGTGGACGGCGAGACCACCACCTGCTCCGGCATGGCATGGGGCTATAACCCCTACCTGATGAGCGCCAACCAGTATGTGGGCGCACGGCTGGCTGTTATTGAGAGCGTGACCAAGCTGGTTGCCACCGGCTTCCGCTACGAGGACGCTTACCTGACCTTCCAGGAGTACTTCGAGCGTCTGGGCAACAAGCCCGAGCGCTGGGGCAAGCCGCTGGCTGCCCTGCTGGGCGCACTGGATGCGCAGATCGGTCTGGGCATCGCTTCCATCGGCGGCAAGGACAGCATGTCCGGCTCCTTTGAACAGCTGGATGTGCCCCCCACGCTGGTGTCCTTTGCCACTGCCATTGGCAAGGCAAGCCGCGTAGTCTCCACCGAGTTCAAGAAGCCCGAGAGCACCGTGGTGCTCGTGCGTCCCATCATTGACCCGGAGACCGGCTGCCCCAACTTCTTCTCCCTGAAGGCCAACTATAAAATCGTGGAGAACATGATCGAAGAAGGCATGGTCGCTTCTGCCTGCTCCGTGGGCTACGGCGGCATTGCCGAGGCACTGTTCAAGATGGGTCTAGGCAACCGCATCGGCTTCAAGATGCGTGCGGACATGACCACCCATCAGATGTTTGAGCCCATGTATGGCTCCATCATTCTGGAAATGGTGTCTGATTCTCCCGCCGGTATGCTGCTGGGCGAGACTACCAAGGAGTACACCTTCGAGTCCTGCGGCGAAAAGCTGGATATGGCCGAACTGCAGGAGATCTGGGAGAGCAAGCTGGAGCCTGTGTATCCCTACCGCAAGGCCGGCCCCGCTGTGGAAAAGATCAACGGCAGCCTGACCGCTCCCGCTGCACCCAAGATCGGTGTGGCAAAGCCCAAGGTCATCATCCCGGTGTTCCCCGGCACCAACTGCGAGTACGACACCGCCAAGGCTTTTGCCCGCGCCGGTGCCGACCCCGAAATTCTGGTGGTGCGCAACCTGACCCCCGCCGATGTTGCCGAGAGCTGCGAGGCACTGGTCAAAGCCATTGACGCAAGCCAGATCGTCATGCTGCCCGGCGGCTTCTCCGGCGGCGACGAGCCGGACGGCAGCGCCAAGTTCATCGCCTCCTTCTTCCGCAACCCTGCGGTCACCGAGGCTGTGCGCCGTCTGCTGCAGCAGCGCGACGGCCTGATGCTGGGTATCTGCAACGGTTTCCAGGCGCTGATCAAGCTGGGTCTGGTGCCCTACGGCGATATCCGCCCCATCACTGCCTGCGACCCCACCCTGACCTTCAACACCATCGGCCGTCACCAGAGCATGCTGGTGCACACCCGTGTGGCTTCCACCGGCAGCCCGTGGCTCAGCAAGTGTGAGGTGGGCGAGATGCACACCATCGCCATCAGCCACGGCGAGGGCCGCTTTGTGGCTCCGCAGGAGGTGCTGGACACCATGCTGCGCAACGGTCAGGTGGCTACCCAGTATGTGGATCTGACCGGCGTGCCCACCATGGATCAGAGCTTCAACCCCAACGGCTCTGTGCTGGCTATCGAGGGCATCACCAGCCCGGACGGCCGCGTGTTCGGCAAGATGGGTCACTCGGAGCGCAGCGGCGAGTACCTGTACAAGAACGTCACCGGCGACAAATACCAGCCGATCTTTGAGGGCGGCGTGGACTATTTCAAGGTTTGATGGTAGAATAGAGAAAAACTCCTTCCGTCATCGCTGACGCGATGCCACCTCCCTCGGAGAGGGAGGCTGAAAGGCCCCCTCAAAGAGGGGGCTGTCGCCGGAAGGCGACTGGGGGAGTTACTTTCAGGAGGAAACAACCAATGTCACAGCATGATCGCTATATCAGCCCTTTTTCCACCCGCTACGCTTCCGATGAGATGCAGTATATCTTCTCGGACGACAACAAGTTCCGCACCTGGCGGCGGCTGTGGGTGGCGCTGGCTCGTGCCGAAATGGATCAGGGTCTGACCAACATCACCCCGGATATGGTAGCTGAGCTGGAAGCCCATGTGGACGATATCAACTACGAAGTGGCCATCGAGCGGGAAAAGCTGGTGCGCCACG
Organism: uncultured Collinsella sp.; assembly: GCA_900549535.1. Classification (GTDB taxonomy): domain Bacteria; phylum Actinomycetota; class Coriobacteriia; order Coriobacteriales; family Coriobacteriaceae; genus Collinsella. Next base: position 704 of record UROR01000081.1, on the reverse strand, counting down.
ACGTCATGAGCCATGTCTACGCCTACGGCCAGCAGTGCCCCAAGGCAGCCGGTATCATCCATCTGGGTGCCACCAGCTGCTATGTGGGCGATAACACCGACATCATCGTGATGCGGCAGGGTCTGGAGCTGGTGCGCAAAAAGCTGGTGGGTGTGCTGGCAAAGCTGGCACACTTTGCCAAGGAGTACAAGGATATGCCCTGCATGGCCTACACCCACTGCCAGCCCGCACAGCCCACCACCGTGGGCAAGCGTGCTACCCTGTGGGCCAACGAACTGGTGATGGATCTGGCCGAGATCGACCATCGTCTGGCTACCCTGCAGCTGCGCGGCGTCAAGGGCACCACCGGCACGCAGGCTTCCTTTATGGAGCTGTTCAAGGGCGATGCCGACAAGATCCGCGCCGTGGATGCTTCCATTGCAAAGGAGATGGGCTTTGACCCCAAGGCCGTTGTGCCGGTGTCCGGCCAGACCTACAGCCGCAAGGTGGATGCCTTTATCCTGAATGCACTGGCGGGTATTGGCCAGAGCTGCATGAAGTTTGCCACCGACCTGCGCCTGCTGGCCAACTTCAAGGAGATGGAGGAGCCCTTTGAGAAGAACCAGATCGGTTCCTCTGCGATGCCCTACAAACGCAACCCCATGCGCTGCGAGCGCATCTGCGCCCTTGCCCGTTACCTGATGGTGGATGTGCTGAACCCCAGC
>UROR01000080.1 GCA_900549535.1 uncultured Collinsella sp. | reverse complement strand
ATAAGTGGGACCGCTAAGCTTCAATAATAGACATAAAGGAGATTTCTGACTTGAAAGTAACTATATACACAGACGGCGCCGCCCGCGGCAATCCAGATGGTCCGGGCGGATTTGGAACCGTCATTCACTATGTAGATCCGGCAGGAAAACTGCACACGATAGAGATTTCCGGCGGCTACAAACGAACTACGAACAACCGTATGGAGCTGATGGCAGCCATCGCCGGTCTCGAGGCGCTCAACCGCCCCTGCGAGGTCGAGGTCCATTCCGATTCGCAGTACGTCGTCAACGCTTTCAATAAACACTGGATCGACGGCTGGAAAAAGCGCGGGTGGAAAACTGCCAACAAGCAGCCCGTCAAGAACCGCGACCTGTGGGAGCGCCTGCTTGCCGCCAAAAGCAAGCATAAGGTGGAGTTCATCTGGGTTAAGGGGCATGCCGGCCACGAGCTCAACGAGCGCTGCGATGAGCTCGCCACCACGGCGGCCGACGGCAGCAACCTCGATATCGACACCGGCTTTAACGAGAGCGACCTGTAATAGCGTTTTCGCGCAGCTTTATATCCCCACGCGCTACACTCATCCTGTAGACCAAACAACGCAAGGGGGACGTATGCTGCGCATCGCGACCATCGGCACATCCATGATTACCGACGACTTTATCCAGGTCGTCAACGCCAACGACCAAGCCGCGTTTGTGGGCACGCTCTCGCGCGATGCCGAGCGCGGCGCCGCCTTTACCGCCGAACACGGCGGCGAGCGTAACTTCACCGCACTTGACGAGCTTGCGGCAGCCGTCGACGTCGACGCCGTCTATATCGGCAGTCCTAACGCACTTCACTACGAGCAGGCCCTTGCCTGCATCGCCGGTGGCAAGCACGTCATCGTCGAGAAACCCTTCTGCGCCACCGAAGCGCAGGCGCTGGAAGTCTTCCGCGCTGCCGAGGCAGCAGGTGTCGTGGCCCTCGAAGCCATGCGTCCCCTCCACGATCCCGCCTTCCACGCCATCGAGGACGCCCTGGGCGAGATCGCCCCCATCCGCCGCGCCTCATTGCGCTTTGGCAAGTATTCCTCGCGCTACAACGAGATTCTCGCGGGACGCGCCACCAATATCTTCGACTGCAATATGGCATCGGGTTCCCTCATGGACATTGGCGTCTACGCCGTCGGGCCCATGGTCGAGATTTTCGGCATGCCCTCCGGCCTTACGAGCATGACTACTCTGCTCGACCCCACCACGCGACAGCTCACGCACGGCCCCATCGACGGCTGCGGTTCCATCCTCGCCAGCTATGGCGGAGGCCGCATCTCCGTCGAGCTCGCGCACTCCAAAATTACGAATGACCTACTGCCCTCGCAGATCGAAGGCGAGCGTGGCACTATCCAGATTGACCATCTGTCCACGCCCCGCAACGTCCGCATCGACTATCGCGGCGACGTCGTACGCGGCTCGGCGACCGAGGCGCCGCGCGAACAGGGCGACAACGGCCGCGTGCTCGACCTGCCCAAATCGAGCAACACCATGGAATACGAACTCACAGACTTTATCACCGCCATCGGCGGCATCGATAACGTCAAGGAAGAGATTTGGGAGACCCCGGCGGGACGCCACGAGCTTGGCCACTACCGCGATGTCACGCTCGTCTCACTACGCATCATGGATGCCGTGCGTCAGCAGGCCGGCATAACCTTCCCGGCCGACGCAGGCAAGCAGGCATAGCGATGGGCCTCTTCGATACGTTCTTCTCCAGCGTCACCGGCGGCAGTCGAGAGCCTCAAAAACCGTCAAACGTCGAGCTCGAGCTGCGCCGCAGGCTTACCGTGCTTGCAAGCGACGAGGCCACTCAAGACACTCCCCTGCGTTATTTCCTGCGCTGGGCGGGGCAAGTCCAAGGCGTTGGTTTTCGCTTTACCAACACCAACCTCGCGCAGGCACGCGCACTCACCGGCTGGGTGCGTAACATGGAAGACGGCTCAGTCGAGATGGAGATACAGGGAGCTCCGGCAGACATCCTATCTCATCTCGAGGCACTTCATGCCTCCTACGAGCGCATGGGAACGCGTTTTCGCCTTGTAGATGCCCAGGCCCGAGCCCCACTTGCCAATGAAGACGGTTTCAGTCCTCATTATTAGTATTGTGTGCTAAATACGGTATCATTTACCTACGACCGTTGATAGAAAAGAGGCGAGGCGCATGGCGGTGCAAAGAAGGAATACCAAGCAGCGAAAGCTGGTTCTTGACGCCGTGCGCCAAAGCTACAACCATCCCACCGCCGACGAAATCTACAACGTCGTGCGCGCGCAGGATGACAAAATCAGCCGCGGTACGGTCTACCGCAACCTCAATCTCTTGGCCGACGCCGGCGAGATCCTCTCCATCAAGACGCCGGGCGGCAGCCGCTTCGATCGCACGATCGAGCCGCACGCACATATCATCTGCACCTCATGCAGCCGCGTCATCGACGTACCGCTCCCCTTCGATGCCCAGCTCGACGCCAAAGCGTCCGAGCAAATCGGCTGGCACGTCACGTCGCACTACACCATCTTCGAGGGTCTCTGCCCCGACTGCCGGTAGATGTTTGGAACATGCCTTAAAATCCACCTTTCCGCACTTTGCAGCAAAAAGTAGATTCCTAGACATGTCCCAAATGTCTACTCAGCAAGTAGACGACGCAGCTCTTCTTCGACCGTGCGCACGTAGCGGACGCGGTCGTTAATGCCACGCATAGAGGGGTTGCAGCTCTCCATCAGATAGGGATGGCCCACGACGTTGAGCATGTCGCGATCGTTCTCATTGTCGCCAAACGCCATCATCTCATCGGGCGAAATACCCAGGGCACGACCGTAATCGGCAAGCGCGGAGCCCTTGCCCGAACCGAAACCGATAAAGTCCGTCCATTCGGTTCCCGACGTCATCACGTCAACACGGTCGCTAAAGAGGCGCTCAAAATACTCCAGGGCCGCCGGCTGATCCACCTCGGGCGTCTGGAAGGCAATCTTAATGACGTCCTCGTCGATGTCCTCGGGGCGGGCGACCACCGCCACATCGCAGTGGACCTCATAGCGCAAATGATCGACGAACGCATCGTTGCCGCTCATGGTGTAGAGGTGTCCCTCACACGAAAGGGTCACGTCGGCATGGGGATACGCAACCACGGCATTCGCGATATCCATAGCAAGGCTACGCTCCATGGAACGCTTGACAACGGCACGTCCCTCGCTCATCACCAGGGCTCCGTTTTCGCATACATAGGCGAGCTCATCGGCCACCGGGGCAAACAGATAGCGCAAGCTCGCATATTGACGGCCGCTCGCCGGCATAAACACGATACCGCGACGATGCAGTTCATCGATGAGTTCAAAGGCCTCGGAACGCGGCTCGCGCTCCCCCGGATGCAGCAACGTGCCGTCCAAATCGCAGGCAATCAGCTTGATTCCCTCAAGACCCATATGTTCCCCCAAAGCCTCCTATCAACAGCAAGACGGACCTTGATTGGTCGCCCCTCAAAGCCCGTCTTGCGCATATGCGTGCTTAGCCGCGCGCCTTCTTTACGATCGTAAAGTCTGGAGCCATACTCACAACGGCATCCGCCGCACTCGACGCAAAGCGCCGGTCCGAATCGAGTTCACGGGTAACCGTCGAGAGCCGAACGCCCTCGACGCCCCGGAGCATGCGGCCCAAAGCAGGCTGCACCGGCGTATGCATGCGCACGGCATGCTCGTCCGAATCGCCTCGGAAAAGCGGCGCATGCATATTGCCGATCTCCCAGCACGCATGCGCGAGCGCAATCGGGTCCATGCGGTCAACTTCGACCAAATAAACCTCGGCGCTGCGCAGGCGCACGACAACCGCCACGGGCACCACACCCGAACGGTCGACGGCGAGCACGTCGCCGTCGACAAGACGACCGCCGTCGGCAGTATCCAGCCGAACATCGACCGTGCGCCCCAGCTCCGTCACGTCCACAAACGCGCATACATCAGCCTGGTCCCAATCGAGCAGCAGCTCGTCAACTTCAAAGACGCCGCCCAGCTTCCGGCGAAGCAGGAGTTCATAGGACGGATCGTTGAGATTTCCCAAGCATGTCGTCGAAACCAAGCGCTCAGACATACTCTAACCCTCGACCTCAACAAGCTCGATATCAAAGTTGAGGTCCTTGCCGGCCAGCTCGTGGTTGGCATCGAGCGTCACGGCCTCGGGCGTTACGTCGATGACCACGGCGGGAACGGGCATACCGCTCGGCGTGGACAGGAAGAGCTTCATGCCCTTCTCGATCTGCTCGATGTTGGGAACCTGCTCGGCCGGGAAGGTAATAACCATCTCGGGATTGTGCTCGCCGTAGGCATCGGCAGCAGGAATGTGCACGGTCTTCTTCTCGCCCACCTGCATGTCGACAACAGCGGCGTCGAAGCCCTTGATCATCTGACCGGCGCCGCAGGTGAACTCCAGCGGCTCGCCGCGATCGTAGGAACTATCGAACTGCGTGCCGTCATCGAGCGTGCCGCGATAATGGGTCTTGACCTTCTTGCCCTGGTTGGACATGGTAACCTCCGTGATAAGGGCGGCGCACAACGCGGGCCGCCGTGAACATATGGCGCTAACTATACCCTAGTCATACAATTCAAGGACAGTTTGCAAAGAAACGCTGCAACCGGAGGAACCATGGCATATCCCGTATTTGACCTACACTGCGACACCGCCGACCGTATCGGCTGGGCCACGCTCGATCTCGACCTGCGCTTTACCGCCGGCACCGACGGTTATTTCCCCGGCGACGAAACGCATCCGCAAGATTTCGACCTCATCGAGGGCAACGCCTGCGCCATCTCGCTCGCAAAGATCGGCAACGCGCCATGGGCACAGTGCTTCGCCACGTTTGTCCCCGACGAGATTCCCACCGCCCACGCCGCGCGCTTCCAGGCGCAAATCATGGCGCATATGAGCGGCCAGGCAATGCTCAACCACGACCGCATGGTCAACGTACGCAGCGCCGCAGACATTCGCCCCGCGCTCAAGGACGGCAAGGTCGCTTGCATCCACACCATCGAAAACGCCACGTTCTTTGCCGAGGACCCCGCACTGATCGAGGTGCTCAAGAGCTTGGGCGTACTCATGTCATCACTCAGCTGGAACGCGCAGGGACCGCTCGCGAGCGGCCACGACACCCACGCCGGCCTCACCGCCGCCGGCATCGAGGCACTTACGCAGATGGAGCACGCCGGCATGGTGCTCGACGTCTCCCACCTCAACGATGAATGCTTTGACGAAGTTGTCGCCCACGCCACGCGTCCCTTCGTCGCCAGCCACTCCAACTCCCGCACCGTCTGCGGCGTCAAGCGCAACCTCACCGACGACCAGTTCCGCACCATTCGCGACATGGGCGGTATCGTCGGCCTCAACTACTGCAGCGAGTTCCTTTCCAACGACGCAACCGACAAGACCGCCGCAGACGTCACCTTCGACCAGCTGGCGGCACATATCGAGCACTGGCTCGACCTGGGCGGCGAGGACGTCATCGCGCTCGGCGGCGACTGGGACGGCGCCACGGTGCCCGCTTTCCTCTCCGATGCCAGCAAGATGCCCGAGTTCCAGAACATGCTTTCCAAGCATTTTGGCAAGACCGTGATGCAAAAGCTCTGCAGCGACAACGCGCTTGCCTTCTTCGAGCGTTATTAATTTCACATCCCTTGAGCGGGCCGGCATGCCGCACGGTCGGCATGCCGGCCCGGCCCCAATCAGAAGGGCCGCGTTTTACGCAGCAGTTTTCGATTTGCGTATCCCCCCCCGATGGGACGCCCATCCCCGTCGTCGTTACCAAAAAGCGCGTCAAGAACTTCAACCTACGCGTCACATCGAGCGGCGAGGTCCACGCCAGCGCACCGCTCGGCGCCAGCCGCGAGCGTATCGAAGCGTTTGTGAAGCGCAACAGCGCCTGGATTATCAGCCGACTTGCCCAACGCGAGCAACGTCAGGCGACGGCGCGAGAGCCGCTCAGTCCCTCGTCCATCATTGCGCTTTGGGGCAAACCCATCACCGTTCAGGATGCACTCGACCACAACTTTGCATCACCCGCACCGCGGCCCAAGCAGGCCACCTTCGCAAGTTTTATGGGTACCGACGAGCCAGACGAACGTCCGCAGGCCAAGTGGAACGCGACCCTCGACGGCTTAACGCCCAGTGAGATCCAAGCCCATATTGACCAGCTCTATACGTCCGAGGTCACATCGGCACTGCGCGATATTGTGCACGCATACGAAATCGCAATGGGTGTCGACGTTTCCCGCGTTTCCGTGCGCAGCATGAAAACGCGCTGGGGATCATGCACGCCCAAAACCGGCGCCATTCGCATCGCACGAGAACTTGCCGCCTACCCCGTCGAGTGCCTTGACATGGTTGTCGCCCACGAGCTCGTCCACCTGCTCGAGCCGAGCCACAACCAGCGGTTCCACGTCCTGCTCGACACATACTGCCCCAACAATAGAGCACTGTCTCAGCGACTCAAGCAGCCACCCATAGAGACGTATTAGAACCGGTTAGCGCACGCGCTCGATCTCGACACCGCAGCTTGCCAGGGGAAGACCGACGGGCGCCCAAGGCTTATCGAGCTTAACGTGCACGCCAAGCAGCAGGGGGTAACGACGTAGCAGCATCTGGGCCACACCCTCGGCTGCAGCCTCGATGAGCTTAAACGTATGCTCGCGCAGATAGCCATCGACATCGTGGCATACCGAGCCGTAGTCAATCGAGGCGTCCAGGTTATCGTGCTCCCCCGCTGCACGCAGGTCGGCATAGAGCACCAGGGACACGATGAACTTCTGGCCCAGGGCGTTCTCCTCGGGATACACGCCGTGGTTGGCAAAGACCTCGAGACCGTCGATAGTAATGCGGTCGGCATGGCGCAGGTCGTCATAGCTCACATGGGGCACCGCCGTTGCAGCGGAAATTTCACCCCTGCCACGACGGGCGAGCTCGGCACCCTCGGTCTTGGTTGCATTCTCGGGTAGCCTTTTGTTAGTCATCGCGATCGTCTCCTTCGTTCAGAACCCCGACCGCGCATACCGACTACACGCGAATCGATAGGTTCTTTTTATCATCGCTCCAGTTGCAGGCATTGCGCGCAGGGCATGCAAAGCAGGCGCGCGACGCTTTGTCGGCTGCATAAAGCAGACGCTCAAGCGGCTGGCTGTTCACGCGTAGCTTTCGATGGCCCAGGATGGCCGTCTTAATGGCTGCGACATCTGCCGGCTCGAACGCCACGTCTTCGGGCATGCCGCCGAGAATCGCATCAGCGACGCGTTCGCTTGCAACATCATGGGATATACCCGATTCATACTGTTCATCTTTGCCGATATCGTGAAGAAGTGCCGTGGCGTAGATGACCTCGCGGTCAAATTCGAGCCGTTCCTCGAGATTCTTGATCCACATAATGCGAGCGACATCGAGCAGATGGTCAATACCATGGCGGCAAAAGATGCGCCCCGATTCCAACTGTGCAATGTTGCCCAGGTGCCGCCGGAACAGCCCGTTGGCACAAATGTAATCAATGCGAGGCATAGCGCCAAAGGGGGTCAGGCCCGAAGCCATAAAGCCGCGACGCGACGTCCCCTCATCGGTCTTCGATGCAAAGTCGTTGACGACCTTCATGGTTAACGGCTCAGCATCCTAAAGAATCGCTCCTCGAGCGCGGGATCGGTCTCAAAGACGCCGCGGCGAGCGAGCGTCACGGTCTTGGTGCCGGGCTTTTGCACGCCGCGCATGGTCATGCACATATGCTCAGCCTCCATGAGCACAATCGCTCCCTGGGGAGCGAGATAATCCATGAGGGCATCGGCAACCTGTGCACACAGCTGCTCCTGTAGCTGCAGACGACGGGCATAAACCTCAACCGTGCGAGCAAGCTTAGACAGACCCGCCACGCGACCGTTAGGGATATAGCCGATCGCGGCCTTGCCATAAAACGGCAGCAGATGGTGTTCGCACAGCGAGTAGAACGTAATGTCGCGCTCGATAACCAAATCGTTCGAAGCGACGGCAAAGGTTTTGGACAGGTGCTCCTCGGCACTCTGGCCCATGCCGCCGGCGATCTCACCATACATACGGGCAACGCGCGCCGGGGTCTCCAGCAGGCCCTCACGAGTTGGGTCCTCGCCTATGCCCTCAAGCAACAGCTTAATGGCGGCCTCGACTTTTTCCTGATCGACCATCTGGGCCTCACTTTTCCGATTTCACGTTCGCGCTATGGTACCACGCCCTCCGGCATCGACCACAAGCTACATAGTATGGGTTGAATAGACTGGATCGTCCCGCCAAAGCTGCACAGCGTCGCAAAGCGCAACGCCCTCACGCACAGCGCGGTCGCGCGTAGCGTTCATATCGATCACACGCTGGTTACTCGAGCCCCTAAAGCGCAACGAGATATCATAAAGATCCTGAACAAACGGGCCATCCACCAACATGTCGAGGCAGGCAAGGATACGGTCCGTCACCTCAGTATGGTGACGACCACCCGGCATAAGCTCCTCGAGCGCGTCGCCGGTAAAACACCAAATGGTCTTTCCTGACCCCGCAGGATAAGCGGCACGAACACGCTCGACAAACTCAACGAGCCCCGCCTGGTTCTCGGGTTCCATGGGCTCTCCGCCCAGAATCGTCAGGCCGTCAATAAAGGGATGATCGAGGCTCTCGATAATCTTGTCCTCGACGGCACGATCAAAGGGCTCGCCCGCAGCAAAGTCCCACGCAACAGAGTTAAAGCAATTCTTGCACCCACGACGGCACCCGCTCACAAACAGAGAAGTACGAACGCCCTCCCCATCAGCAATGTCGAAATACTTAATGTTCGCGTAGTTCATAAGTAACTCTCCCGGGAGGCCCGGGCAAAAAAAACCCGCCGCAAAAAATAAACGCCGTGGGGCGGCGCAACAGCCGGCGGGGCGCAAATTGCCCGCCGCCAGCA
>UROR01000079.1 GCA_900549535.1 uncultured Collinsella sp. | reverse complement strand
GCCGGTCATGCAGAAGATGTTGATGATACCGGCGATGCCGTTGAACACGTTGTTCCAGCCGGCGAGCTGCGTGGCGCCCTCGGAGGTGACCCAGGTGGACTCGCCCAGGACAAAGAAGTGATAGGCGCTCTCGAAGTCGGACACGACGGCGATCATGATGTTGATAGCGACGATCACAAACGGCCATGCGCGGAACCAGTGCGCCTTGCCGATCTTGCCCCACTGGTACTTAATGGCGATGAAGCCCCAGCAGCCGGCCAGCGCCGCGTACACCTTGGCGTAGTGGAACCAGCTGTTTTGGTACACATGGGTGGGGTTGGTGAGCGCCCACTCGGCACCCTGCGAAACGCCGACGGCGATGGCGACGCAGTAGATGGTCATGGCCAGCGGAGCCACACCAAAGATGATGGCCGCGCCGAGCTTGGTGCGGCGGCCGACCTCGTTGAGCACGATCAGGCCGATAAAGACCATGGCCCAGCCGGCCCAGTGGATAAGGGTATCGCTACCCCAAACATCGAACAGCATGCTGCTCTCCTTTCACACGCCCGCGGCCCCTCTTCCGATCGCGGGCAGTTTGGCCAAATGTCGTCAGTTCTGGGGCTTGCGCTCCGGATACTTGGCGGTATAGCCCTCGATGTGGAGTGTCGAGGCGATGATTTCCTTGACCGTCTCGTCGGGCACATCGGGGTGCGTGCGGATATACATCAACAACCCCATGATGAGGGTGTAGAACGTCTCGTAGACATGGTCGATGCGTAGCTCATGATGGGCGACAAAATCCACCACGGTGGTGTCGCAGATATACTGCGCCACGCGCTGGACCACGTTGTGCAAAAAGCCGCCGTAGAGCGCGCCGCTGCTTGAGGTGAGCGTACTCGGCAGCTCGTGGCCGCTGACGACCAGGCGCTTGAAGAGCGGGGCGACGGTGTCGAGTGCGCCCTCGATATCACCGGCGATGCGGCTGGCATTCCACTGCTCGAGCTCGGCGATAAAACCGTCGATTGCCTCGTCCATGACAGCGGTGACGGCGGCGTCCATATCGGCAAAGTAGTGGTAGAACAATGAGCGCGTGCAGCCGGCGCGTTTGGTCACGGCCGAGACAGATAGATGCGACACACCCAGCTCGGAACTCACGGTGCGCACGGCGGCGAGGATCTCGCGACGGCGTTCGTCGCCCGTCAGACGTTTGGCCGTGCTGTCGGGCGCGGGGACGGCATCGGCCACAGAGGTATCTGCTGTGTTGTTGCCCATGTTTTGCCGCCTTTCATCCTCTTTTGCCTGACCGTTCACCTAACAGTCTTGAATATTGTTGACGGTTCGTCAATACTGTTTTTGACACAATGTCAACAATAACGGGTGAACGGCGTGGGGGCATGTCGAGCCCGTAAAAAGAGGGGCGCTGCGTGCCTGCCAGGTTGCGGCAAGAGAAGGGACGACTATGATTCTCAACGGACCGGGGATTAGCTACACCGAGCCCGATATCGGTGCGGAGTTTGTGCCGCCGCTGCCGGAGCATCCGCGCGAGGCCATCGTCAAACTGTGCGAGCACTGCACTAACCGCCTGCTGCATCGCGACGAGCTGCTGGGCTACGAGTACTGGTCGTTTGCCGAGGCCGCGACTGACGAGCAGGCCGAGGTACTCTGCAAGATGAAGATGCGCCGTCCCTACACGCTGCCCGAGATGGTCAAGCTCACCGGCATGCCCGAGGCCCAGATCGAGAAGATGCTCGACTATATGAGCTACACGGGCCTGCTCGAGTACAACTGGGAAAATCCCGAGCGCGCCAAGCAATGGGTGTTGCCCATGCTGGTGCCGGGTTCCGCCGAGTTTCTCAACATGCGCGTGAGCCAGCTCGAGGAGCACCCGGTCTACGCCAAGTTCTTTGAACAGGCATCCAAGGGCCCGCTGTCCAAGGCCACGCCGATGGTGCCGCCCGGAGGTGCCGGTATCGGCATGCACGTCATTCCGGTCGAGAAGGCCATCGATGCCGCAAGCACCTCGGTGCCGATTGAGCATATTGAGCACTGGCTCGACAAATACGAGGGTAAGTATGCCGCCAGCACCTGCAGCTGTCGCGCGAGCCGTCGCGTGATGGGTGAGGGCTGCGCCGACGACCCGGCCGATTGGTGCATCGCCGTGGGCGATATGGCCGACTACGTGGTCGAGACCGATCGTGGCCATTACGTGACCCGCGACGAGGTTTACGACATCCTGCGCCAGGCCGAGGACAACGGCTTTGTGCACCAGATCACCAACATCGACGGCGAGAACAAGATCTTCGCCATCTGCAACTGTAACGTCAACGTGTGCTACGCCCTGCGCACCTCGCAGCTATTCAACACGCCCAACCTGTCGCGCTCGGCCTATGTCGCCAAGGTCGAGAAGGACAAGTGCGTTGCCTGCGGTCGCTGCGTTGAGGTGTGTCCGGCCGGCGCCGCCAAGCTGGGCCAGAAGCTCTGCAGCAAAAAGGCGGGCGGACGGGTCCCCGAGTATCCGCGCCAGGAGCTGCCCGATGCCACCAAGTGGGACCACACCAAGTGGTCGCCCAACTACCGCAACGACAACCGCATCGAGACGCACAAGTCCGGCACCGCGCCCTGCAAGACGGCCTGCCCCGCGCATGTTGCCGTTCAGGGTTATTTGAAGCTCGCGGCGCAGGGTCGCTATGACGAGGCCCTAGCACTCATTAAGCGCGAGAACCCGCTGCCCGCTATCTGCGGCCGTGTGTGCAACCGCCGCTGTGAGGATGCCTGCACCCGCGGCCGTGTGGACGCCGCCGTGGCCATCGACGAGGTCAAGAAGTTTATCGCCCAGCGCGATCTGGACGCCGCGACCCGCTATGTCCCGCCCGTGGTGACGCCGACGCGTGCCGGCGGCTTCGACCAGAAGATCGCCATCATCGGTGCCGGCCCGGCCGGTCTGTCCTGCGCTTTTTATCTGGCCGAGAAGGGCTATAAGCCCGTCGTGTTCGAGAAGAACGAGCGTCCGGGCGGCATGCTCACCTACGGTATTCCCAGCTTTAAGCTGGAGAAGGACGTTATCGAGGCCGAGGTCGAGATCATTCGCCTGATGGGTGCCGAGTTCCGCTATGGCGTGGAGGTCGGTCGCGATGTGACGCTCGATGAGCTGCGCGAGCAGGGTTTTAAGGCCTTTTATGTTGCCATCGGCTGCCAGGGCGGCCGCCTTGCCGGTATTCCGGGCGAGGATGCCGAGGACGTGACCGTGGCCGTCGACTTCTTGCGCGAGGTCAACAGCGGCAAGATCGACGCGCTACCCGGCCGCACCATCGTAGTGGGCGGCGGCAACGTGGCTATCGACGTGACCCGCAACGCCTGCCGTCTGGGCTCCGAGCATGTTGAGATGTTCTGCCTGGAGAGCGAGGCTCAGATGCCCGCCAGCGAGGAGGAGCGTCGCGAGGCCGTTGAGGACGGCGCTCACATCAGCTGCGGCTGGGGCCCCAAGGAGATTCACCTAGACGAGGCCGGTCATGTGTGCGGTATCACCTTCAAGCGCTGCACGCGTGTCTTTGACGACGAGGGCCGTTTTGCGCCCGAGTACGACGAGAGCGATCTGCGCCGTGTCGATGCCGACCGTGTCGTCATGTCGATTGGCCAGTCCATTGTGTGGGGCGACCTGCTGGCTGGCTCCAAGGTGGAGCTCGGCCGCGGCCAGGGTGCCCTTGCCGATCCCCAGACCTACCAGACCGCCGAACCCGACATCTTTGTGGGTGGTGACGTCTACACTGGCCCCAGCTTTGCCATCGACGCTATCGCCGCCGGCCACGAGGCCGCGGTGTCCATCCATCGCTTTGTGCAGCCGGGCTCCACGCTCACCATCGGCCGCAATCAGCGCCGCTACACCGCGCTCGACCGCGACGACGTTGTGCTCGAGAGCTACGACAACGCGAGCCGCGAGGTTGCCCACGTGGACCGCGAACGCGAGAAGGCTGCGCCGTTTAGCGAGTATGTTGAGACCTTTTCCGAGGAGCAGGTGCGCGCCGAGACCGCCCGCTGCCTGGGCTGCGGCGCCTCGATCGTCGACCCCAACAAGTGCATCGGCTGCGGCCTGTGCACCACCAAGTGCGCGTTTGACGCTATCCATCTGGATCGCGACCGCCCCGAGTGCTCCACGATGGTCAAATACGAGCAAAAGCTCCCAAGCCTGGGCAAGTACGCGCTCAAGCGCGCCATCAAGATTAAGTTCGGTCGCAAGTAAGTAGCCATAACGGGAACGGCGGAAGAAAAAGTGCATGAATTGGGGATCGTTTACCACATCATTCGCGATGTCGAGAATGTAGCGCGCGCTCATGGCGTGCGTCGCGTTTCGAGCGTAACGTTGCTGTTGGGCGAGGTCTCGGGCGTCGTTCCCGACTTGCTGCTCGACGCTTGGCGCTGGGCAGCAGATAAAAAGCCTATCGCGCAGGGCGCGGAGCTTGTTGTGGAGCCCGTCGAGGCTGTGACGCATTGCGAGGCATGTGGCCGCGACTACGCGACGGTCGAGCACGGCAAGACCTGTCCCCATTGCGGTAGCGGCGAGACATACCTGCTGCAGGGCCAAGAGGTCATGATCAAACAGATCGAGACCCCCGAAGAGGATCCGGCAGACGCTGCTCCTGACGGCCTCTCCGACGCCCCCGATGCCGTCGACGCCGCCAACCCCCTCCACATCGCCTAGGATTCCCTATAAGTTGCGGTGAAATAGTTCCTAGATTCAGCCTTCTGGCTCTTAAACAAGAACTATTCCACCGCAACTATTTTGAGTGGTTTCATAGACCATAAGTCACGAAAATAGTCAAGCCATGTCTGTTTAAACAAAATAGCGGCAGTACAAGCGCATTCGCGCTTGCCTAAAATCAATATTAATGAACAGCCTGCTTGTATCTGTAAAATGCATGGCTTGATGAGCGACGCCTTGTCGTGTAATGAGTCAAAAAGCAGTAACGTAATCAACTTGTAACAAACCTAGACGTTTAAACAAATAATCCAACCTTTTGCGGATTTAGCTATAATTCCACAAACCAAACAGCTATACTCCTTTCATGTCGTGTAGGAAATACGTAGACAAAAAGGAGGTTATGTGATGGTAAGTATTGTTCTTGCTAGCCACGGGGACTTGGCAGCTGGAATCAAGCAGACGGGCTCGATGGTCTTTGGCGATCAGCCGTCTGTTGCCGTGGTCTCGCTCGAGCCGAGCATGGGCCCCGACGACTTCCGTGCCAAGGTCGAGGAAGCAGTCGCTTCCTTCGAGGACCAGGAGCAGGTGCTCTTCCTCGTTGATCTGTGGGGCGGCACGCCGTTCAACCAGATCAGCGGGCTCATCGAGGGCCACGATTCCTGGGCTATCGTCACCGGTGTCAACCTGCCTATGCTCATCGAGGCATATTCGCAGCGCTTTGACGCAAAGAACACTGCACATGCGATCGCAAAACATCTCGTGACTGAGGCTAAGGCTGGCGTGCGCGTCAAGCCCGAGTCTCTGGAGCCCGAGGAGAAGAAGCCGGCTGCAGCCGCCGCTGCTCCTGCAGGTGCCATCCCTCCGGGAACGGTCATCGGCGATGGGCACATCAAGATCGCCCACGTCCGTATCGACACCCGTCTGCTTCATGGTCAGGTGGCCACCACGTGGACCAAGCAGATCAACCCCAACCGCATCATCGTGGTTTCCGACGGCGTTGCTCACGACGAGCTCCGCAAGACCATGATCGAGCAGGCTGCCCCTCCGGGAGTCCATGCCAACGTCGTTCCCATCAAGAAGATGGCCGAGGTCGTCAAGGACACGCGTTTTGGTGACACCAAGGCCATGCTGCTCTTTGAGAACCCGCAGGATCTGCTCAAGGCCATCGAGGCCGGCGTCGACATCAAGGAAGTCAACATCGGTTCCATGGCTCACTCCAAGGGCAAGGTCGTCGTCACCAACGCCGTCGCTATGGGCGATGACGACGTTAAGACCCTCGAGGCCCTCAAGGCCAAGGGCGTCAAGTTCGAGGTCCGCAAGGTACCTTCGGATGCCTCCGAGGATCTCGACGCCATGTTGAAGAAAGCTAAGGCCGAACTGGCCGCTCAAGCATAGTAAAGGAGGGTCCGATACATGTCTGCAATCACTATTCTGCTTGTTGCGATTGTCGCGTTGCTTGCCGGTATGGAAGGCATTCTGGATGAGTTCCAGTTCCATCAGCCGCTCGTGGCATGCACGCTTATCGGTCTCGTAACCGGTCACCTTCAGGAGGGCATCCTCCTGGGCGGTTCGCTCCAGATGATGGCCCTTGGCTGGGCTAACGTCGGCGCCGCCGTCGCGCCTGACGCCGCTCTGGCCTCGGTCGCTTCTTCGATCATCATGGTGCTCGCCCTCAACGGCGGCGCCACTGATTCGGCCAAGGCCGTTACCGCGGCCATCGCCGTCGCCGTCCCGCTGTCGGTCGCTGGTCTGTTCCTGACCATGATCTGCCGTACCATTGCTACCGCTATCGCTCACGCCATGGACGGTTGCGCCGAGAAGGGCGACTTCTCCGGCATCGAGCGCTGGCAGTACGCTGCCATCCTCATGCAGGGCCTTCGTATCGCCATCCCGGCAGTACTTCTGTGCGTTATCCCGGCCGAGGCTGTTACCAACGCGCTTAACGCTATGCCCGACTGGCTGTCCGGCGGCATGGCCGTCGGCGGCGGCATGGTCGCTTCCGTCGGTTACGCCATGGTCATCAACATGATGGCCACCAAGGAGACCTGGCCGTTCTTCATCCTCGGCTTTGTCCTTGCTGCCATCCCTCAGCTCACGCTGATCGCCCTTGGCCTCATCGGCATCTCCCTTGCCCTCATCTACCTTGGTCTTAAGGATCTGGCCAAGCAGGGTGGCGGCACGGGCGGTGGCTCCGGCGACCCGCTCGGCGACATTCTGAACGATTACGAGTAGGAGGGGAGTGATACATATGGCAGAGAACAAGATTCAGCTCACCAAGGCTGACCGTAAGAAGGTTTGCTTCCGTCATCAGTTCCTTCAGGGCTCGTGGAACTACGAGCGTATGCAGAACGGCGGCTGGTGCTTCGCAATGATCCCTGCGATCAAGAAGCTCTACACCAGCAAGGATGACCAGATTGCCGCTCTTAAGCGCCACCTGGAGTTCTATAACACCCACCCCTATGTTTCCGCCCCCGTCATTGGCGTTACCCTCGCCCTCGAGGAGGAGCGCGCCAACGGTGCTCCGATCGATGACGTCGCCATCCAGGGCGTCAAGGTCGGTATGATGGGCCCGCTCGCCGGCGTCGGTGACCCCGTCTTCTGGTTCACCCTTCGCCCGATTCTGGGCGCTCTGGGCGCTTCCCTGGCCATGTCCGGCAGCATCGTCGGTCCGTTGCTGTTCTTCTTCGCGTGGAACATCATCCGTTACGCTTTCCTGTGGTACACACAGGAGTTTGGCTACAAGGTCGGCTCCTCTATCGCCAAGGACCTCTCCGGCGGTCTGATGGGCAAGGTCACCGAGGGCGCTTCCATCCTGGGTATGTTCATCATCGGCGCCCTGGTCGAGCGCTGGGTGTCCATTTCCTTCACCCCGATCGTCTCCACGGTCAAGCAGTCTGCTGGCGCCTTTATCGACTGGGCTAGCCTGCCTTCCGGTTCCGAGGGTATCAAGGAAGCGCTGACGATGTACAACTCCGTCGGTGCTACCGCCCTTGATCAGATGAAGGTCACCACGCTCCAGGGTAATCTCGATCAGCTCATCCCCGGCCTTGCCGCCGTGTGCCTGACCCTGCTGGTCTGCAAGCTCCTCAAGAAGAAGGTTAGCCCGATCGTCATCATCCTGGCTCTCTTCGCCGTCGGCATCATCGGTCGCTTCTGCGGCTTCATGTAAGCACGCTTCGGCTTAAGACCGAGAGTTGCTAGGTAAGGGCTTTTGAGCCATTGAAACGGACCGCACCCGGTGGGTACACTGGATGCGGTCCGATTGTTTTAATTGGAGGGCGAGGCGCGTATGGCGCAATCTCAGAACAGCACGGTCGATCTGGCAACGCCGGCAACCTGCCTGATGGGGCTTACCAGCCACGGTAACGTGATGGTGGGCAATAAGGCGTTCGAGTACTATAACGAGCGCAATCCCGAGGATTATATTCAAATCCCGTGGGACGAGGTCGACTATATTGCCGCCGAGGTTTTGCGCGGCACCAAGAAGATCACGCGTTTTGCCATCTTTACCAAGGATAACGGCCACTTTACGTTTACGACGCGCGATGACAAAGAGACGCTTCGTGCGGTCCGTAAGTACGTCGATGAGGATAAGCTCGTGCGTTCGCCCGATTTTATCGACGTAAACTTCGGCTGCCCCGCGCCGAACGCCGTTGGGGCGGGGGCGGGCAGCCTGCTTTTGCGCGATACCGATAAAATGTGCAAAATAGTTCGGGCGATGGCGCAGGGCGTGAAAAAAACGCCGATTACGGCGAAAATGCGCACAGGATGGTCGAAGTCCGAAATCGTAGTCCCCGCCGCCGCCGAAATGCTGCAGGACGCGGGTGCGAAAATGATAACCCTGCACGGGCGGACGAAATCGCAGGGGTATTCGGGCGATGCCGACTGGGGGCTTATCGAAAAAACCGCCCAATCGATTAAAATTCCGCTTATCGGCAACGGGTCGGTGGAAAAACTTTCAGCCCAACAACTGCGCTCCAGTGCGTGCTTCGGATTTATGATAGGCAGGGCGGCGTTGGGGAATCCGTGGGTGTTCTTGCAGGTGAAAAGCAAAATCGACGGCAGGGAATACCAGTCGCCGACCCCCGCCGAGCGCGCCAAGCTTGCGCTCAAATACGCCGAGCTTATGTGCGACGGGCGGGATTCTGGCGTATCGGCGGACAACATCACGCATATCCGTAGCCAGACGATAAGATTCCTAAAGGACGGCGCGGGATTCAAAGCCGCAAGAGTAAGAATTTTGAAAACCAAAACTTTGGACGAATTAAGGGAGATTCTATGCGAATTTTTGTGAAAATTTTTCTGTTCGCCGCAGCCTGCCACGGCGTATTTGCGGCAGATTCAGC